>NZ_JANJUE010000177.1 GCF_024710765.1 Pseudoxanthomonas sp.
GTCGGGATAATCGCAGGTCATTCGGCAGTGCAGCATTGGCGTGCGGTAATCATGCGCCCACTGTTTGATGCCTTTCGATGTCGCGAACCACCCCGCTCGCCCTGGCCATTTCGCTGGCCATCCTCTCTCCCCTCCTCCACGCCCAGGACACCGACGCCAACGCGCCCGCACCGGACAAGACCCTCGACGCGGTCGTCGTCACCGGCTCCAACATCAAGCGCAGCGATACCGCCGGTCCCAACCCGGTGCAGGTCGTCACCCGCGAGGACATCGAACGCACCGGCAAATCCACCCTGACCGACGTGCTGCGCTCGCTGTCGGCCAACGCCGGCAACAGCTACGACGAGCAGTACACCGGCAGCTTCTCCGCCGGTTCGGCCTCGATCGGCCTGCGCGGCCTGAGCCCGAAGAACACCCTGGTGCTGGTCAACGGCTACCGCGTGGCCAACTTTGGCTTCGCGCTGAACACCCAGGACACCTTCGTCGACCTCAACGCGCTGCCGATCGGCGCGGTCGAGCGCATCGAAGTGCTCAAGGACGGCGCCTCGGCGGTGTATGGCTCCGATGCGATTGCCGGCGTGGTCAACATCATCCTGCGCCGCAACTTCCAGGGCATCGAGGTCGGCGGCGCGGTCGGCGGCGCCACCCGCGGCGGCCTGGACGAACAGAAGGCCAACCTGCTGCTCGGCTTCGGCGATCTCGAACAGCAGGGCTGGAACGTGCTGTTCGGCCTGGATCTGCTCAAGCGCGAGCGCCTGGACGCGGACGAACGCGCCTTCACCCGCAGCGGCGACTTCCGCGACAAGCCCGGCGGGCGCCTGGCCGGCTGGTCCACCGCCGGTGGCAACTGGCTGCTCAATCCGCGCCAGCCGACCCCGTTCTCGCCGTGCCCCGATGGCAGCGTGCTGCGTCCGTACAGCGATTTCGGCAGCACCCTGCCCGGCAATGCCTGCGCCTTCAACGCGCAGCCATACAAGACCCTGCAACCGGGCGCCGAACGCATCCAGGCGTCACTGAGCGCGACCTTCCGCCTGGGCGAGCGCACCGAACTGTTCGCCGACCTGCTCTACAGCCACAACCAGGCGGATCAGATCTTCAGCGCGCCGCTCACGGTCGGTCCCGGCCTGCGCGCCTACAACCCGGCCACCGGCACCCTGGTGGACATCCCGGTCGTGCTGCCGGTCGGCCATCCCAACAACCCCAACGGCGTGCCGCTGCCGTTCGAATACACCTTCTTCGATCTCGGTCCGCGCCTGAAGGACAACACCCAGGTGTTCTATCGCGCCCTGGCCGGCCTGCGCGGGCAGACCGAGCGCTGGGACTGGGAAGTGGCCGCGGAAACCTCGCAGAGCCTGCAACGCGAGTACGTCGACAACTTCATCAACCGCTACGCGTTCCAGCGCATCCTCGCCGACGGCAGCTACGACTTCCTGGATCCTTCCCGCACACCGGCGCCGCTGAACGACTTGCGCCTGCAGACCAAGCGTCCGGGCTACTACCGCCTGGACGGGATCAGCGCCAAGGCCTCGACGTCTTTCCTGGAACTGCCGGCCGGCTCGATCGGCTTCGCCTGGGGCGCGGAATTCCGCCGCGAGTCGCTGGACGCGCGCACCAGCCGCCAGGTGCTGTCCGGCACCGAACTGCGCCCGGCCATCAACATCGTCAAGGGCGAACGCAAGGTCAGCGCCGCCTACGCCGAGTTCAGCGTGCCGCTGCACCAGACCCTGGAGCTGCAACTGGCCGGTCGCGCCGATCACTACGACGACTTCGGCAACGCCTTTTCGCCGAAAGTGGCGCTGCGCTGGCAGCCGCTGGAGTCGCTGCTGCTGCGTGGTTCGTTCTCGCGCGGCTTCCGCGCGCCGTCGCTGCCGGAAATCGCACCCGGCCAGACCATCAGCTACGGCACCGTGGTGGATCCCTACGATCCGCTGTCGCCGGGCGGCAGCCGCGGCGTCACCAACGTGCGCACCGGCAACCCGGATCTGGACGCGGAACGCTCGAAGAACTTCAACATCGGCGCGGTGTGGTCGCCGGACGCGGACACCAGCATCGGCCTGGACTACTACCGCATCGAGCAGGACAACCTGATCAAGCCGGACAATGCGCAGTTCATCGTCAACAATCCCACCCAGTTCCCGGGCCGGGTCATCCGCGACGCGCAGGGTCGCATCCAGATCATCACCAACCAGTATTCCAACCAGGGAGAACTGAAGACTTCCGGCATCGATCTGGATTTCAGCCGCACCTTCCGCACCGCCTCGGCCGGCAATTTCACCCTGAGCGGAAGCTGGACCCACCTGCTGGAGTTCAAGCAGCCGCTGGTCGCCGGACAGGCGCCCTACGACGGCGCCGGCAACAACCGTCTGGGCGCGCTGCCGAAGAACCGCGGCACCACCTCGCTCGGCTGGGAAGCCGGCGACTGGGAAAGCACGCTGAGCCTGCAGTACATCGCCGGCTACGACCAGCGCGTATCCACCCAGGCCAGCAATCCGGGCCTGCGCGACAAGGTCAAGCCGTATCACCAGCTGGATCTTTACGTGGCCTACCAGGGCATTCCCAAGACCACGCTGTCGCTGGCAGTGCAGAACCTCACCGACAAGGACCCGCCGTTCGATCCGGCCGGCGGCTCCAACGGTTTCGACATCACCCAGTACAACCTGCGCGGCCAGTTCGTCTCGCTGGGGGTGAAGTACCGGTTCTGACGTCGTTGCCATGATTTCGTGACGACAGCCCTGGCAGCGCTGTCGTCATGGTTCAACCCCGGATTCGCGCAATCCGTCACACCAAGACGTTCGTCGATGCTAGTGCATCGACAGGCGGGGTGTCAGGCCGCTCCGGAAATGTCCGGCGTCATCAACCGGGTCAACACCTCGACGGTATCGGGCCGGCCGAAGTACCACCCCTGCGCAAGCACGATCTGATCCGGATACTCCAGCATGCGCGCCTGTTCGCCGGTCTCGACGCCTTCGAACACCAGGCCCGCCTGAAGTCGGCGGGCAATGGCGAGGATTTCCGGCAGGATCGAACCTTGCAGTTGCGCCGTCGCTTCCGGCAACAGCGAGCGATCGACCTTGATGTAATCGATTGGCAGGTGCTGCAGCTGGCTCAGGCTGGAATAGCCGGAACCGAAGTCGTCCATGTAGATGGGATGGCCGAGCCAGCGCAGGCGTTCGAGCTCCGGCAGGATGTCCTGCAGTTCCGCCGTGGAACGCTCGGTCAATTCGAAGCCGATATGGCGTCGCGGCAGGCCAGGCGGCCAATGGAAGTCCAGGGTCTCCATCAGGCTGCCATCCACCAGTTCGGGAGAGCTCACGTTGATGGTCACCCGGAAATCGGGAAAGGCCTCGAACAGTTCGCGGTTCTCGTCCAGCACCGTGCGCACGACGAACGCGGTGATCTCGGCAATCATCCCCGTGCGCTCCGCCTCCGCGATGAACACCTCCGGTGATGCGGGGCCATCGATCCAGCGGATGAGCGCCTCGGCCGAGACGATGCGGGGAGGCGTCTCCAGCGCGACGATGGGCTGATAACGAAGCGCGAATCGCCCTGCTGCCAGCGCGCGGCGCATCCGCGCCGGCAGCGCGCTCCAGCGACGGTGCGTGGCCAACGCCAGCCAGCCCAGGCAGGTTCCCAGCAGGCCCCCCAGGATCAGGACCGTCCACAGGGCGCTCGTCCGCGCGCGTTCGTCGGCCACGGCCGTGACCAGGACGGTGGCGCAGATGGGAAAACGCCGCGAACAGAATCGACGATCCTCGCGGCCCTGCCCTTTTCCGGCTTCGACAAAGCCAGGCAAGTGCTGCGCATCGAGCCCGATGACAAGACGCGTCGCCCGGTCCCGCAGGCCGACCACGTAATACAGGCCCGGCGATCGCGTCACCCGGAATGCGTCGAAGTCCACATGGACACTCGACTTCTCCGTGCGCACCACCAAGGCAAAGGAATCCTGATCCGTCAGCGAGAGCGCCGTCCAGTAGCCGGTCAACCCGGCCCCCAGCACGAGGGGTTCCTGGCGCGGCACGACCGGTTTCGCCAGGACTCCGAGCACGGCGGTGCATGCCAGGTTCCCTTCCACGTACCGGCCGAGATCCTTGGTGAACTTGGCCCGCATGAAAACCGCCCGCAGCCGCCGCAGCTCCTCCGCCGAACAGTCGGCATGCGTCGAGCTATCCGCTTCAGCCAGCATGCGGGCCGCCGTATCGAATACCTGGTCGATCTGATCGACGACCCGCGCGCCCTGCTGGCTGACTGCATGGTCCAGCCATCGGCGTTCAACCGCATTCCGCATCTGCAACGCGATCGCCATCGTGGCAAGCAGCACGAGCAGGAAGATCAAACGACCTGCCCCGCGCGAGGTTGTCCATCTCCGTGCCTGCTTCATGGATATCATTCTTTGCGGTGGGAATGGATGATCGCCACGTCGCTGGCCAAGCCCCCTGCCGATCGTTGCCCGGCGCGGGCGTCCCGGACGAATCCCGATCGCGAAACGGGATTCCGCATTGGAATCCCGTTTCTCCATCATGGTGCCCGGAGCCGGAATCGAACCGGCATGGCCTCGCGGCCGGCGGATTTTAAGTCCGATGCGTCTACCAATTTCGCCATCCGGGCATGCCGATAGCGTGCCTGAGCCAGGACGGGATGGAAAGTCGCGAACCCTTCCGTCCGTCAGGCACAAAAAAACCGACCACGAGGTCGGTTTTCAGAAATGGAGGCCTGGGTCGGAATTGAACCGGCGTACGCGGATTTGCAGTCCGCTGCATAACCACTCTGCCACCAGGCCGATGGCGATTGCGCGAGACTGGCGCAATCACGGCGCCATTTCAAGCGCCTTACAAAACAAAACCCCGCGAACGGGGTTTTGTCCTGAATATGGAGCGGGAAACGAGACTCGAACTCGCGACCCCGACCTTGGCAAGGTCGTGCTCTACCAACTGAGCTATTCCCGCGTGGTGAAGTTGGAAATTTTACCGGTA
>NZ_JANJUE010000389.1 GCF_024710765.1 Pseudoxanthomonas sp.
AACCGATCCCGATCAGCCAGGCGACGAGAATGTCCTGGTGGGTCTTGCCGTTGCGGGCGATGCGGTAGCCGGTGCCGAGGATCAGCACGGCGATCGAATACGCGTTGTAGACCGTGTACCAGTGCACGGTCTTGGGATTGATGCTCAGCCCGGACGCCTTCTCATAACGTTCGTAGAACTCCGCCTCGGGCATCAGGCCGCACACCAACATAGTCTTGCCGTCTTCGGCCAGCGACGAGAAGGCGCGACTCGTCGTCCACGCGATGTCCTGATGCCGGTCGCCGATGCGGCCGAGTTCCCAGTCGAGCAGCGCCGAGATGCGGTTGTCGTGTTCGGTGTAGAGGAAATTGCCGGTGCGGTAGTCGGAATGCACGACCGACGCGAAGTCCAGCACGGGCAGATTGCGCCGCATCCACGCGGCGGCAACGCTCAGCATCGGCACGTTCTCGTCCGAATCCTCCTGCCACACGCGCTCCCACCAATTCACGCCCCACTCGGCGCATTCGGTCGTGCCTTCGCTCGGCACGTCGAAGGCCGACAGCGCCTCGCGCGAGATCGGGTGGCGATGGATGCGCCCGAGGATGTCGGCGAATTGCGGCGCCAGATGCTCCCGTACCTCGCGCGGCATGCAGGTGCCCAATCCCGACACGCCGCTGACGGCCTCGGACGGCTTCGGCACACCCGGCGCGAAGCCATAGACCAGGGCCGGATACGGCAGAAATTTTCCGTCCGGATCGCACCAGAACACCGGCGGCACCGGCACGACGCCCTCGAAGGCCTTGATCAGCTGGAATTCGCGCAGCCGGCTCGTTTCGACGATGGATTCCGCAGGCTCCATGCGCAGCACCATCGCGGTCTTCTCGAAGCCGACGCCGGGGCGCAGCCATTCCAGCTCGAAGGCCATCTGCAGCTTGGATGCGCCGCCCGACAGCCAGCGCGGATTCCGGATCGAGAAGTCCTCGACCGCATTCGCCCGCAGCAGTCCTTCCAGTCCGGCAACGAGCTTTTCCAGCGACACCGGCGCATAGCCCGGCCCGCTGCGCTGCCTC
>NZ_JANJUE010000178.1 GCF_024710765.1 Pseudoxanthomonas sp.
GGTAAACCCCCTCTGGGCGGCCCACTTGTTTGGGGGCGGTTGCCGGCTGGGGCTGGCGGCCCCTTCCTAAATTGCCGGGACTGGTTGCGCCCCCGGAGCGACGCGCCGGCCACGCCGCCAGGGGGGTGTTTCTTTGGTTCCTTTCTTTGCACAAGCAAAGAAAGGGACGCCTCGCGGCGAGCGCGCCATCGGTGGTAGCCGATAACAACACCACGCGTTAGCGCCAGATAACTCCGGCTACCCGGCAAACAGGCCCAAAGGGAGGAAGCAAACTCAAAACCGTAAAAGCGGAAGTGGCTTTGAGGAGACGCTCAAGTCCCCGTCCACCCCATCGGCAACACCTGCTGATTCCGCATATGCAACGCCAGCGGCTCAATCCGTCCCCACAGGAACTCCCGCAGTTCCGCATCGGCCACGGTTTCCTGCATGGCCTGGTGGAAGCACGCCAGCCAGCCGCTGGCTTCCTCCATCCCGATCGCGAACGGCAGGTGGCGGGCGCGCAGCATCGGCGCGCCCCGGCGTTCGGTGAACAGGGGCGGGCCACCCAGCCAGCCGCTGAGGAACTCGAACAACTTCTGTTCGCTGTCCGTCAATTCGGAGGGATGGATCGCGCGGACCGCCGCGGCTTCGGGCAGCGTATCCATCAGCTGGTACATCCGGCGGGTCAACCGGCGAACGCCCGCTTCGCCGCCGATGCGCTGGTAGGGCGTCAGATCGTCTTGCATTGGCGCCAACGTACCGGCTCCTGGCTGCCGGCGGGAGGATTGAGCTGCACGCGCACCGTGCGCAGGGCCGGATACAGTTCGACCTGCTGGCAGATGCGCGGCCAGACCTCGGTTTCATCGCCCTGGTAATCCACGACCAGGGTCAGGCGGGTCTGCCAGACTCCGCGGACCACGCCGGGCGTGCCCGAAAGCGCGCGCGACACCGCCAGGCGCTGTTCCTGCATTTCCGCCTCGGTCGGTTCACGGTAGGCCACCACCTCGGTGGCGGCGGAAGCGGCGGCCGGCTTCTGCTGGGTGGAGGGGGCAAGGGGCGGCGAATCGCCCGTGCCCAGCCCGGAATTGGCCAGTGCCGTCGCCACCAGCGCGCCCAGGGTGATGCTGGCCAGCCAGCCGATTGCGATGTGGCGTTTGGCGCGGGCGGAGGCCTGCCCGACGATCTGCTGGCGCAGGTCGGTTTCGACCAGGGGGGCGAGTTCGTCCCACAGGCGCGGGCCGTCCAGCACCTCGATATTGTGGCCCTGTGCGGCAACCCGGCCTTCCTGCTCGAGTTGCCCTTCGGTGGCGAGGATGCCGCCGGTCGCGTTGCCCATGCGGACGCTGGCGGCCAGTTCCTCCACCGGGGCGGCGCCGATGCGGTAGGCGGAGCCGTGCTTGCATGAGAGCAGCCAGCGCTGGCCGTCGCGGGTGAGCGGAAAGATGCCGCGCGGATCGCGGGTCTCGTCCGGCGCGGCGGCGACCATGGTCATGCCACGGCGTTCGAGCGCGGTCAGCACCAGCCGGGAGAACTCGCGCCAGCGCAAGCCGGACAGGGCGTGCAGGCCCGCGGCGATTTCGTTCTTGCGGCGGCGAACCCACCACAGATAGGCGCTGACGGCCACGCCGGTCAGCAGGGCAACGGCCAGTCCAGACAGCCAGAAGAGCATGAGTACCGCGTAAAGGTTCCGAAGAGTCCGCGAATTCTAACCAAGCGGTCGGCAAATCGCTGTCAGGAAAATCTGTACAGCGTTGCGGAGCGAGCGGGAGGTGCGAAGCGGGCTGCTTCGAATCGCCATGCGGGCGACGGACACAAGAAGGCCCGCCAGTCCGAAGCCGTAAGGGGAGGGGAGCATACGTACTTGGGGACTGGCGGGCCCGGGACTGATTGTTGCGCGATCCATGTTGCCTTGCAACAAGAAATTCGACCGGATTGCGGTTGCACCGGCGGGGTGCATTCAGTCGCTGTTTTTCTTCACCGCGCGCTTCGTCGTGGTGCGCTTGCCACTGCTGGCGGCGCGTTTGGCGGGCGCCTTCTTCGCGCTGGTTTTCTTCACGGCGGCTTTCTTCACGGCGGGGGCGGACTTCGTGCGCGCCGGTTTGCGCGCGGAAGGCATTCCGCCCAGGCGGCGCAGCTCGGCGTTGAGCGCGTCAACACGATCAAGCAAGGCGCCGAGATCCTCGCGGCTGGGTACTTCCAGGCGGCGCAGCGCGCGCTGCACGCGATCCTCGAACACCTTTTCCAGCCGATCCCAGGTATCCGACGCGCGTTCGCGGGCCTGGCCCACGGTCGTTTCGACCGCATCGCGCACCGCATCCACGCGGCCACCGGCCAGCTTGCGGGTGGTCTGCTCCAGCGACAGGCCCTCCTTGACCAGGGTTTCGAACAGTTTGCTGCCTTCGGCCTGGGCGCGACCGAACGCGCCGACGCCGGCCAGCCAGACCTGCTGCGCGGACTCGCTGAGGTTCTTCGAAAGGCGTTGTGCCTGTGCCTGCAGGTTGTCCTGCTGGGCGGACGAGGGGGACTTCTTGCGGGCGGACTTCTTCAGGGTGGCCATGGGATTCCGTCGATGGAGGGATGGGACGACGGCCAGAATCGGCCGCCGGTCTAGAGTTTTCACACCAGCGCGCGGCGACTCAGGCGCGTGCGGCGCGATGCGCGGCGATCCATTGATCCACGTCGTCCAGCGCCCGCCGCAGCCGCGCCGTGGCGTCGGTCATGCGCGGCGTGATCTCCAGGCCATCCAGGATGGAGCGCTGCGGGTCGTCGATGATGTCGCGGCGCAGGCGGATGCCGTGCGCGGCCAGCATCGGTGCCAGCACCGGCGCGCGCCGGCGCAGATCGGCCAGGGTGTTGCGGTAGGCCAGTTGGCAGACCCGGTGGCGCGAGGAAAAACTGAACAGATTGGTGAAGAACAGCTCGCTGTCGCTGGCGTTGGGCTCGAACACCAGCTGATCGATGTCCGGATATCGCAGCGGATACTTTTCCAGGCCAATCTGCATGCGCGATTGCAGCAGGGTGCGCAGGGTCTGCGAGAGCACCGCCGGCAGGCCGCCGCTGGCCAGTCCGACCTGTTCGGCCTCATCGGCCCGTGGCGCCGCGCGGGTGGCGTCGAACGGCACCAGCGGGTTGATGCCGATCATCAGGTCGATATCGCGATCCAGCACGGTGGATGCGTGCATGGTCCGGCGCAGGGCGCCGTCGAGGAAATGCCGGCCACGGATTTCCACCGGCGGATACAGGCCGGGCAGGGCGGCGCTGGCCTGCACCGCCTGCGAAATCGGCACATCGTCCCAGCCGCGCTCGCCGAACCGGACCGCTTCGCCGGTATCCAGGTCCACCGCCACCACGAACAGATCCGCACCCAGGGTGCGGAAATCGTTGCTGCGGCCACGCCGGCTGAACACGTCGCGGAGGAAATCCTCCACGCCGGCGTTGTCGAACAGGCCGGTGGGGACCAGCCCGCCGAACCGCAGGATCAGGTCCGACCAGCGCACCGCCTTGCCGGGATTGCGCAGCAGCCGCTGCGCCCACTGCGCATACAGGCCGGGCAGGCTGGCCAGCCGGCGCAGGTATTCGTTGACGTTGGGACGCAGGAAGGTCTCGGGCCGGAATTCGGCGTCGTCGCTGGTGCCGGTGATGAAGATCCGGCAGATCTCCGCGGTGCTCATCCGGTTGGCCAGGCCGGCGGCGAGGAACGCGCCGGAACTGACGCCGACGTAGCAATCCAGCCGGGTCAGGTCCAGCCCGTCCAGGGCCTCGTCCATCGCGCGCAGCGCGCCCAGTTCGTACATGCCGCCGATGGGCCCGCCTCCGGCGATGGCCAGGCCGATCCGGCCGCCATCGCCGCGCTTCCGGGCACTGTGGATGGAGAGCATGCGGTTCCCGCACAGGAAGATGCGGCGAGTGTAGCCGACCGGCGGGGCCGCTTGCGGCCGGCGCGACGGGCCCGGATCATCCCTTGCATGGCCCGTCCTTCTTCCATCGGCGAGCGGCTCGGCCGCCGCCTGGCCTGCCACCAGGCCCTGCACGATCCCCGCGAGCCGCGCAACGGACTGGCCTGGCTGCCGGAACTGCGGCGCTGGCAGGCCGCGCGCCTGGAACGCAGCTTCGGCCATTTCCTGGCCGATCCGAAGCGCCGCGGCGCGGCCATGTTCTTCCTCACCGATGTCTACGGGGACCAGGATTTCAGTCGTCGCGACGCCAACGTCGCCAAGGTCGTCCCGATGATGCAGCGGCTGCTGCCCGCCGCGGTGTTGGAGACCGTGGCCGACGCCATCGAGCTGGGGGCGCTGACCCACGCCCTGGACCTGCGCATGGCCGAAGCGCTGGATTCCCTGGCGCCGCGCCGCAAGCGCCTGGATGAAGCGCTGTACGCGCGGGCGTACCGGCAGACCGGGCATCCGCGCTTGCGGGCAAGGCAGATCGACCTGATCGCGCAGCTGGGCGTGGGCCTGGCGCGGGCAGTGAAGATGCCCGGGGTGCTGACCCTGCTCAAACTTTCGCGCGGCCCGGCCAAGGCAACCGGCCTTGGCGAACTGCAGGGCTTCCTGGAACGCGGCTTCGCCGCGTTTTCGGCATTGGGCGACGGCAAGGCCTTCGTGCGCGACATCGAACAGGCCGAACGTGAAGTCTCGCGGCGGTTGTTCGCCGGTGACCCGGCGCCGTTCGATTAATGCCGCTTGCTTCGCGGGAGCGACGCAATTCGCGGCCTTCGGCAGGGGAACCTGGGTCAAACGGCACAACGAAAAAAAGCGTCGCGACTTACGGCGCTCCTACAGGGGGACGAGGCCGTTGCCTCAGACGAACTTCTCGCCCAGCACGCGGCGGATTTCCGATTCGATCGGTCCCTTCATCGCCGACAGCAGGAAACCCAGGTCCGCGGTGACCCGCAACTGGCTCGGCAGCAGCGCGATATGGCCGTCGACGCCGGAGCGGCGGAAGTTCATGGTGTCGCCGTCCCAGGCGTAGTCCATGTCGAAGCGCTCGGCCAGCTTGCGCGCCACGTCCTCGACCGCCTTCCTCGCCTGCGCCGGGGTCTTGCTGTGATCGTGGACGATGTCGATGGTGGCCATGGCGTTCTCTCCGGAAAGGCCGTCTATTCTCCGCAAGCCGTTCACATTCGCAAGCCGGCCCTGCGGATCAGGCTGGATGTGGTGGCCCCGGCTGCGCTAGTCTGCCGCCGGTGGAAAACCTGCGACTTCATTTTTCAAACCGCGCGCAACCGGATCGCCCCCTGTCGATGGGCGTGCACCGGATCGTGCGCGAGGCTTCCGGTCACGTCGGCGTGGGCGATCAGCTGCAAGGCGCGCTGCTGGTGCGCATCTGCGTGGATCGCCGCGGCCTCTGGCTGCAGGTTCCGACCGGCATGCGCGGTGTGCACGTGAACGGACGCCCGATCCAGCGGATGGCGTTGCTGCGCGCCGGTGACAGCATCTATGTCGACGGCGTGGAGCTGCTGGTCCAGGCCGGGCACCTGCCGCCCGAGCGCGGTCCCGAACCCGTGCCGGCGCCGCCGGATCCGCGCGTGATCCTGCGCGGCGTGGGCGGCAAGTACCACGGGCGCAGCATTCCGCTGCTGCGGCCGGTGCTGGTCGGACGCGCCCGCGAGGCGGCGATCCGGGTGGACGATCCGGTCTTCGCCGAGCGCCACGCGCAGCTGGAGATCCAGGGTGATCGGGTGTTGCTGCGGGATCTCGGTTCAGCCGACGGCAGCCTGGTGAACGGCGTGGCGGCGCGCGATGCGCTGCTGGTGGCCGGCGATCAGCTGGCCTTCGACGCGCAGCACCGGTTCGTGGTGGAAGTGCCCTGGACCCGCGCGGATGCACCGCTGGGCGAAGCGGGAGGCGAAGCCGCGCCGCCGGGTGGCACCGACACGCTCGAACCCCGGCGCGCGGGCACCGTGCGGCGCTGGCCCTGGTTGCTGCTGGCGGCTCTGCTGCTGGCGGCCGCGCTCAGCGCGCTGCTGCTGTTCGGTTCCGGCTGAAGCGCCGCGCCAGCCGCCAGCCCAGCAGCACCGCCAGCACGGCGGCGTACAGCAACGGCTCGCGGATGTCCGATTTCACCAGCCACCAGAAGTGCAGCACGGCCAGCACGCCGACGGCGTAGATGGCCTTGTGCAGCTGGCCCCAGCGTCGGCCCAGCCGCCGGATCCAGCCCTGGGTGGACGTCACCGCCAGCGGGATCAGCAGCAGCCAGGCGGTGAATCCCACCGTGATGTAGGGACGCTTGGCGATTTCCTCGAAGATCTGCGTCCAGTAGCCCTGCAGGTCCAGCACCAGGTAGCTGGCCAGGTGCAGGCAGGCATAAAAGAACGCATACAGCCCCAGCATGCGCCGGAACCGGATCAGCACCGCCTGCCCGGTCAGCTGGCGCAGGGGGGTGATCGCCAAGGTGATCATCAGCAGCCGCAACGCCCAAAGCCCGGTGCGATGTTCGACTTCCGCGACGGGATCCGCGCCGAGTGCGTCGCTGCCCGCATGCAGCACCGACCAGAACTGCCAGGCCAGGATCGCCAGCGGAGTCAGCGCCAGCGCGTGCACCAGCGCCTTGGCGGCCAGTAATGGCCGGGTCCGTTTCATGCCGCCGGATGGGCCGTGGGCGTTCCGTCCGTCGCGCGGCGTGCGCGCATCCTCGATGCCCCGCATATCAATTCAATACCATTTCTTCAGATCCAGCCCCGTGTACATCGAGGCGACCTGTGGCCCATAACCGTTGAACAGACGGGTCGGAATGCGCTCGGCGAACACCCGGTTGGCGGTGCCGGCGATGCGCCGTTCGGTCTTCTGGCTCCAGCGCGGGTGGTCGACGGCGGGGTTCACGTTGGAGAAGAAACCGTACTCGGACGGTTGCAGCTCATGCCAGGCGGTTTCCGGCATCTTCTCGACGAAGCGGATCGCCACGATCGACTTGATGCTCTTGAAGCCGTACTTCCACGGCACCACCAGCCGCAGCGGCGCGCCGTTCTGCTGCGGCAGGGGCTTGCCGTACAGGCCGGTCGCCAGCAGGGTCAGCGGGTGCATCGCCTCGTCGATGCGCAAGCCCTCCTTGTAGGGCCATTCGATCGAGCGATAGCGGATGCCGGGCATCTGCACCGGGTCGGCCAGGGTGGTGAAGGCGACGTAACGCGCCTTCGAGGTCGGGGCGAACTTCTTCAGCACCGCGCCCAGCGGCACGCCGAGCCACGGAATCACCATCGACCAGCCTTCCACGCAGCGCAGCCGATACACGCGCTCTTCCGGGGCCAGGCCCTTGATCAGATCCTCCAGCGCGAGCTTGCCCGGACGCTCGCACTCGCCGCCGACCACCACCGACCACGGCGAGGTGCGCAGGGTCTTGCGGGCGGTGGAGGGATCCGCCTTGCCGGTGCCGAACTCGTGGAAGTTGTTGTCGCTGGTGATGTCGTCGTAGCGGGTCAGCGGCTCGTCGGTGCGGAAGCCCGAACGGGCCTGCTCCGGGGTGATCGCGGCCCGGGGCGGGGCGGGTGGCTCGGCGTCGGCGCAGCCGGCCAGGGTGAGGGCGGGGCCGAGCGCGAGGGCCCGCAGCAGGTCGCGGCGCTGGCGGTAGACCGTCTCGTCGGTGATCTGCGAGGCGGGGACCCTGAGGGCATCCCGAAGGGACATGGGGGACTCCAAGCGGAAAACGTGGATACGCACAACAGAGGCGCGGATTGGCCAGAAGGTTTCGCCGGATCCGGCGCCGCCCGGCGGGTGGCAGCTTCCGTTTATACGCCGGACAGGCGTGGACGACACTGAAAGGCCAAGCGAGGCGGCAAAGGTTGCCCCTGCAACTGATGCACTGCGGCATACTACGGATTCCCCGTTCAGGTGCCCTATGACGCGCGCGTACAACTTCAGTGCCGGTCCCGCCACCCTTCCAGAACCGGTACTGCGGCAGGCCCAGGCCGAAATGCTGGAATGGAACGGGGTCGGCGCGTCGATCGTCGAAATCAGCCACCGCAGCGCGGATTTCATCGCCGTGGCCGCCCAGGCCGAGGCGGACCTGCGGACCCTGCTGTCGATTCCCGACGATTACGCCGTGCTGTTCCTGTCCGGCGGCGCGACCACCCAGCAGGCGCTGCTGCCGCTCAATTTCGCCGCGCCCGGGCAGGCGGTCGACTACGTGGTCAGCGGCCACTGGGGCAAGACCGCGATCAAGCAGGCCAGGCCGTACGTGGCCGTCAACATCGCCGCCGATGGCGAGCCCGGCGGATTCCGCGATATCCCGGCCCGCGCCGGCTGGCGCCTGAGCGCCGATGCCGCCTACGTGCACATCACCGCCAACGAGACCATCCACGGCCTCGAGTTCCGCGACGTGCCGGAGGTGGGCGCGGCGCCGCTGTTCGCCGATTTCAGCTCCAACATCGCCGCCGAGCCGCTCGATGTCTCGAAGTTCGGGCTGATCTACGCAGGCGCGCAGAAGAACCTCGGGCCGGTCGGCATCTCGGTGGTGATCGTGCGTCGCGATCTGCTGGAGCGCGCCGGCCAGCCGCGCGCGGACATCTTCGACTACCGTTCGCACGCCGCGCGCGATTCTATGCTCAACACGCCGCCGACCTGGAACTGGTACCTGCTCGGGCTGACCGTGAAGTGGATGTTGGACGAAGGCGGTGTGGCCGAATTCGCGCGCCGCAACGCGGCCAAGTCGGCGCTGGTCTACCAGGCGATCGACGGCTCCGGCGGTTTCTATCGCAATGAAGTCGCGGTGCCCGTGCGTTCGCGCATGAACATCCCGTTCTTCCTGCCGGACGAGGAACTGACCGCGCGCTTCGTCGCCGAATCGAAGCAGGCCGGCCTGCTGGCGCTGAAGGGACACAAGGCGGTCGGCGGCATCCGCGCCTCGCTGTACAACGCCATGCCGCTGGCCGGCGCGCAGGCGCTGGCGGATTTCATGCGCGACTTCCAGCAGCGCAATGGTTGAACCACGGCAATGCAGGAGCGACGCCGGTCGCGACTGACGTCGCTTCCACTGGAAACATCAGGAAACAGGAACATGGCCGCAAAGCCCAAGAAGACCGCAGGCAAGCCAGCCAAGGCCGCCGCCAAGCCCACCATCGCCGCGCCGGTACTGGCCGACGTGCGCGCCAAGATCGACGGCATTGATCGCCAGATCCAGGAACTGATCGCCGAGCGCGCGCGCTTCGCCCACCAGGTCGGCAAGGCCAAGGGCAAGCTGGCCGCGGCGGTGGATTACTACCGGCCCGAGCGCGAGGCGCAGGTGCTGCGGATGGTGGTGGACCGCAACGAGGGACCGCTCAGCGACGAGGTGCTGGTGCATGTGTTCCGCGAAATCATGTCCGCCTGCCTGGCCCAGCAGGAGCCATTGAAAATCGGCTTCCTCGGACCGGAAGGCACCTTCAGCCAGCAGGCCGTGCTCAAGCATTTCGGCCGCTCCGCGCATGGGCTGCCGCTGGCGAGCATCGAGGAAGTGTTCCAGGAAGTGGAAAGCGGCAACGCCGACTTCGGCGTGGTGCCGGTGGAGAACTCGGGCCAGGGCACCATCCAGGTCACCCTGGACATGTTCCTGACCTCCAACCTGAAGATCTGCGGCGAAGTCGAACTGCGGGTCCACCAGTTCCTGCTCTCGCGCACCGGCCGCATCGACGACATCGAACGCATCTACGGCCATCCGCAATCCTTCGCCCAGACCGCCGGCTGGCTGCGCGCCAACCTACCGAAGGTCGAGAAGATTCCGGTGTCGAGCAACGCCGAGGGGGCCCGTCGCGCGCGCAATTCCGACGATGCCGCCTGCATCGCCGGCGAGAGCGCCGGCCATGTCTACGGCCTGAAAAAAGTGGTGATGAGCTCCATCCAGGACGACAAGGACAACACCACGCGGTTCCTGGTCATCGGCCGCAGCATCTTCCCGCCATCCGGCCACGACCGCACCTCGGTGCTGGTGTTCATCCACGACAAGCCGGGCGCGCTGTTCGACGTGCTCAGCCCGTTCGCGCGCCACGGTATCAGCATGAACCGGATCGAGTCGCGCCCCTCGCACCACGCCAAGTGGGAGTACGGCTTCTTCATCGATCTGGCCGGCCACGTCGACGACGAAGGCATGAAGCAGGCACTGGCCGAACTCAAGGCGCACTCCGCCCAGATCAAGGTCCTGGGCTCCTATCCGGTGGCGGTGCCTTGAGATCGGGGATTGGAGAGTCGGGATTGGGGATTCGTGAAAGCGGCCCCGACCCACTCTCCGCCCTGCACCGAATCCCCCAATCCCGAATCACGAATCACGAATCCCCAATGAAAGACTGGATTGCTTCCCCCGGACAGCCGCTGCGTGGCGAGCTGACCATTCCCGGCGACAAGTCGGTGTCACATCGCGCGATCATGTTCGCCGCGCTGGCCGATGGTGTCTCGCGGATCGATGGTTTCCTGGAAGGCGAGGACACCCGCGCCACCGCCGCGATCTTCCAGAAGCTCGGCGTCCGCATCGAGACGCCCTCGCCGTCGCGCCGCATCGTGCATGGCGTGGGCGTGGATGGGCTGAAGGCGCCTGCCGGCGAACTCGATTGCGGCAACGCCGGCACCGGCATGCGCCTGCTGGCCGGCCTGCTGGCGGCGCAGCCGTTCGACAGCGTGCTGGTGGGCGATGAGTCGCTGTCGCGCCGGCCGATGCGGCGCATCACCGGGCCGCTGGCGCGGATGGGCGCGCGCATCGATACGGAAGAGGGCGGCTTGCCGCCGCTGCGCATCCATGGCGGCCAACCGCTGCATGGCATCGACTACACCCTGGAAGTCGCCAGCGCGCAGGTGAAGTCGGCCGTGCTGCTGGCGGGCCTGTACGCACAGGGCGACACCGTCGTGCACGAACCGCATCCCACCCGCGATTACACCGAGCGCATGCTGGCCGCGTTCGGCGCCGGCATCGAATTCTCACCCGGCCATGCGCGCCTGCGCGGTGGCCAGCGCCTGCGTGCGACCGATGTGGTGGTGCCGGCGGATTTCTCTTCCGCGGCGTTCTTCCTGGTCGCCGCCAGCATCGTGCCCGGCTCGGAACTGCGCCTGCGCGCGGTCGGCCTCAATCCGCGCCGCACCGGCCTGCTGGCCGCGCTGCGCCTGATGGGCGCGGACATCCGCGAGGAAAACGCGGCGCGACAAGGCGGGGAGCCGGTCGCCGACCTGGTGGTGCGGCATGCGCCGCTGCGCGGCATCGAAGTGCCGGAGGCGCTGGTGCCGGACATGATCGACGAGTTCCCGGCGCTGTTCGTGGCCGCGGCCTGCGCGGAAGGTCCCACGGTGGTTCGTGGCGCGGCCGAGTTGCGGGTGAAGGAGTCCGATCGCCTGGCCACCATGGCCGCCGGCCTGCGGACCCTGGGCCTGCAGGTGGATGAAACGCCGGATGGCGGCACGATCCACCCCGGCGCCCTCCACAGTGGCCGCATCGACAGCCATGGCGACCATCGCATCGCCATGTCGTTCGCGGTCGCCGGCCAACGCAGCCTGGGCGAAGTGCAGGTGGGCGACATCGCCAACGTCGCCACCTCGTTCCCCGGTTTCGACACGCTGGCCACCGGTGCCGGCTTCGCCCTGCGGCCGGCCTGAGTTCCGCAACGCCCCTGTAGGAGCAACGCAAATCGCGACAGGGACTCATTCTGGAGTTGATACGGTCGCGACTCATGTCGCTCCTACACAACCCGCCAACAAAAAGGGAAGCCGTTGCCGGCTTCCCTTTTTGTTGGGCGGATTCAGAACGGCGTCAGATCGGCTTGAAATCCACCGGCACCTGCACCGTGCTGGCGACGCCCTTGCCGTTGCGCATGGCCGGTTCGAAGCGCCACTTGCGCACGGCCTGCACGGCGGCGCGGTCCAGATCGCGATTGCCGCTGCGGCGAATCACGTCGACATCGACCGGCTGGCCGTTGGCATCCAACTCGGCACGCACCATGACGGTACCGCCGACACCGGCACGCAACGCGGCGGCCGGGTATTGCGGCGAAGGATTGCCCGCCAGCAGGCGCGGTGCCTGCGAACGCGGCTGGCGCTCGGCCGATGCGGACATGCGGCGGGCGTCGGCTCTCGATTGATCGGTGCGAGCGGTCGTGGCCGGTCCACGCTCATCGGGTGTCGTGGTGGCCGGTGCCGTCACCGGCGGGGCTGCACTTTCCAGCGGCAGCGTGGCGGGTTGTCGCTGCTTGTACCAGGCCAGTCCCGCCGCCACCACGGCGATGAGAGCGATCACCCACAACAGGAGCAGGGATGCGTTCTTTTCCCGCGGCGGCGTATCGGTCGCCTCGACGGGACTCCATTCGGGCTGGTGATGTGTCTGCGCCATGGAAAACCTCCTCGTCCACGCGTTGTTGCGTTGGGTTCGAGTCTTGCACGGAGGTTTGTTGGCATCGCGTGAGTGGCCGGTAAAGCCACCCGGATCGGGAAAGTCGTGATTCAGCTGGCGCGCCGCCGGTTCAGCTGCGCGCCAGTTGCAGCCTCATTGCTGCAGGTTGAAGTCGATCGGAACGACCACGCTGGATGCGACGGGCTGGCCATCGCGCTGGGCGGGATTGAAGCGCCAGCGGCGGACCGCGTCGAGCGCGGCGCGATCCAGATCGCGGGAACCGCTGCGGGTCTCGATGGACACGTCGGTGGGCACGCCATCGGCGCCGACGTCGACCCGCACCATCACCGTACCGGCATCGCCACGGCGCAGCGCGGCGGCCGGATAGTCGGGCGGGGGCGTCTGGCCCGCCATCGGCACCGGCTGATCACTGGGTGCCAGCGCCACGCCGGCGGCAGGGACCACGGGTGCGTCCGGCGCCGCGGGTGCGGCCGGCGCGGGGGCTTCCTCGATCGGCGTCGGCATCGGCGCCTGCTGCTCGACCAGTTGCGGGCGCTCGTTGCCATCCTGGCGGGGTTCCTCCAGGCCGCTGGCGCCGCCGCGCGCGGGCAGGGGTTCGGGCAGGGCCTCCACCACCGGCTTGTTGCCCTCGGCGGTGGCTTCCGGCTGATAGAAGCCGTCATCGCCACGGCCGGCCAGCCAGACGATCACGAACAGCAGCAGACCGGCGCCAAAGGCGATGCCGGCGATGCGCAGGGTGCGGTGGGGCAGGCGGAACACGAGTTCGGAATCCGGGGATTCGCGGGAAGCGGACATGGAAGGCACCGTGATGGCTGCGCCGATTCTGCCACGCCCGGGGTGAACGCCGCGAGGCATGAGGGGGGATAAAAGGCGATAATCGGCCTCCCGCCGCATATCCGCTCCGATTCCCATGCTCGATCCCGCATTGCTCCGCACCCAGACCGCCGAACTCGCCCAACGCCTGAAGGACAGCCGGGGCTTCGACCTGGACGTGTCCCGGCTGGCCGAACTGGAGTCGGCGCGCAAGCAGATCCAGAAGCGGACCGAGGAGCTGCAGAACCTGCGCAACACCCGCTCCAAGGCGATCGGCCAGGCCAAGGCCAAGGGCGAGGACGTGTCCGCGCTGATGGCCGAAGTGGCCGGCTTCGGCGATGAACTCAAGGCTTCCGAAGTGAAGCTGGAGGAAATCCGTGGCGAGATCGAGGCGATCGCGCTGGGCATTCCCAACCTGCCGCACGCCAGCGTCCCGAACGGCGAGGACGAGGGCCAGAACGTCGAACAGCACCGCTGGGGCAACCCGCCGGCATTCGACTTCCCGGTCAAGGACCACGTCGAACTCGGGGCCCGCCATGGCTGGCTGGATGGCGACACCGCGGCCAAGATTTCCGGCGCGCGCTTCACCGTGCTGCGCGGCCAGCTGGCGCGCCTGCACCGCGCGCTGGCCCAGTTCATGCTGGATTTGCATACCGGCGAACACGGCTACGAGGAAACCAACGTGCCGCTGATCGTCAATGCCGAGAGCCTGTATGGCACCGGCCAGTTGCCGAAGTTCGAAGAAGACATGTTCAGCACCCGGCTGGGCGAGCACACGCGCTACCTCATCTCCACCTCGGAGATTTCGTTGACCAACATCGTCCGCGACGAGATCGTCGACGATGCGCGCCTGCCGCTGCGCATGACCGCGCATTCGCTGTGCTTCCGCTCCGAGGCCGGCAGCAGTGGTCGCGACGTGCGCGGTTTCATCCGCCAGCACCAGTTCGAGAAGGTCGAACTGGTCTCGATCGCGCGCCCCTCGGAAAGCTACGACGAACACGAGCGCATGACCCGCAGCGCCGAGGTGGTGCTGGAAAAGCTGGGCCTGCCGTACCGCCGCATGCTGCTGTGCTCGGGCGACATGGGTTTTTCCGCCACCAAGACCTACGACCTGGAAGTCTGGCTGCCCTCGCAGCAGACTTACCGCGAGATTTCCTCCTGCTCCAACTGCGAGGATTTCCAGGCCCGCCGCATGCAGGCGCGCTGGCGGAATCCGGCGACCGGCAAGCCCGAACCCGTGCATACGCTCAACGGTTCCGGCACCGCGGTGGGACGCGCCTTGATCGCGGTCATGGAGAACTACCAGAACGCCGATGGCTCGATCACCGTGCCGGAGGTCTTGCGTCCCTACATGGGCGGCGCCGAACGCATCGCCTGATCCACCTGGCCGGCTAGGCGGAAGCCCGCTTCGCTGCTCCCCTTCGAAGAAGGGGGACCGAGGGGGGATCTGCTCTTCCCTCAGCGCACCGTCAGCGCCGCGCCACCCGCTGCAACACCTGTGGACGGGTCAGATCGCGCAGGGCGTCCCTGCCCACCCAGCGCTCGGTGGCGTCGTCCGAGGCCGCCAGCCGGCGCGCCAGCGCAACCGCTGGTGCATGCAGCCCGGCGCGACGCTGGCCGATGGCCCGCAACGCCCAGCTGACTGCTTTCTTGACGAAGTTGCGCGGATCCGCGGCGGCGTCCTCGATCAACCGCAGCCCGTCGGCGAACGCTTCGTCCGGCGCCCGTTTGTCATGGACCGCCAGGCCGGCGAGCAGGGCGAACGCCGCGCGTTTCTCGAACTCGCCGCGCCGCCGGCTCCATTGCCGCGCCTTGCTCCAGGCATGCGGTGTGCGGTCGAACAAGTGGAAGCAGAGGGTGTCGCAGATCGCCCAGTTGTCGAACTCCCTGCACCAGCGATCCATCTGCATGGCGCCCAGCTGCGCTGGCTCGCTGACGAATGCCACCAGCAGACGCGCTTCGTACACACCGGTATCCCACAGGACCGGCGCCAGCGCGTGCTGGCGGCCGATGCGTTTGCCGATGGCCTGGATCCTCGCCATCGGAACGCCCAGCGCGTGCTTGTCGGGAATACCGAAACGGCCGAGGCCCTCGCGATGGGAGGGATTGGCTTCCCGCCGCAGCATTGCCAGGACCTGTCCGACGTCGACCGGCGCGGGGATCGCGTCCGGGCGGGAACCGCGGCGTGAGGGCTTCTCGATGGCAGGCATGGGTGGATCGCGTTCCGGTGCGCGCAAGCATAGCGACATGAAGGTACACGCGCCCCCGCTGGCAAGCCGGCGAAAAAAAGGGCCCGCTTGCGCGGGCCCGGAGAGGGAACTGCGGAACTGGCGGAGAATGCCGTGTGCTCAGGCCGCCAGTCGCTGCGGGCCGGGAATCGAGGCCAGCGCGGCGGCCATGGCATCGGTCCGGTGCTGCGGCGAATAATTCACGCCCTCGGCGCGGACGAACTCCACGTCGGTGATGCCCATGAACCCCAGCACGAACTTCAGATAGGGCTCCTGGAAGTCGCTGGCGGCGCCGCTGTGGATGCCACCGCGACCGCTGGCGATGATCACCTTCTTGTTGCCGGCCAGGCCTTCCGGGCCCTTCTCGGTGTAGCGGAAAGTGCGACCGGCCACCGCGACCCGGTCAATCCAGGCCTTGAGGGTGGAGGGAATGCCGAAGTTGTACATCGGCGCCCCGATCACCACCACGTCGGCCTCCAGGAACTGGCGCAGGGTTTCCTCGGAGGCCGCGGCCACCTCGGGATCGACCTTGGCCAGCACCGGGCCGGTCAGATGGGGCAGGGGTTCGGCGTCCAGGTCACGATAGGTGACCTTCAGACCGGGCACCTCGTCCTGCCAACGGGCTACGATGGCGGCGGTAAGTTGGCGGGTGACCGAGTTGTCGGCCAGCGCGCTGCTGTCGATGTGCAATAGTTTCATGATGGCTTTGTCCGGCGAATGCGGCCGTGCCGCGTTGGGTGCCATCCTGGGCTGTTGCGAAAATAGGATAAAGCTGGTCTAATATCACTGATTGTTCTGATTATGGAACTATAGTCATGCAGCACGACCTCAACGACCTGTACTACTTCGCCATGGTGGTCGATCACGGTGGCTTCGCCGCCGCCGAACGCGCCCTCGGCATTCCCAAATCACGCCTGAGCCGGCGCATCAGCCAACTGGAAACGGATCTGGGCGTGCGCCTGCTGCAGCGGTCGACCCGCCGCTTCGCGGTGACCGACGTCGGCATGAGCGTCCATCGCCATGCGCAGACCATGCTGGCCGAGGCGCAGGCCGCGCGCGAGGTGGTGGATCGCCTCAGCGCCGAACCGCGCGGGGTGGTGCGCGTCAGCGTGCCGGTGGCGGTGGCACAGATGCAGTTGCCGAAGATCCTGCCGAAGTTCCTCGACAAGTACCCCAAGGTTCGTCTGCAACTGCACGTCAACAACCGTCGCGTCGATATCATCAACGAAGGCTACGACGTGGCGCTGCGCGTGCGCGCCAAACTCGACGACGACGGCAGCCTGGTGATGCGCAGCTTCGGCCAGATCCAGGAACTGCTGGTCGCCAGTCCCAAGTACCTCAACCGCGCCGGACGCCCGCAGGCGCCGGAGGACCTGGCCGAGCACGTCACCCTGAGCATCAGCGAGGACGAGGCGCGCCAGCGCTGGGAACTGCATGGCCCCAACGGCGAAGTGCGCCGGGTGGAATTGCAGCCGCGCCTGGCCGGCTTCGATTTCCCATTGCTGCAGGCCATGGCGAAGGACGGCTACGGCGTCACCCTGTTGCCGGAAACCGTCTGCGCCGAAGCCGTGCGCAAGGGGGAACTGGAGGTCGTGCTGCCGGAATGGTCGTTGCCGCAGGGCATCTGCCACGCGGTGTTCGCGTCCCGCCGCGGCCTGCTGCCGGCGGTGCGGGTGTTCATCGACTTCCTGGCCGAACACCTGCCGCAGCAAATCGAGGCCTCGCGCCTGGACTGCGGTGGCAAATGCTCCGAAGCCGCGGAAAAGGCACTGGAACTGGCCATCGACAATGCCAAGGCCGGCAAGGTCAAGAAGGCCTCGTAAGCACGCGACGCGGCTTCATGCGAAAATGCGCGCCGGTCGCAACGACCATCGACTTCAGGTTGATGGCCAAACCGGCGAACCGACACGCAGTATCGGCGTGATGTTGAAAATGCAACGGAGAGATGGCCGAGCGGTTTAAGGCACCGGTCTTGAAAACCGGCGAAGGGTCAAACCTTCCGTGGGTTCGAATCCCACTCTCTCCGCCAACCCTGCACGGAACGCTCCCGATGGGGGCGTTCGCATATCCGCCTGCAGGATTGTCAGGGCGAGTGCCTGCGGACCGGAATCCGCGCAGGCGTCATTTCTTCTTCTTCGCCTGCACGCAGTTCTCCAGCCACAGCATCCGCTTGAAGTCGTCATAGCGATGGAAGCTGCCGGTGAACGTCGCGTAGTCACCCTTGCGGAAGGTCAACACGTTGGCGAGCTGGTTGGCGTTGAACAGGCAGGCCACGCCCACGCGCGGTTGATCGTCGCCGGGTACCTTGATCAGCACGTCGCTTTCGTCGGGAATGTCGAAGGAAACGTTGTACTCCGCGCCGTCTTCCTGGATGTAGTCCACCCGTCCCTTCAGACTGTACTTGCGCCCCTTGTGGCGGGCATTCACCGCCAGCGAATTGCCCTTGGCCTCGCGGGCGATTTCGCGGGAGAACACGTAGACGTCCTTGAAGGTGGTGTCGGCCACGTTCTGGGTGCGCGCGCCCTGCGCGCCGGCCAGCCTGCCTTCCTTGCCGCTCTTCATCTTGGCCAGCAACTGGCACATGTAGGGCCGCATGGCATCGGCCTTGGCGAACTGGCCCTTCTCGGTCTTGACGGTCATTTCCACCACCGCCGCGCCGCCTTCTTCGCTGACATTGATCAGCGTCGGCACCGCGCGGGTGAAATTGGTCGAGCGCTGTTCCACCAGCATGGTGCCGGTGCCGGCATCCTCGGTGATGACGTCCATCTTTTCGGCGATCATGATGCCCCGCAGTTGCCCCATCGCATCCGCCACGGACAGATCGGGAACGGTCACCTTGCTGGAAAAATCCGCCCCCGAGAACACGCTGCCGGACTTGCTGAAATTGTCCTCGCATTCGCCGGCCGAAGCGACGGAAGCCGCGCCGGCCAGGGCAAGGGGAAGCAGGGAAAAAAGTTTGCGCGCCATGGAATCCTCGGGTGATGGAAGTCGTCGTCCGGTCCGTGAAGCGAAGGCTTCCCGGCGTTGTCCGTCCAGTGGGAACGGGCGGATCTTTCGGGGTGCCGGAATCCCGCCGCCATCGGGCAGTGACGAACGGCACCGGCGGCGTGACGAACGCCATCGATGCGTGGCGATCCTCGAAAAAGGCGTCCGGATGCCTGTACGGCGGACCGGCGTGGCGGTAGGGTGGCGCCGTGGACAAGCGCCCCTTCAAGATTCCCCTGATCGTCTGGATGGTCCTGCTGTGGTGGACTGCCTACTCGGTGATGTTCGCCAGCCAGGTCGTCGCCATGGGCGACACCGACGGCAAACCCATCGCGTGGTCGCGCGCGCTGCACTTCAGTTTCGGCGGCTGGATGACCTGGGTGCCCTTCAGTCTGGGCATCCTGTGGCTGGTGCGGCGGTTCCCGATCGAGCGGGGGGCGGTGCTGCGCGCGCTGGCGGTGCAGTCGCTGGGAGTGCTGGCGATCATCGTCCTCAAGGCCGCCTATGTGTACGTCACCGATCCGGTGTTCGAGTGGTACGACGAACTTCCAGGATTCGGCGAGGTGTTGCTCACCAGTGTCCGCAACAACTTGATGACCGCGTGGACGGTGATCGGGGTGGCGCATGCCTTCGTCTACTACGAACGCGCGCGCGAGCGCGAGAAGCGGATCGCCGACATCGAAAGAAGCCTGGTCTCCACCCGGCTCGAAGCCCTGCGTGCCCAGGTCAATCCCCATTTCCTTTTCAACGCGCTGAATTCGGTGGCGGAGATGGTGCACGTGGACAGGGACCTGGCCGATCGCATGCTGGTGTCCTTGTCCGCGCTGCTGCGTGACGGATTGAAACAGGACGAAGTGCAGGAGCGACCGCTGCGGGATGAACTCGCGGTAGTGGACCATTACCTGATGATCGAGAAGATCCGCCTGACCAGTCGCCTGCAGGTGCGCCGCGAAATCGACACGGGGAGCCTGGATGTCCCGGTGCCGGTGCTGATCCTGCAGCCACTGGTGGAGAACGCCATCGTCCATGGGATTGCGCGCCGCAGGTCGCCGGGTTGGCTGCTGATTCGGGCGGAGGTGGCCGATGGGCGGTTGCGGCTGGCGGTGGAAAACAGCCGCGAGCTGGAAGCCGGTACGGTGGCGGGCAACGGGGTCGGCCTGCGTGGTGTTTCCGGTCGTTTGCAACTGCTCTATGGGCCGCGCGCCCGGTTGTTGCAACCGGAAACCGCGCCGGATCGGTACGTGGTCGAACTGGAGATTCCCTTGCCTGCGACCGCGACCAAACCGGCTGCGCAGGCACTGGAGCGGGTGGCGTGACCCTGAAGGCCGCCATCGTCGACGACGAACCGCTGTCGCGCGCGCGTCTGCGCCGGCTGCTCGAAAAGGTGGCCGGGACCAGCATCACCGTGGTTGCCGAATGCGTGGATGTGGAGGAACTGCTAGGTACGGCACGCGACGGCGCCATCGACGTGTTGTTCCTGGACATCGAGATGCCGGGCGGCGACGGCTTTTCCGCGCTCGCGCGTTGGCGCGGCCCGGCGCCGCTGGTGGTGTTCGTCACCGCCTATCACGAACATGGCGCGCGCGCCTTCGATGCCCGTGCCGTGGACTACCTGCTGAAGCCGCTGTCCGCCGAACGCCTGCAACAGGCGGTGGAGCGGTTGCGCGAGCGGCTGGCGTTGCAGGGCCTGCAGACGGCGACCATCGATGACGGCGTGCGCCGGATACCGCTCCAGATCGGGCAACGCGTGCAGTTGGTGCCCGAGAGCCAGATCAATGTCGTCGAAGCGCAGGGCAACTATCTGGATGTCGATTGCCAGCAGGGACGCTATACGCTGCGGCGTACACTGGCTTCGTTCGAGGCGGAGCTGGACGCGCTGGCGTTCCTGCGGGTGCATCGCTCCACCATCGTCCGTACCGGCGCGATCCGGGAGATCATGCCGATGGGGTCGGGCCGCTATCGGCTGGATCTGCACACCGGCAGGCGGCTGATCAGCGGGCGCAACTACCGCGAGCAGATCCATGGATTGATCCGGCGCGGCGTTCCGACCCCGGGCTAGCGCGCCGCCGGCTTCACTGCTGGGCTCAATCCACGCCGTCCAGCCGCACGAACGCGGGAGGCGCGTCGTCCGTCATTGGCGTGCCGGCCGCGGACCTCGCGAGGCGCCGGCGCGTGTCGTGCGCCGCGATCACTAGCAGCATCACCAGCAGGGCAACGCTGTATTCGCTGCCGCCAACGCCGTGCTCGCCGACGAACCAGCCGTTCTTCCAGTGGATGAGAAGGATGCCGACGGCGGCGATCAGGGCAAGACCGGAAGCGGCCCAGCGCACGCCCACGTTGAGTATCAGCAGGGTGCCGGCGGCGAGCTCGTACAGGGTGATGGTCCATACCCACGCCGCGCCGTATGGAAAGCCCTGGGCCTCCATGAATTCCGCGAAACGCGGAATGGTGTTGTTGCCGATGCGCACGGCCGCGTGGGCCATGAACAGCACCGCCGTGACGACCCTCAGGAGATGCAGGGAGGTGTCGGAGCGGATCCAGGGGTAGCCGTCGAGCGGCGTGCGCATGCGAGGTTCCGGGCAGGTGCGGGAATGATCGCGACAATCGGCGCCGGCGCGCGGCCGGGCAACGGGGCTGGGACAAAGGGCACCGCCGCGATGACCAACCGGACGCCGTTCCGGGGGGCTTGCGGGCGATACCGGGTTGATCTAATACTTAGCCATTACGGAAACTATTAAGAACACCCACCCGGCGCCGGAGGAATCGATGGACCTGCTGCTGTACTACCACCCGCTTGCCTCGTTTTGCCACAAGGTCCTCATCGCCCTTTACGAGCAGGGCAACGCGTTTCGCGGCGAACTGGTCGAACCGGGCAATCCCGCCTCCCGCGCCCCCCTGCTGGACATCTGGCCGGTCGGCAAGATGCCGGTGCTGCACGACGTGCGACGTGGTGTCGCGGTGCCGGAATCGACCGTGATCATCGAGTACCTGGACCAGCATCATCCGGGCGAAGTGGCATTGATTCCCGCGGATCCGGATGCCGCGCGCGAAACCCGCCTGTGGGACCGTTTCTTCGACCTGTATGTCCAGCAGCCGATGCAGAAGTTCGTGGGCGATCGGCTGCGTGGCGAACAGGAGCGCGATCCGCGTGGCGTCGCCGAGGCCGCGGCCACGCTCGATACCGCCTACGCGATGCTGGAGGCGCACCTGGCCGGGCGTGAGTGGGCGGTTGCCGGGGAGTTCACGATGGCGGATTGCGCCGCGGCGCCGGCGTTGTTCTATGCCGGTATCGTGCGGCCGTTCCCGCGTGGCTGCGACCACCTGGCCGGCTACTTCGACCGTTTGATGGCGCGTCCGTCGGTGCGGCGCACCTATGATGAGGCACGGCCGTATTTCCACCTGTTCCCGTACCGTGACGCGATGCCGGAACATCTGCTGGCGCCGGAGGCGGGCTGAGCATGCCAGGCTCGCAGCAGGCACGCCTGGATGCCCTGTTCCACGCACTCTCGGACAGCAGCCGTCGACGCATGATCGATCAGCTCAGCCTGGGGCCGGCCTCGGTGTCGTCGCTGGCCCAGCCGCTCAAGCTGGCGATGCCGTCGGTGGTCAAGCACCTGGCGGTGCTGGAACGGGGCGGCCTGGTGAACTCGGAAAAGCAGGGACGCGTGCGTACCTTCCAGTTGGTGCCCGGCGCGCTTGCCCAGGTCGAGGCCTGGGCGGCGGAACGCGAACGTACCTGGCGGCGACGCTTCGATCGCCTGGATGCGTTCCTCGCCGCGACCACGGATGGCGAGCGGAATGGCGACGCCTGATCACCAACACATGAGGAGTGCAGGATGAGTTCCATTTCCACTTCCACGCCGTCCGAAGCCCACACCAGCTTCCGCATCGATCGGAAGTTGCAGGCCGCTCCGGCAAGGGTGTTCGCCGCTTGGTCGCGGGCCGAAGCCAAGCAGGCCTGGTTTTCCTGCCATGACGACTGGCGCAACGCTGGCTACGCGCTGGATTTCCGCATCGGCGGCAGCGAGTACAACGAGGTCCGCGACGGAGAGGGCGTGGTGCATGCATTCCGCGCGCATTTCCTCGACATCGTGCCGGACCGGCGCATCGTCTATGCCTACGATCTGCTGCTGGGCGAACGGCGCATCTCGGTATCGCTGGTCACGGTCGCATTCCAGCCGGACGCGGGCGGTACCTTGATGTCGTTCACCGAGCAGGTGGTGTTCCTGGACGGTTACGCCGATCACGGCGAGCGCAGGGAAGGCACCGAGGTCGGACTGGACAAGCTGTGCGACTGGCTGGCCTCGCGAGCCGCGGACGTGCCTGCCTAGCGCTTGCGTGCCTGGTCCAGGCGGGCATCGAGCATGGCTTTCACTTCGGGCCGCTCGAAGCCGATGTCCAGTTCACCGTCGCGTATCTTCGCCGCATAGGTATCGCAGGCATACCGGCGGCGGGCCGGATCATCGACCTGGTCAAGTTCCTCGGCGAACGTGCCGGCGACTTCCTGCACCGCGTCCATCAGGGCATCCTCGGTTTCCTGCCGGCTCGTGCCGAACAGGCGCGCGCCCAGCGCATAGACTTCCTCGCGCAACGACGGTCCCAGGTCTACGTAGGCCTGGTTGCGCGCACGCCAGGTGCGCAGGCTGTCCTGCGCGGATTGCGCGAAGCCGGCGTCCTGCCGCATGCAGTAGTCCAGAATCCGGGTGACGGTTTCGATGCGGGTGGTGACGTTCTGGGCCGCCCGCATGAGGGTTTGCTGTTCCGGAGTCGGCTGCGCTTCCTGCGCCGGTGCGCCCGAGCAGGCCGCATACAACACCACGCCTGCCACGCAGGTGGTGGATGTCCTCATCAATTGTCCCCTTGTATCGGCCGCAACCGGCCGGTGGATTCCCCGCCGCCACTCTAGCGCGCGGCGGGCGGGGAGGCGAGGGGAGCGCGGTGCGTCCGCGTCATGCGCGCGTGATCGAGACGCCCCCGTCGACCAGCAAGGCGGTGCCGGTGGTGAAGGAGGACGCATCCGACGCCAGGTACAGCGCCGACTGCGCCTGCTCCTCGGGACTGGCGACGCGCTTGAGCGCGTGCAGGTTCTCGACGAAAGCCCATGCCTCCGGTGTGCCATTCATTGCCCGTGCCATCGGGGTATCGGTGCCGCCGGGGAGCAGCGCATTGACCCGGATGCCCTCCGGGCCGAATTCCGCTGCCAGTGCGCGCGTCAATCCGAGCAGGCCGGCCTTGCTGGCCGCGTAGGCGGCGGCGCCAGGCAGGCCGACGGTGTGGCCGACGAAGGTGGAGGTGAAGATCAGCGAGCCGCCGCCGCGCGCACGCATGGCCGGCACCTGGTACTTGGCGGCCAGAAAGGCGCTGGTCAGGTTGATGTCCAGCGTCTCCCGCCAGCCAGCGAGGGACAGATCCGGCGTCGGCCCCATTTCGCCCAGCGTGCCGGCATTGTTGAAAGCGACATCCAGCCCGCCGTAATGTTCGGTGGCGACCTGCACCGCCGCTTGCGCGCAATCCTCGTCACGTACGTCGCTGATCACGGCGACGGCTTCGCCGCCTGCCTGCGTGATCTCCGATACCAGCGCCTGCAGCCGTTCTTCACCGCGTGCGACCACGACCAGTCGCGCGCCTTCGCGCGCGAACAGCAACGCGCTGGCCCGGCCGATGCCGGAACTGGCGCCGGTGACGATGGCGACCTTGCCTTGCAGAATCTTCATGGAATGTCCTGGTGGGAATGAGGCGCCAGTGTGGCGGCGGCGCCTCGTTCCGACTCTCCGGTTCTTGCGGACGCCGGCTCACGCCGCCGTGCGGAGAGACCCCAACACGTCCTGCAGGGAAACATGGCCGAGAAAACCGCCCGCGGACACCGCCGGGCGTTCGGCTTCGATGGCGTGCGCGAAAACCACCGCCGGATCCGCTTCCAGTTTCTCGAACAGGCGCTGCAGATTCGGGTATTCGCGGCGGTCGGCCACGTCGTGATAGCGGGTCCAGCGCGCGATGCCGATGAAATAGGCGTCGGCCAGCGTGCGGTGTTCGCCCAGCAGCCAGGGTTGGTTGCCCAGCAGTGCTTCCAGCACGGCATGCGCGCGTTCGACCTTGCCGCGCCCGTAGTCGGTCAGCACTTGTTTCTCGGTGCCCTCGCTGCCGTGTTCCAGCGCGTGCCACAGGGGGCTGAAGGCATTGAAGAACGTGGTGTTGAGGAAGGCCAGCATCTGGTTGAGCCGATCGAAATCCGGCGTGCCCTGGACGAACGCGAGGCCGGTACCGACGCCGTGGGCGCCCAGATGGTTGAGGATGGCCATGCTCTCGCTGACGGCGTCCCCGTCGGCGGTGATCAGGGTCGGGGTTTCGGCGACCGGATTGAGGCGGCGGTAGTCGTCGCTGGTGACGTCCCCGGGCATGGCGATGCGACTCAGCCGGTAGGGCAGGCCCAGCCATTCCAGGGCGACGATCGAGCCGAAGGAACAGCCGGAGGGAACGCCGTACAACAAGGTGGTAGTGCTCATGAAGTTGGTCCTGTGGAAGTCAATGGGAGGAATCCGGCCGCTGGAGAAACATAAAACCGTGGACTTTGTCCGTGTAGTCGGCAAAATTGCGCCTTATCGTCCACATTCATGGACTTTCCGTGATCAACCTCAACGACCTCGTGTTTTTCGTTGCCGCCGTGGAGCACGGTGGCTTCGCACCGGCCTCGCGCCAACTGGGCTTGCCCAAATCGACCTTGAGCAAGCGGGTGGCGGAACTGGAGGGCGCGCTGCAGGCGCGATTGATTCATCGCAGTTCGCGCAGCTTCACCCTGACCGACGTGGGCCGTGGTTTCTACGAACACGCGCGCGCCTCGATCATCGAAGCCCAGGCGGCGCAGGACGTGGTGCGCCAACGGGTCGCCGAACCCAGCGGCGTGGTGCGCATCACGGCCTCGGTGCCGGTGGCGCAGGAACAACTGGCGCCCCACCTGCCGCGGCTGGCGCAACGGTTTCCCCGCCTGCGCCTGCAACTGGACGTGACCGACCGGTTCGTCGACGTCCTCCAGGAAGGCTATGACATCGCCGTGCGCAGTCATTTCGCCCCCCTGCCGGATTCGGAGCTGGTACAGCGGCCGGTGCGCCGGGAAAGCGTCGTGCTGGTGGCTTCACCCGGCTATCTGGAAGCGTCCGGCGAACCCGACGCGCCGCAGGCGCTTGAACAGCATGCGGGCCTGACGACCGGCCCTGGTGCTGGCCGATGGACCCTGGCCCGGGAAGACGCGGAGAAGGAAACCATCCAGGTCGCGCCGCAGGCACGTCTCATCGCCAACGAATCGCAGGTGCTGCGCGCTGCGGCGATCGCGGACCTGGGTATCGCTTGCCTGCCCGAATCACTGTGCCGGCACGAACTGGCCGATGGCCGACTGCGTCGGGTACTGCCGGGATGGCATGCCGGTCGCGTCACCACCACGCTGGTGATGCCGCACCGGCGCGGGCAGTTGCCGGGCGTGCGTGCGGCCGTCGATTTCCTGGTGGCGTGCCTGGGCGGCGATTGACGCCACCGGACTCAGGCGGAAGCGAAAAGCGCGTTGAGTTCGCCGTAGCCCATCGCCTGCGGATCCGCGGACAGGCCCGGGCCTTCGCCCAGGAATGCCTGGGCGCGCGAGCGCAGATGCCCGGCCGCCGATTCGGCCAGGGCCGAGCCGGCACTGAGCCGGCGCACGCCCAACCGGGCCAGGCTTGCGCGATCCGGCAAGGCCGCGCGCCAGAGCAGGTTGAGGGGCAGTTCGGTGCCCATGGCAATAGCGGCAACCTCCTCAGCTTCGACCAGGCCGGGCACGAACAGGCCGTCCGCGCCCGCCTGGCGATAGCGCGAGGCGCGCTCCAGCGTTTCGCGCACGCTGTCCGCGCCGGCGGGGGCGAGGCGCCGCAGGTAGACATCGGTCCGTGCATTGACGAACACATCCACGCCGGCGTCCCGGCAGCGCGCGCGGATGCGCGCGATCTTGTCGCACAGCAATCCCGGATCCCTTCCGCCGTCTTCCAGGTTGATGCCGGACACGCCCTGCTGAATCAGCTGAAGCACCGTTTCGGCGACGGTATCGGGTCGGTCGGAGTAACCGCCTTCGATGTCGATCGTCAGTGGCGTGCGCAACACGCGGGTGATGGTCGCGACACTGTCGAGCAGGCGCGATACCGGCAGTTGATCGCCATCAGGGTATCCCTGCGCCCAGGCCAGGCCGGCACTGGTGGTGGCGCACGCGGGCGCACCGAGCGATTCGATCAATCGGGCGCTGCCGGCGTCCCAGGCATTGGCCAGGAGCAGCAGGCCCTCGGCATGCTGTTGGCGGAACAGGGCGGTACGTTCGGCGGTGGTGGACATCGTGGGGATCCTGGGGGGAGTCGCCCGTGATGTTGCCATGGCCGCGAGGCGTCGACTCACCGTTTTCGGACGTCTACACCGCCGATGCCGGCAGTAGCGCACACACAAAAAGAAAGGTCCGGCACCATCCAGGCCGGACCTTGAAGGGGGAGGTCCCCGGGCCGCTTCCGCTTGCTCAAGGCGGCGCCCGTTTTCCTTTGCAGAGCGGTCTTCCTGACCGTCGCAGGGCGTGCTTCCGGGAACGTGTCCAGAATGCCCCGATCATGCACGCGCGTCAGTCGGTGCACAGCCCGGCTTGCTGTAGGAAAAATCCGATGTCCCCGGAGCGGTATCAGGCCCGCAACCGGCGGACGCCTCGAAACAGCCGCCACTTGCCGTCTCCGCCTTCGACGTTGATGGCGTAGTCCAGGCCCTGTTGTTCGCGTTGCCAGGCCAGTTTGCTGGCGTAGGCGAGCGCCGAGATGCGGGATGGGAAATGCAGGGGATCGGATTCGTTGATCGACAGCAGGAAACTGCCGTCATGACCCGGGGAGTGGGGAAGGTCGAGCGTCATCATGGTGCGGCAAGGCGGTATCGGTTGGCGACAGGCTAGCGACAGCCATGTCATCTCCATGCAAAGAAACGGCTTCGTCTTTGGTATGAGATGCCGTGGCGGAAACCGCGTTGCTCTACACGCGTCCTTCGCGCAGGACTGCGTATAAGTTCGACCTAGTGGCAGGCGCCGACCACCCCGGCGCCGCTTTCCGGACCGGCTGATGACCCGGAAACCACGAGAGAGCCCAACGCCTGTGTCATCGCAGGTGCCCGGCGGTCAGTCGCGAGCCCGACACCGTCGCCGTCCGGAAAGCCGGGGCGGTTCTCGTATTCGCCCCGGCGCATGCCGCGATGGCGACGCCCGTCAGCGGGCGCCCGCGTCCCAGTCGCGCAATCCCTGTTCAATCACATCCAGTGCATCGTCCACGCGCCCGTCGTCGAGCTCGGCCACGGTGTCGCGGGGACTGTGGATCACCTGCATCACCTTGGGCGGGTTCTCCGGCGATTTGCCGGAAAACACGGCCAGGATGGGATCAATTTCGCCGCCGCCGACCAGCGAGAAGGACACCGCGGGCCACTCCTGCTTGAGGAAGGCGAGGTGATCGGTGGGCGGATAGTGTTCGCCCGGCTGGAAGCCGAGGCCGCGGGTTTCGCTGCCCTTGCGCAGCGCACCGACCAGCGGGGTGTCCGCCTGCGGCGACATCATCCACAGCGTATCGCCCCAGCCGAACACGTCGAAGTTGACGTAGAGCGCCGGCTTCTCGCGCCCAGGCGTGGTCACGTAGGCATGCGAACCCAACAGGCCCGCTTCCTCCAGATCCCAGAATGCAATCTGTACGCGATGGTGGGAAAGCGGGCGAGCCTTGAGGCGCTCGGCCAGCTCCAGCACCGCGGCGGAGCCGGATGCGTTGTCGGTCGCGCCGTGGCCAACGGCGACCCGGTCGTAGTGGGCGCCGATCAGCAATAGCGGCGCTCCCTCCGGACCACCCAGATCCACGAGCAGATTGCGCCCCTGTTTTTCCTTCTGCTCGAAGTCCTCGCCACGCCAGGCCAGACCCAGCGCATCCAGGCGCCCCGTGATGGCCTGGCCACGCGCACCGGTGTCTGCGCCGGCACTGATGCGGGCGACCTGATCCTTCCAGCTCACCACGCCACCGCCATCGGCGGCCAGGCTCGGCAGTGCAATCAACAGCAATAGGCCCGCCCACAACGGGCGTCGTGATGTTCTCGATGTCATTCGGTGCTCCCCGGAAGGTTGGATGCCGAGTATGCACGAGCCTGGAGTCGGTCCATCCATGACCTGTGGGAGATCGGCCGCGCGCGGATGGACGGCTAGAATGTGAGTTGCGACGGCCGCATTCCGGGAATAGGCTCGGTGTAGAGCCAAGGCTCGGAAGGGGAAGTGGCATGACGATTCGAGTGTTCCTGATCGACGATCACGCGCTGGTGCGTACCGGCATGCGGATGATCCTCGCGCAGGAAACCGATCTGGACATCGTGGGCGAAGCGGAGAGCGGCGAGGAAGCGCTGCCGCTGATCCGCAAGCTCAAGCCCGACGTGGTGCTGTGTGATCTCCATTTGCCCGGTTACAGCGGGTTGGAGGTGACCGAGCGCATCGTGCGCGGGGATCAGGGCACCCGGGTGATCATCGTCTCGGTGCTGGAAGATGGACCGCTGCCCAAGCGCCTGCTGGAAGCCGGCGCGTCTGGTTATCTCGGCAAGGGTGGCGACGCACAGGAGTTGATCCGCGCGGTGCGCGACGTGGCGCGCGGCAAGCGTTACCTCGGCAACAGCGTGGCCCAGAACCTGGCGTTGCTCAACGTGAGCGGCGATGGCTCGCCCTTCGATGCGCTTTCGCCGCGCGAACTGGAAGTCGCCATGTTGCTGATCCAGGGCCTGCGCCAGGAAGAGATCGCCAAGCGGCTGAGCCTGAGCGCCAAGACGGTCAATACCCACAAGACGCGCCTGTTCGAAAAGGCCGGTGTCAGCGACAACATCGCGCTGGCGCGCCTGGCGGCGCAGTACGGCCTGCTGGACCCGGCACGCGCGCTGTAGTCGTTCCAACCCGGCGTCCGTAGCCGACGCCCGTCTCGTCCATTTCCGCAGGCAAAAGAAAACCGGCTGTCGCCAGCCGGTTTTCCCGTTGCGCGCCTGCGCCCGGGGTCAGGCGCTGCGTTCGCTTTCCGGATGATCCGGATCCACCGGCTTGTCGTCGTCGTTGTGCGCCAGTTCGGCGGAGGCTTCCGGTGCCGTCGGCTTGGGCGTGGCGACCGGTTCGAACAGGCCGCGGGTCACCGAGGGCGGGGTGTCGGCATCCAGGGCGAAGAACAGCGACCCGGTGGTGCCGCGCGCCGGTGCGGAAGGCACCGCCGGGTTGGCGGCCGGCAAGTCCGACGGGATGCTCGAAACGCTTTCGCCCGCAGCCGGGGCCTGCTCGGCCACGCTCTCTTCCGTATCGGCCACGACCGGCGCCGTGCTCGCGGCGGTTTGCGTCATCGGGGCAGGGGAAGCGGCCTCCGGGGCAGGGGAAGCGGCCTCCGGGGCATCGTTCCGGGCGCTGGCGGAAGCCGCGACGTCCACGATGTCCTGCTGCACGGCCTGGACGATCTCGCTGCCGGCCTGGGCTTCCCGCTGCACGGTGTCGGCGATGCCGGCGCGTGACGCAGGGCTTTCGGCCACCGCGGCGACCTCGGTCCGCGCCTCGGCGACGGCCTTCGGCTCGACCACTTCGGCGATTTCGGCGCGGACCTGGGCGACGACTTGCTCGGGCACCGTCACGACCGGAGCCGCCACGGCTTCGGTCGGCTCGTGTTCCATCGCAGTCACCGGGGCCGCGGCAACCGCGACCGGTGCGGCCGGGCGGGCGTTCTCGTTGGCACGGGCCGGCGCGGGTGCGGTCCGGGACGGCTCTTCGTCATCGAAATCGAACTCCGGCTGCGAACGGTGCGCGACCACGTCCTGTTCGTCACCCGCATCCAGGAATTCATCCCCAGCCTGTTCGTCGGCCAGCGGCGCGCCTTCGGCATTGCCGCGACGACGACGACGGCCACCGCGGCGACCGCGGCGACGGCGACCAGTGCCTTCACCGCCTGCTTCGCCTTCTTCACCGGGATTGGCCGCGACATTCACGTCACCGGCTTCGGCGTTGGTTTCGGCGGGCGCCTGCGTGGGCGCCGGACGCGGCGTTTCGGCAACCGTCACGGCGACCGCGGCGGCGGCGACCTGGGGTGCCTGGGTTTCGACGGGCGCCGGAACCGGGGCAACGTTCACGACCGGAGCCACTTCCTGCTTCGGGGCCGCCTGCTGGGCCTGCGGCTGCGGCTTCTGGGCCTGTTCATTGCGCGGCGCCTTCTGCTGTTGCCCCTGGCCCTGCTGCTGTCCTTGCTGCTGGCGGGGAGCCTGGGGCTGCTTTTGCTTTTGCTGCTGCTGCGCCTGCTTCGGGGGCTGCTCGCCACGTGGCTTCTGCTGGGCATTCTGCGGATTCTGGCCACCGGCGGCCTGCTGGCTCTTGCCGCGACCTTCTTCGCGACGCTGCTGACCATTGCCGCCGCGACCGCCCTGGTTCTGCTGGCGATTGTCGCGGCGACCATTGCGGTCATTGCGATCGTTGCGCTGCTGGCGGTTGTCCTGGGCACGCGGCTGCGGCGCCGGAGCCGGCGCGCTTTCGGCGCCGACCAGGCGCTTGAGCCAGCCGAACAGGCCGCCGGACGCCGGGGCCGCGACCGGAGCGGGCGCCGGTGCGGGCGCGACCGGGGCCGGGGTGGGCGCCTCGCGTTCTTCGCGGATCGGCGCGGGCTGCGAATGCTTCACGTGGGTGACCGCCGGGGCGGCCGGAATGTTCAGCTGGGCCTTGGTCAGCGCGTGCACCGGCAGCTTGCGCGGGGTACCGCGCTGGTAGCTCGGCCTGGTCGTTTCCTCGCCCAGTTCGTTCGCGCGGATGCGAGTCACTTCATAGTGCGGGGTATGCAGCGCCTCGTCGGCGACGATGATGATCGGCGCGTCGTGGCGGGTCTCGATTTCACGCAGCGCGCCGCGCTTCTCGTTGAGCAGGAAGTTGGCGATCTCCACCGGCGCCTGCACCAGCACCTGTCCGGTGTTCTCCTTCATCGCATGCTCTTCGGCCACGCGGATGATCGACAGCGACAGCGATTCCACGCTGCGCATGCGGCCATGGCCGTCGCAGCGCGGGCAGACAATCTGGCTGGATTCGCCCAACGACGGCCGCAGGCGCTGGCGGCTCATTTCCATCAGGCCGAAGCGCGAGATGCGGCCCAGCTGCACCCGTGCGCGGTCGTACTTCAGCGCGTTCTGCAGGCGGTTCTCGACCTCCCGCTGGTGCTTGTTGCTGGACATGTCGATGAAGTCGATGACCACCAGGCCGCCCAGGTCGCGCAGGCGCAGCTGGCGGGCCACTTCCTCGGCCGCTTCCAGGTTGGTGTGGAACGCGGTTTCCTCGATGTCGCCGCCCTTGGTGGCGCGGGCGGAGTTGACGTCGATGGCGGTCAGCGCCTCGGTCTGGTCGACCACGATCGAGCCGCCGGAGGGCAGGCGGACATTGCGTTCATAAGCACCCTCGATCTGGGATTCGATCTGGAAGCGGTTGAACAGCGGAATGTCGTCCTTGTAGTGCTTGAGCTTGCGCAGGCTTTGCGGCATCACCTGCTGCATGAATTCGTTCGCGGTCTCGTACAGCTCTTCGGTGTCGACCAGGATTTCGCCGATGTCGGCGCGCAGGTAGTCACGCAGGGCGCGCACGATCAGGCGCGACTCCTGGTAGATCAGGAACGGGGCGGGCTTGGTCAGCGCGGCCTCGGCAATTGCCTTCCAGACCTGCAGCAGGTAGTCCAGGTCCCACTGCAGCTCTTCGGCATCGCGGCCGACGCCGGCGGTGCGGATGATGACGCCCATGTCGTCGGGAATGGCGAGCGAGTCCATCGCCTTCTTCAGCTCGGCGCGGTCATCGCCCTCGATGCGGCGGGACACGCCGCCCGCGGTGGGCGAGTTCGGCATCAGCACCATGTAACGGCCGGCCAGGGAGATGAACGTGGTCAGGGCGGCGCCCTTGTTGCCGCGCTCGTCCTTGTCGACCTGTACGACGACTTCCTGGCCCTCGCGCAGCAGTTCGCGCAGGCCAGCCTTGTTGTGGTCGACCCCGGCCTGGAAATAGTCGCGGGAGATTTCCTTCAGCGGCAGGAAGCCATGGCGGTCGGCGCCGTAGTCGACGAAGGCGGCTTCGAGGGAGGGTTCGAGCCGGGTGATGCGGCCCTTGTAGATGTTGGACTTCTTCTGCTCTTTCGACGGCTGTTCGATATCGATGTCGTAAAGGGTCTGGCCGTCCACGATGGCGACGCGCAGTTCTTCTGCCTGCGTCGCATTGATCAACATGCGTTTCATTGTTTGCGTTCCTCGCGCGCTACTACCGCGCGGAACGCCATGGCGTTTCGCCTCTGGAACGGTGCTCCGTCCCTTGCGCAGGCGCAGCGGGGCGGGTTGGGTTTCCAGCGCTACGACACCACGGCACGCCGCGGGAGCGCTTTTTACTATGTGTTACGGGCCGGCGGCAGCTTCCCAACCAGTGGTGGCGCCGCGCGGGACATGTTCAGCAACGGGCGCCGTCACGCGTCCGGCGGTATCCGGGTTCGCCGGCAAGCCGCTAACATGGCCGCCCCTGGGGCGGTGGCTGCGCACCTGTCGGAATCGCGAGGAGCCGGGCTTCTGGCCCACGGCTTGCTTCCAAGCCGACAACTCCCTGCGAAATCAAACCCTTATCTCGCCCGCCGAGTGTAACAGAATAATAGTGACCATGACCGCTCCGCCCCCCGCCTCATCGCCCCCCAGCGCGACCAAAGCCTCCGTCCGCCTGGTCAGGGTCCCGGAAGACCGCGGCGGGCAGCGGCTGGACAACTTCCTCCTGGGCCAGCTGAAAGGGGCTCCGCGGAGTCTGGTCTACAAGCTGGTCCGGAGCGGCCAGGTCCGGGTCAACGGCGGCCGCGCCAAGGCCGAGCGCAAGCTGGAGGTCGGGGACGAAGTCCGGATTCCCCCCGTCAATCTCGCCGAGTCCGGAGACAAGACGCCGCCGCCCGCCGGGTTCCTGCAGCGGATGGAGGCGGCCATCGTGTTCGAGGATGCGCGCCTGCTGGTCATCAACAAGCCGTCCGGCGTCGCCAGCCACGGCGGCAGCGGCATCAGCCACGGCGCCATCGAGACCATGCGCGCGCTCCGGCCCGGGCAGACGCTGGAGCTGGTGCATCGACTGGACCGCGACACCTCCGGTCTACTGATCATGGCCAAGAAGCGATCCGCGCTGTCCGAACTGCAGGCGTTGATGCGCGAGAACGACAGCGATGACGGGCGCGGCATCGAAAAGCGTTACCTGACCCTGCTGGTCGGGCGGATGCCCGACGGGGTGATGAGCGTGGACGCGCCGCTGCACGTGGGCCTGCGCCAGGGCGGCGAGCGGCACGTCCAGGTCAATCCCGGCGGCAAGGCCTCGCTGAGCCATTTCCGCGTGCTGGAACGGCGCGGTGGCCACTCCTATTGCGAAGTGATCATCGAAACCGGCCGCACCCACCAGATCCGCGTGCATGCCCAGCACATGGGCCATCCGGTGGCCGGTGACGACAAGTACGGCGATCCAGAGGTCAACAAGCGCCTGCGTGAGCAGGCCGGGCTGAAACGCCTGTTCCTGCATGCCGCGTCACTGGAATTCGCGCTCGATGGCGGAAAAACGCCCTATCTGCTCAATGCGCCGCTGGCGCCGGAACTGGCGGACGTGCTGAACCGGCTCGGCTGAGCCGTGACGGAGATCTTCAGTGCTGTGGCACGAGACGCTGTTCGCCGATCACATGCAGCTGCGGACGCTCGGTGCGCACGGTGACCTTCACGGGCAGGCCCGCGGGCAGGGTGAGCATCAGATCCGCCTGCGAATAGGCGGCGCAGCAGCGGGGCTCGAACGGAGTGGCGGCATTGGAAACCAGGGGAATGACGATCTGCAGGTCATCCTCGGCCCGCCAGGCGCGGATCGCCGCCGCGTTCACGCTCTCTAGTTCGTCATGGCGCACGGTCACCGCGACCCGCAAGGTCTGCCCGTCCACGATGGACACCAGCATGTCACCGGCCCGCGCGTCCGCCGGAATCGACTCCGCTGGCGCGACCCGGGCGTCGACACGGATGGGGAGGTAACGCAGGGGGGCCTGTACCTCTGGTGGCGCAGGCAGCGGCGGCTGGCCGGGCTGGGCCTGGGCCAGGGCCCAGGCGAGCAACAGGTTCAACAACGCGGGTTCATCCCTGGCGCTGCGAATCCAGCGCGAAACACTGGTTCGGGCGTTCCGGCGGCGGGGTGAAATTCACCGGCACCTGGATGGTCTGGCTGACCGCCTGGCCGTTGCGGGTGGCGGCCTTGAACTGCCAGCCGCGCACCGCCTTCTGGGCCGATTCGTCCAGCGCGGGCTGGCCGCTGCTCTTGAACACGCCCACCTCGGTCGGGATGCCTTCGATGCCGACCACCACCTTCAGCGTGGAAACGCCGCCGATGCCGGCGCAGGCCAGTTCAATCGGATAGTCCGGGGGCGGGGTATGCACTGCCGCCAGTTCGGTCGGCGCCGCGACCGGGGCCGCGGGCGTGCCCGAACCGCCACAGGCCGACAATGCAAGCGCCAGCAGGGAAGAGGAAGCCAACAGGAAAGGAGTTTTCATCACGGTCCTCCGGTTGCCAGCGCTTCGGCCTTGGCCGCGCAGATGAAGTCGTTCTCGCTGAGCCCGCCGACGTCGTGGGTCGAATAGCGGACTACCGCGCGGTTGTAATGTACGCCCAAATCCGGATGGTGATCCTCGCGATGGGCGATGTACGCCAGTGCGTTCACGAACGCCATGGTCTCGTAATAGTTGGCGAACGCGAAGGTCTTGCACAGGGCGTGGCCATCCTCAACCAGTTCCCAGCCGGGCAGTTCCGGCATCAGTTCGGCGATGCGGGCCTGGCCCAGCTTGTGTTCGCCGCCGCGCAGGGGCACGCAATGGGCCTGGGCGAGGGGGATCAGGTCGTTCATGGGTCCTCCGGAAGGCCGGTCCGCTGAACGCCGGCACACGTTACGATGATCCGGACGGGCAACCCCCGGCCGGAACGCTAGAATACCCCGCATGATCCAGATTTCCGACAGCGCCCAGGCCCATTTCCGCAAACTGATCGAGCGCGAGGCGCTGCCCGGGCTCGGTGTCCGGCTGAGCGCGGTGAATGCCGGCACGCCGCGCGCGGATGCGCGCCTGGAGTTCGCCGAACCGCGTGACCTGGCGGGCGACGAGTGGGCGGTGGATTGCGATGGATTCACCGTGTACGTGGATGCGGGCAGCGTGGCCTGGCTGGACGGCGCGGAGATCGACTACGTCTTCCAGGGCGCGAGCACCCAGCTCACCATCAAGGCGCCGAAGATCAAGGGCGAGGCGCCGACCGACTCGGCTTCGCTGGTCGAGCGCGTGCGTTGGGTGGTGGAGAACGAAATCAATCCGCAGCTGGCCCAGCACAAGGGCAAGGTGGCGGTGGAGCAGGTCACCGGCGACGGCGTGGTCTACCTGCGCTTCGGCGGTGGTTGCCACGGCTGCGGCATGGCCGACGTGACCCTCAAGCAGGGCATCGAGAAAACCCTGGTCGCGCGCGTGCCCGGGGTGACGGCGGTACGTGACGCCACCGATCACGAAACCGGTTCGGCTCCCTACATCCCCCGCGGCAACGCGGCCTGACGCAGCCACGCGCCGGTGACGCGAGCCGCCGAACTCATCATCCAGGCGCTGTTGCCGCGCAAGGCGGCCCCGATGCTCGAGCGTCATACCCGGCTGCCGTATGGCTGGGGCCTGTGGCTGCGCGCATTGCCCGAACGCCTGGGCATCATCAGCCGCGAAAAGTCCGAAGCGATCGTGTCGGATCTGGCGGCGCGCCCGCCGCGTCCGCCGGGCCCGATCGCGCCGGCGCTGGGTTTCTGGCGCGGGCTGCGTTCGCTGTTCTACCAGGACTGGGACCCGCCTCCGCGCGAGGAGCGCGGCATCCGCTGGCTGGCGGGTTCCACCAGCTTGCTGATGCATTTGCTGTTCGTGTTGCTGCTGCTTTGGGTGGCGATCGTGCGGTTGCCGCCGCAACCGGCCGATGCCGGCGACAGCAGTCGCGTGCAGGTGGAGTTCGTTGGCCGCGGCACGCCCGAGGAAACCGGCGGCGGCGCGCCGCAGGCGACCACATCCCCGGCAGCGGCGGCCTCCGGAGGCGAAGCGGCGTCACAGGAGGCGAGCGCGGTCGCCACGCCCCGCCGGATGCCCGAGATCGTGCCGCCATCGCCGAGCCTGGCGACCGAAACACCGCAGGTCCGCGAACGCGAGGTCAGCGAACCCGCGCCACAGGCGCCGCAGCCGGTCCAGGTCACCGAGATCCCGGAACCCACCCGCGCCTACGTGCTGCCGCCCCCGAACCTGCGACGCGATCCGGTCACCGCGCCGACCATCACGCCACGCGAGATGAGCGTGCCGCAGCGCGAGATCACCGTCCTGGAAACGCCGACCGTGCCGCGGGTGAACGCCGAGCGCGGGATCGCCACGCCGCAGTTGGCGCGGCCGGTCCCGCAGGTGCAGGAGCGCGAGATCGCCGCACCGCTGCCACAGGTGCGCACCACCCAGGTACCGACCCGGGTGGCACCGATCCGCGACCTGCAACGTCCGGCGCCGGGCGTGCGCGAACGCGAGGTTGCCGCCCCGAGCACGGCCACGACGACGGGAGCCGCCGCGACCGCGAGTACACCGGCGCCCAGTGTCACGCGCGACAGCGGGAGCGGTTCGCAGGCAGCCACGCCCACGACCGGCGCCGGTGTGCAGCCGGGGGCGACCCGTTCCGGGCCGGCGCAGGCCGATCGCAGTGGTGGTTGGGCCACTCCGCAACGGGGCGACGACTGGGGGGCCTCGCAGCGCAACGTGGCCGGCGACAGCGGTGCGAATGCGGGGCGGAAACCGGGCCTGTTCAATGCCGATGGCAGCGTACGCGTACCGCAAGGCGCGGGCGGCAGCGGCCCGGCCACCGCCGATCGCGGCGGGCCGGGGGGAGGCAACGATCAATGGACGCGCGAGAAGATCGACAGTTCGGGAACCTGGTTGCAGCGGGCGCCCTATGACTACGAGCCCACCAGTTTCGACAAGTACTGGGTACCGAACGAGTCGCTGCTGGCCGAATGGGTCCGGCGCAACATCCGCGAAGCGGTGATTCCGATTCCGGGCACCAGCAAGAAGATCCGTTGCGTGGTGTCGGTGCTGCAATTGGGAGGCGGCTGCGGCCTGTTCGATCCCAACCTCAGCGAACAGCCGGCTTCGGCGCGGCCGCCGCCGGAAATCCCGGTCAAGCGCACGCCCATTCCCACCGATTCCTGAGTCCGGCCCACCCGGCAGGCACTGCTTGGCTGATCTCTCCCGGCGCCATTGGATCATCCCCGCGCCGCCTGCCTTCATCCGCATGGGTTGGGGGCATGGTTCCGATTCTCCCGGCTGGCCGCGGTCCGGAAGGAGTGGGGGAACCTCCTGGAGACGCCACAAACAGAAACGGAGCCTTGAGGCTCCGTCTCCGGGACGAGGAAGTTTTCCCGCCGCGCGTCAGTGCACGCCGTGCAGATCGCGCAGCTTGGATTCGCGCGAGCCAAAATAGGCGGCCAGGTCCGAAATGTCCTGATCGCTCAGGCCGGTGGCCTGTGGCGACATCAGGGCGTGCTGGCGATCACCGGCACGGTAGGCCTGCAGCGCATGCGCGATGTAGTCGGCGTACTGGCCACCCAGCTTCGGGTAGGTACCGTCGATCGGCGCATTGCCCTCGGCGCCGTGGCAGTCGATGCAGCTCTGGCCGGTGGCCTTGCCCTTGGCATTGGCCAACTGTTCGCCGGCGGCGATGCGGCCGGCCGGCAGACCGGCGGAGGAACTGGAACCGTGCTCACCGCTGGCGTGGCCGGGATCGGCCGCGGCGGTTTCATTGGTTTCCACCTTGGAACATGCCGCCAGGGCGAGGGCGGCGAGCAGGGCGATGGCTAGACGCTGGGCGTGCTTGGCGTTGGGCATGGCGATTACTTGACCGTGGAAAGGAAGGCGGCGATGTCGGCGATGTCCTGATCCGAGAAGCTCTCGGACTGCGCCTGCATGGTCGGGTGCTTGCGGGCCCCCTTCTTGTATTCGGTCAGCGCATTGATCAGGTATTCCGCCGACTGGCCGCCGATGCGCGGCACGTGGTAGTTCGGGTAGGCGTTCTTGTAGCCGGTGATGCCGTGGCAGCCCTGGCAGGTGTAGGTCAGGGTACGACCCTTGTCGGCGTTGCCGGTGATCGGCGCGGCAGCCGGGGCGGCGGCGGGGGCAGGTGCCGCAGCCGCTTCAGCGGGAGCCGGCGCGGGGGCCGCTTCGCTGGTGGGGGTCTGGGCGGTCAGGGCCATCGGCAGGGCGGCGGCCAAGGCAAGGCAAGCGGCGAGCGGAAGCGGTCGCATCATGTCGTTAATCCGGGACTCTCATTTGCGCGCGCCGCGTCCAACCGCAGCGCTTGGCTCCGCGGAGTATAACGTTAACGTCACGAATGCCGCCATCCGCCGGACGGTCATCCCGGTGCCGCATGGCTGACGCACGCTTGGCGACAGTCGGTTCCCGGCGCGCATCGCGCATGCCATCGCCGCAAAAGCGGCCATTACGGACGCTGGTCACCATGACCTTCGGCGCATGAATCGCGCTGAACGGGTGATATACCTTGATACAACACCTAAACAACACCACCACGGTCCACCCCATGTCCCGAGCCCACCCCCAATCCGGCCGCTCCCACCTGCGCCTGGCGATGCTGCCCGTCCTCTGCGGCATGCTGGTCCTGTCCGCCTGCAAGGGCGGCGGTCCGGCACCCGAAGCCCAGGCCAAGAACGGTGCCGAGGCCAAGGCCGCCGACGCCGTGCCGGTGGAAGCCGTCGCGACCACCCGCCGCGCGGTGGCGGCCAGCTATACCGGCACCACCACCCTGGAGCCGCGCGCCGAGTCGCAGGTGGTCGCCAAGACCTCCGGCGTCGCACTGGCGGTGATGGTCGAGGAAGGCCAGGCGGTCAGCGCCGGCCAGGCGCTGGTGCGGCTGGATCCGGACCGTGCGCGCCTGGCCGTTGCCCAGGCCGAGGCGCAGATGCGCAAGCTGGAAAACAACTATCACCGCGCCCGCCAGCTGGTCGACCAGCAGATGATCAGCGCCAACGACGTGGATCAGATCAAGTTCGATCTGGAGAACGCGCGCGCGCAGTACAACCTGACCAAGCTGGAACTGTCCTACACCACGGTGGTGGCGCCGATTTCCGGCATGATCGCCTCGCGCTCGATCAAGACCGGCAACTTCGTCCAGATCAACACCCCGATCTTCCGCATCGTCGACAACTCGAAGCTGGAAGCCACCCTCAACGTGCCCGAGCGCGAACTGGCGACTCTCAAGGCCGGCCTGCCGGTGCTGCTGCAGGCCGATGCGTTGCCGGGCAAGAGCTTCGAAGGCGTGGTCGATCGCGTGGCCAGCGTGGTGGACGCGGGCAGCGGCACCTTCCGGGTGGTCTGCGCGTTCGCCGACAAGACCCTGCAACCGGGCATGTTCAGCCGCATCCGCATCGACTACGACCAGCGCGCCGACGCCCTGGTGGTGCCGCGCATCGCGCTGCTGGACGATGGCGACCCGGCGGTGTTCGTGGTCCGCGACGGCAAGGCCGCGCGGGTGCCGATCAAGCTGGGCTACGCCGATGGCGAATGGCTGGAAGTGCGCGAGGGACTGAAGGCCGGTGACCGCGTGGTCACCGCCGGCAAGGTCGCCCTGCGCGATGGCAGTGCCGTGCAGGTGATCGGTGATCCCGCTCCGAAGGCGGTAGCGGCGAAGGATCAGGCCGTCGAGGCTGGTAGCAAGCAATGAGCGGCCATCCGGATCCCCACGATTCCCAGCCGCAAGGGCGGCTGGGCGGCGGCTTGGTGGAGTTCTCCACCCGCCGCCGGGTGACCATCGCGATGATCACGGTCACCATGCTGCTGTTCGGCGTCATCGCCCTCGGCAGCCTGAAGGTCAACCTGCTGCCGGATCTGAGCTATCCCACCCTGACCGTGCGCACGGAATACACCGGTGCCGCGCCGTCGGAAATCGAGACCCTGATTTCCGAGCCGGTCGAGGAAGCGCTGGGCGTGGTCAAGAACCTGCGCAAGCTCAAGTCGGTCTCGCGCACCGGCCAGAGCGACGTGGTGCTGGAATTCGCCTGGGGCACGGACATGGACCAGGCCAGCCTGGAAGTCCGCGACAAGATGGAAGTGCTGCAGTTGCCGCTGGAGGCCAAGGCCCCGGTGCTGCTGCGCTTCAATCCGTCGACCGAGCCGATCGTCCGCCTGGCGCTGTCCAACAAGAATGCGCCGGCCAATGACGCTGATGCGGTACGGCTGCTCACCGAGCTGCGCCGTTACGCCGACGACGATCTGAAGAAGAAGCTGGAACCCGTCGAGGGCGTGGCCGCGGTCAAGGTCGGCGGCGGCCTGGAAGACGAGATCCAGGTCGACATCGACCAGCAGAAGCTGGCCCAGCTGAACCTGCCGATCGACAACGTCATCCAGCGCCTGCAGCAGGAGAACATCAACATCTCCGGCGGCCGGCTGGAAGAAGGCTCGCAGCGATACCTGGTGCGCACGGTCAACCAGTTCGCCACGGTCAACGAAATCCGCGAGATGCTGATCACCGCGCAGACCAACGGCGGCAGCAGCGCCGCGCAATCGGCGGCCGCGCAGATGGCGGCGATCGCCGCATCCACCGGTTCGGCGGCGGCGATGGCCGCGGCGGCTTCGGTGCAGAGCGCGTCCTCGAGCGACACCAGCGCCATCGCCGGCGGCATGGCGGTGCGGCTGAAGGATGTCGCGGATGTCCGCCAAGGCTACAAGGAACGCGAGGCAATCATCCGCCTGGCCGGCAAGGAAGCGGTGGAACTGGCCATCTACAAGGAAGGCGACGCCAATACCGTGTCCACGGCCGATGCGGTCAAGAAGAAGCTGGAGGAACTGAAGAGCCAGATTCCGCCGGACGTCGAGCTGACCACGATCGAGGACCAGTCGCTCTTCATCGAGCACGCGATTGCCGACGTCAAGAAGGACGCGGTCATCGGCGGCATCCTGGCGATCCTGATCATCTTCATGTTCCTGCGCGACGGCTGGAGCACGTTCGTCATCAGCCTGTCGCTGCCGGTGTCGATCATCACCACGTTCTTCTTCATGGGCCAGTTGGGCCTGAGCCTCAACGTCATGTCGCTGGGCGGCCTGGCCTTGGCGACCGGCCTGGTGGTGGATGACTCCATCGTGGTGCTGGAAAGCATCGCCAAGGCGCGCGAGCGCGGATTGGGAATCCTCCAGGCCGCGATCGCCGGCACCCGCGAAGTGAGCATGGCGGTGGTGGCCTCGACCCTGACCACGGTGGCGGTGTTCCTGCCACTGGTGTTCGTGGAAGGCATCGCCGGCCAGTTGTTCCGCGATCAGGCGCTGACCGTGGCGATCGCCATCGCGATCTCGCTGGTGGTCGCGATGACCCTGATCCCGATGCTCAGCTCGCTCAAGGGCCGCCCGCCGCTGGCGTTCCCCGAGGAAGCGCCGCATCCGCGCTGGCAGCCGAAATCGGCCTGGCAGCGGCCGTTCGCCTTCGTCGGACATCTGATCGGGCTGGTGTTCCGGTCCGTGTTCTTCGGCATCGCCTGGTTCGTGGTGAAAGTGTGGCGGGGGCTGGTGGCCGTGGTCGGTCCGATCATGCGCACGATCAGCGATCTGGTGATGAAGCCGTACAACGGCGCCGAGCGGGCTTACCTGCGGCTGTTGCCTGCCTCGCTGGCACGACCCTGGCTGGTGCTGGGCTTCGCCGCCGCCGCGTTCGGCCTGACGCTGCTGACGGTGCCGATGCTGGGTGCGGATCTGATTCCCCAGCTGGCCCAGGACCGCTTCGAGATGACGGTCAAGCTGCCGCCGGGCACGCCGCTGAAGGAAACCGACGCGCTGGTCCGCGAACTGCAGGAGAAGCATGCCAAGGATGACGGCGTGCAATCGCTGTATGGCGTCAGCGGCAGCGGCACCCGCCTGGATGCCAGCCCGACCGAGAGCGGTGAGAACATCGGCAAGCTGACGGTGGTGATGGCGGGAGGCGGCAGCGAGAAGATCGAGGCCGAGGAAACCGAGCGCCTGCGCGGCACCATGGCCTCGAAGGCCGGGGTGCAGGTGGACTTCGCCCGTCCCGAACTGTTCAGTTTCTCCACCCCGCTGGAAGTGGAGCTGCGCGGCCAGGATCTGGCGTCGATCGAGCAGGCCGGCCGCAAGCTGGCAGCGATGCTGCGCAACAATCCGCACTACGCCGACGTCAAGTCGACGGTGGAGGAGGGCTTTCCGGAAATCCAGATCCGCTTCGATCAGGAGCGTGCCGGCGCGCTGGGCCTGACCACCCGCCAGATCGCCGACGTGGTGGTCAAGAAGGTGCGTGGTGAAGTGGCGACCCGCTACAGCTTCCGCGATCGCAAGATCGACGTGCTGGTGCGCGCGCAGGAAACCGATCGCGCCAGCGTGGAGAGCATCCGCCGCCTGATCGTCAACCCCGGCAGCAGCCGGCCGGTGACCCTGGACGCGGTCGCCGACGTGGTCTCGACCACCGGCCCCAGCGAGATCCACCGCACCGACCAGATCCGGGTGGCCATCGTGTCGGCCAACCTGCGCGACATCGATCTGGGCGGCGCCGTCGCCGAGGTGCGCGACATGGTGGCGAAGGAACCGCTGGGCGCGGCCATCGGCATGCACATCGGCGGCCAGGGCGAGGAACTGGCCGAGTCGGTGCGCTCGCTGCTGTTCGCGTTCGCGCTGGCGGTGTTCCTGGTCTACCTGGTGATGGCCTCGCAGTTCGAATCGCTGTTGCATCCGTTCGTAATCCTGTTCACCATCCCGCTGGCCCTGGTCGGCGCGGTGCTGGCGCTGCTGATGACACGCTCGCCGGTGTCGGTGGTGGTCTTCATCGGCTTGATCCTGTTGGTTGGCCTGGTGGTGAAGAACGCGATCATCCTGATCGACAAGGTGAACCAGTTGCGCGAAGCCGGCGTGGCCAAGCGCGAGGCGCTGATCGAAGGCGCGCGTTCCCGCCTGCGGCCGATCGTGATGACCACGTTGTGCACCCTGTTCGGCTTCCTGCCGCTGGCGGTGGCACCGTTGTTCGGCAGCCCGGGCGCTGAGGTGCGTTCGCCGATGGCCATCACCGTGATCGGCGGCCTGCTGGTGTCGACCCTGCTGACCCTGCTGGTGATTCCGGTGGTCTACAACCTGCTGGATCGCCGCGCAGACGAGTACTACCTGGAGCGTGGCCGTCGCAACCGCGCCTCGGCCGAGGGCATCGATGGTGAAGGCGGTCAGGCCGCCGCGGAGCACGCATGAGCGTCGCCGAGTTCAGCATCAAGCGGCCGGTCACGACGGTCATGTTCTTCGTGTCCTTGTTCGTGATCGGCATGATCGCGGCGATCCGGCTGCCGCTGGAAGCGTTCCCGGACGTGTCGCCGCCGTTCATCATGGTGCAGTTGCCGTACACCGGCTCGACCCCGGAAGAGGTCGAGCGCACGGTGCTGAGGCCGGTCGAGGAAACCCTCTCGACCATGACCGGCATCAAGCGGATGGACAGCTCCGCGCGCTCGGACGGGGCCAACATCTTCATCCAGTTCTCGGACTGGAATCGCGACGTGGCCATCGCCGCCTCGGAGGCGCGAGAGCGCATCGACGCCATCCGCGACGATCTGCCGGATGATCTGCAGCGCTACTTCGTCTTCAAATTCTCCACCACCGACGAGCCTGTCCTGCGGGTGCGCCTGGCCAGCACTACCGACCTGACCGGCGCGTACGACATGATCGACCGCGAGTTCAAGCGCCGGCTGGAACGCATCCCCGGCGTGGCGCGGGTGGAAGTCTCCGGCGCGCCGGCCAACGAGGTGGAGATCGCGATCGAGCCGGATCGGCTGACCGCGCACAACCTCGGCCTCAACGAGTTGACCACGCGACTGCAGGCGGTCAATTTCTCGGTTTCGGCCGGGCAGATCACCGACGGCGGGCGTCGCTTGCGGGTGCAGCCGGTGGGCGAACTGGCCGATCTGGAACAACTGCGCTCGCTGGTGCTGAACAACAGCGGCCTGCGCCTGGGCGACATCGCCGAGGTGCGGCTGAAGCCGGCACGGATGGACTACGGGCGTCGCCTGGACGGGCGCGCGGCGGTGGGCCTGGACATTTTCAAGGAGCGCAATGCCAACCTGGTGGAAGTCTCCAGCGCGGCGCTGAAGGAAGTGGAGGCGATCCGCGAGAGCCCGGCATTGAACGACGTGCAGGTGCTGGTGATGGACAACCAGGGCGACAATGTCACGTCCTCGCTGCTGAGCCTGGCCGAGGCCGGCGGCATCGGCCTGGTGCTGTCGATCGCGGTGCTGTTCTTCTTCCTGCGCCATTGGCCGTCCACGCTGATGGTGACCCTGGCGATTCCGATCTGCTTCGTGATGACCCTGGGCTTCATGTATTTCGCCGGCGTCACCCTGAACATCCTCAGCATGATGGGCCTGCTGCTGGCGGTGGGCATGCTGGTGGACAACGCGGTGGTGGTGGTGGAGAGCATCTACCAGGAACGCGAACGGATGCCGGGACAACCGGTGCTGGCCTCGATCATCGGCACCCGCCATGTCGCCATCGCGCTGTCGGCGGGCACGCTCTGCCACTGCATCGTGTTCGTGCCGACCATGTTCGGCGAACGCAACATGCTGAGCATCTTCCTGTCCCAGATCGCCATCACCATCTCGGTGTCGCTGCTGGCGTCCTGGCTGGTGGCGGTGAGCCTGATTCCGATGATTTCCGCGCGGCTGAAGACGCCGCCGGCTGTCAGCAAGCCCGACGGCCTGATCCCGCGCATGCAGCGCCGCTATGCCGGCCTGCTGCGCTGGACCCTGGCCCATCGCGGCTGGAGCGTACTGGGCATCCTGTTGATCATCGCCGCCAGCGTGCTGCCGATGACCCAGATGAAGACCAACATGTTCGGCGGCGAGGATGCCGGTGAAACCCGGATCTTCTACCAGTGGAAGGGTGCCTATACCAAGGAGCAGATGTCGCAGGAAGTCGGCAAGATCGAGGCCTATCTGGAAGCCAATCGCAAGCGCTTCAAGATCACCCAGATCTACTCGTTCTTCAGCGAGCAGGGCTGGGGCGGCACCAACATCAAGCTCGACACCAAGGACATCACCGAGAGCAAGCAACTGGTCGACGCCATCCGCAAGGACCTGCCCAAGTCGGCGCGCGCCAACGTCGGCATCGGCGACCAGGGCGGTCCGGGCGGCGGTGGCGGCCAGCAGGCGCAGAGCGTGTCGGTGCAACTGGTGGGCGATTCCACCCAGACCCTGACCGAACTGGCCAACGAGGTGGTACCGATCCTGGCCAAGCGCAAGGAACTGACCGACGTGCGCGTGAACAGCGGCGATCGCAACAGCGAACTGGCCGTGCGGGTGGATCGCGAGCGTGCGCTGGCGTTCGGTTTCAGTGCGCAGGAAGTGGGCCGTTTCGTCGAACTTGCCCTGCGCGGGGCGCCGCTGCGCGAGTTCCGTCGCGGCGAGAACGAGGTGCCGGTGTGGGTGCGCTTCTCCGGGGCCGAGCATTATGGCTCCGAGGATCTTGAATCGTTCACCGTGCGCGCGCCCGATGGCCGCACGGTGCCGCTGCTGGCAATGGTCGATGTGGCCATCAAGCCCTCGGCCAACGAGGTCCAGCGTTCCAATCGCCAGACCACGCTGACCATCCAGGCCAACCTGGCCGACAAGGTGTCGATGCCGGACGCCCGCAAGGCGATGGAGGACACCCTGAAGCCACTGGCCTATCCGCCGGGCTACACCTATAGCTTCGACGGCGGCGGGTTCCAGGAAGACCAGGAAGCCATGCAGCAGATGATGTTCAACCTGCTGATCGCGCTGATCATGATCTACGTGGTGATGGCGGCGGTGTTCGAGTCGCTGCTGTTCCCCTCCGCCATCATGTCCGGCGTGTTGTTCTCGGTGTTCGGTGTGTTCTGGCTCTTCTGGCTGACCGGTACCGAATTCAACATCATGGCCTTCATTGGCATCCTGGTGCTGATGGGCGTGGTGGTGAACAACGGCATCGTGATGGTCGAGCACATCAACAACCTGCGCCGTCGGGGAATGTCGCGCACCGAGGCGTTGGTCGAAGGCTGCCGCGAGCGCCTGCGGCCGGTGCTGATGACGATGGGCACCGCAATCCTGGCGATGATCCCCATTGCGATGGCACAGGGCAGTGGTGACGGTATCGCCTACGCGCCCATGGCCCGCGCGATCGCCGGAGGCTTGGCGTTCTCCACGCTGGCCACGTTGCTGTTCCTGCCGACCGTGTACGCGATCCTCGACGACATGGGCCATGGCACGGGTGGCTTGCTGCGGCGCGCCCGCCGCAGGAAGTCGGACGCGCCTGTG
>NZ_JANJUE010000396.1 GCF_024710765.1 Pseudoxanthomonas sp.
CGAACCGGCCTTCTGGGAGCGCGTCGAGGCGAGCTTCGAGGGGGACTACGAGGTGCGCTTCCACCTCGCGCCGCCGCTGCTCGCGCGCCCCGACCCCGACACGGGAAAGCTGCGCAAGAAGGCCTACGGCCCCGGCATGCTAAAGGCGTTCCGCTGGCTTGCGCGACTGCGGCGCCTGCGCGGCACGGCTTGGGACGTCTTCGGCTACAGCGCCGAGCGGCGCGCCGAGCGGGCGCTGATCGCGCAGTTCGAGCGCGATGTCCTCGAACTGCTGGAGACGCTGTCATTCCTGCGCCTGCCGGCGGCGGTCGAGATCGCGAAACTGCCCGAGCAGATCCGCGGCTACGGTCACGTCAAGGCTCGCAACATGGAGGCGGCGGCGACACGGCGGGCCGAATTGCTGGCCGCCTGGCGCGCGCCCGTCGGTGAGGGGCATGCGGGCGCTTCCGCGGCGGCGTGACGGCGCGGCGCCACAGGGGCGCGGTATGATCGCGCTCCCCTGCCCTTCCCCGTTCCCGGATGCCGCCTGCACTCAAAGCCCTGTTCGCCCAGATTGCCGGCTGGGCCTGCGCCCTCCTGTTCGCGGGTGCAGGATGGCTGCCCCCGGGCATCTGGCCGCTGGCCGGCATGCAGGCGCTGTGTGCGATGGCCGCGGCGGCGGCGATGCGCAGCGCGCGCTGGTGGCTGGCGATCCATGCGGTGTTCGCACCGCTGCTCGTCGTCGCAGGGCGAGCGGACATCGCTCCGGCGTGGTATCTCGCCGCGTTCGCGCTGCTGCTCGTCGTGTATTGGACGAGCTTCCGCACACAGGTTCCGCTCTACCTGTCGAACCATGCGACCATTGGCGCGCTGGCCAGCCTGTTGCCTGCGGGGCGGGCGGTGCGCGTGCTGGACCTGGGCAGCGGCACGGGCTCACTGCTGCGGGGGCTGGCGCGCCTGCGCCCGGACTGCCGCTTCGACGGCGTTGAAGCCGCTCCCGCGCCGTGGCTGCTGAGCCGCCTGCTCGCCCGCGCGACGGGGCAGATCGTCGTGCGGCGCGGGGACTTCTTCGCCGAGCCGTGGGCGCCCTACGACGTCGTCTATGCCTTCCTGTCGCCGGTGCCGATGGCGCGCGTATGGGCCAAGGCGCAGCAGGAACTCGCGCCCGGCGCGCTCGTCGTAAGCAACAGTTTTCCGATTCCCGGCCGTAAACCGGACAGGGTCGTCGAGGTGGGCGACAAGCGGGCGACGCGGCTGTACGTGTATCGGGTGATGGACGGGCGCGCGTCGAAATAGCGGGCTTATCCGGGCGCTTTTTCGCCCCTTGTGCGCAACCTCCCCCGCCGATAATGCAATCGTGCGGCGCGAGTGCCGCGAGTGAGGAACACCGGCATGGCTGAAATCATCTGTGTGATCGGGAACAAGGGCGGTACAGGCAAGACCACCCTGTCGCACATGCTGTCGCAGGGGCTCGGCCTGTTGGGCCACCGCGCCGCCTGCGTGCTGACCGACACGTCGCGCGAACCGCTGAGCCCCGCGGGGCGCCGCTACATCACCGCCGATGCACGCACGCGCGAGGCGCTCACCAAGGTCGTCGACAAGCTGCGCTCGCTCGATGGCTGGCTGGGGGTGATCGACGGCGGCGGCAATCGCACCGAGATGGACCGCAAGCTGTACGCCTTGTCGGACATCGTGCTGCTGCCCTTCCGCGAGTCGCATGAGGACATCCGCACCGTCGTGCGCGACCTGGAGATGTTCCCGCGCGCCTATGCGGTACCGACGCAGTGGCCGACCAACGCATGGCAGCGCGAGGCGGTGGACCGCAGCGTCGCGCAGTTGATGGGCGCGTACCGCCATCGCATCCTGAATCCGGTGCAGGCGCTGTCAGGCACCAAGCTGTTGCTGCAGAAGCAATTGCCGGAACACCTGCCGACGGCCGTCGCGAACGCGTGCCGTGCGCTGGCGCGGCAAGTGCTCGATCTGATGGACATTGAACACGCGGAGACGCGGGCCGCTGCGGACGAGGAAGACGAACCGCAGTTGAGCGGCCGCCTGTCGCCGGCCGACATGCCGATGCGCCTGCAGGCCAACCGGCGCCCCCACTGACGCAGCTTTGCTGCGGCACCCACTCGCACGGCCGGGTTGCGCCGGCCGCGCGGATCAGAGCCGCGAGCCGTGGCGGGCGATGACGATCAGCGCCTGGGCGCGGCTGCTGACGTTGAGCGCGCG
>NZ_JANJUE010000026.1 GCF_024710765.1 Pseudoxanthomonas sp.
AGCGCCGCGGGGCCGCCGATGCCCGGAGCGCCTGCGTGGGTTAACGGCGGACGGCAATACAAAAGCCCGCGGCACCGGGCCGCTTCGAAAGCCAGTCTGCACATGGGGGTGGCGCGGCACGGAGCGGCTTTGCCGCCGTGCCGCGTTCGCCGCGAAGGTCGCGCCAATGCAGGCATGTCCGCGTGCTTCGCACGACAGGACACGCCAGAGCTTGCAGGGAGCGCAGCCATGACCGACCGCCGCGACGACGATTTCCGCGTGCGCCCCAGCGCCCCGAAGAACCGGGGCAAGGGCCAGGGGCAGAGCTTCGTTTCCAAGGTGCTCAAACAGGCGGGCAAAGCCAGCAGCGGCAAGTCCACGGTGCGCCGTCCGGCATCGGCGAGTGGCACCGGCCAGCGGCCCGGCTCGCGCCTGGGGCGCGGCCACACGGCAGCACGCTTCGCCGGGGCGAAGCTGACGCCTATGTCGCGGCGCGCGACCATCAAGACGCTGCTGGTGAACCACCAGCGGGCCAGCCCGCAGTCGCTCGCCAAGCACCTGCGCTACATCGAGCGCGACGGCGTGGGCCGCGACGGCGAGCCGGGCCAAGCCTACGGGCCGCAGACAGACGTGGCCGATCTCGACGCCTTCAAGGAACGCTGCGCCGACGACCGGCACCATTTCCGCTTCATCCTCTCGCCCGAGGATGGCGCGGAGCTGGAAGACCTGCGCACCTACACGCGGCACCTCATGGGCCGCATGGAGGCCGACCTGGGTACGGGCCTCGATTGGGTGGCCGTGAACCACTGGAACACCGACAACCCGCACACGCACATCGTCGTGCGCGGGCGCGACGACACCGGCAAAGACCTCATCATCGCGGGCGACTACATCGCCGATGGCTTCCGCTATCGCGCCGCCGAGCTGGCGACCGAATGGCTGGGGCCGCGCACCGAACTGGAGATCCAGCAGACCTTGCAGCGTGAGGTGGAGCAAGAGCGGTGGACGAGCCTGGATCGCACCCTCAAGCGTGAGATAGGCGAGGCCGGCGGCGATGGCCTGGTGCGCGTCGAAAGGTTCAACGCCCCCCGCTTGCAGCGCCAACGCCTGATGCTAATCGGCCGCCTGCAACACTTGCAGCGCCTGGGCCTGGCCGACGAGACGCAGCCCGGCACCTGGGCCATCCATGCCGATGCGGAAAAGACATTGCGCGCGCTGGGCGAGCGCGGCGACATCATCCGCACCGTGCAGCGGGCCATGCGCGGCGAGCCGCGCGAGCTGGCCGTGTTCGAGCCGGGGGACGATGGCCGAACCATCCTCGGCCGTGTGGCCGCGAAGGGGCTGGCCGACGAGCTGCGCGACCGGGGCTATCTGGTCATCGACGGGGTGGACGGCAAGGCCCATTACGTCGCGCTCAACGCCCGCGACGAGCTGGCGAACTACCCGAGCGGCGCCGTGGTGGAGGTGAAAGGCTCGGCCGACGTGCGCGCAGCCGACAAGAACATCGCCGCGCTGGCGAGCGATGGCCTGTACCGCACTGACCATCACCTGGCGATCGGGCAGGGCCGGGCCAAGGCCGGACGCGACCCGCAAGAAGTCGTCGCCGCCCACATCCGCCGGCTGGAGGCCCTGCGTCGGGCCGGCATTGTGGAGCGCGTTGCCGAAGGGCTATGGAAGGTGCCGGACGACCTGGCCGAGCGTGGCCGCCAGTACGACGCGCAGCGCCTGGGCGGCGTGGCCGTGGAGCTGAAATCGCACTTGCCCATCGAGCGGCAGGCCCGCGTGATCGGGGCCACGTGGCTCGACCAGCAGTTGATCGGCGGCGGCTCGGGCCTGGGCGACCTGGGCTTTGGTGGCGAGGCCAAACAGGCCATGCAACAGCGCGCCGACTTCCTGGCCGAACAGGGGCTGGCCGAGCGGCGCGGGCAGCGCGTGATCCTGGCGCGCAACCTGCTGGGCACACTGCGCAACCGGGAACTGGCACAGGCCGCGAAGGGCATTGCCGCTGAAACCGGCCTGGAGCATCGCCCGGTGGCCGACGGGCAGCGCGTGGCTGGCATCTACCGGCGCAGCGTCATGCTCGCCAGCGGGCGCTACGCGATGCTGGACGACGGCATGGGATTCAGCTTGGTGCCGTGGCGGCCGGTGATCGAGCAGCGGCTGGGGCAGCATATCGCCGCCGTGGTGCGCGGTGGCGGCGTATCTTGGGAGCTTGGACGGCAGCGCGGGCCAAGTATTTCTTGAGACCCTTCATCTACTTGTCGAACGGCCGAGCGCCTTCATCAGCCCCGGCTTCTGGCTCGCAAAGGTGCCATAGAAGACCTCATTACCGATGAGCGTGATCGGAGCCACGCGCACGCCGGTTCGTGACTTGGCTTCCGCAGAAATCTTCGGGTCGGTCAGGTCGCGTTCTTCAAACACGATGCTCTGCTGGGACAGCCACTCCTTCAGCACCCGACAGTCCGGGCAGGCTGGAGTGCTATAGATGATGATGCGCGGGGTGCTGGCTTGGTTCATGGTCGTGCCTTCACTTTCCCCGAGCGGCAAGCCAGCTCTTCATCATGGCGATCTCTCCTTCCTGCGCAGAGATAACCTCCTGAGCCAACTCGCGGACCTCCGGGTCCTTGCCGTACTGCAACGCCACCTTGGCCATGTCGATCGCGCCCTGGTGATGCGGGATCATGCCGCGCATAAAGTCCACATCGGCATCGCCGCTGAAGTCAATCATCATGTCGGCGTGCATGCGGTCATTGCCGGCACGGTAGGCGGTCGTCGAGGCGTCGCCCGAGCTGCCGGTCGCCGCCTGTTGGCCGCGTTCTCCAAGCCACTTATTCATCATGGCGATCTCGCCTTCCTGCGCAGAGATAACCTCCTCAGCCAACTTGCGGACCTCCGGGTCCTTGCCGTACTGCAACGCCACCTTGGCCATGTCGATCGCGCCCTGGTGGTGCGGGATCATGCCGCGCATGAAATCGACGTCGGCGTTGCCAGTGAACTGCGCTCCCATCCCCGCGTGCATCTGGTCGTTCACGGCGCGATACGCGGTCGTGGAAGGGCTGTCATTGGCCGAGGCGCTGGAGGGCATCGCGTGCCCTTGGTGATCTCCGCTCGCATTGGCCTGCATCACTTCACCCGACGGGACCACCTTCTTCTGAACGGCCATCAGGCCGATGGCGACCACGACGGCGCCCGCAATGAACAACAGGCTGAACTTGTTGACTCTCATGAAAAACTCCTTGAATGAGATTGATGGAGTCACTGTAGGGCTTCCCATTGTTGGAAGGTCAAGCCCCTCATTTCGCCGTTGATGCCGATGAAGACCCTCGGCGCAAGATCCAGTCCTTCACTTCCGCCGCCTACGACAACGCGCTGTCGAAGCTGCAGCGGTGGAAGCAGGTGATGTAGCGCCTGAGGCGACCGCTAGATGGAACACCTCCCGCATCGGCCCGATCAGCCCGGACCTAGCCGCACCGGCTTTCGCGCGGTCTGCCACAGCAGCGGCACCAAGATCAGCGCCAGGGCCGGGAAGATCATCCAGTTGACCGCCTGCCAGCCCGAGCTGTGCAGGATCGATCCCGCGAGGAACGACACGGCCGCCGTGGCGGCGAAGACGAAGAAATCGTTCATGCCCTGCGCCTTGCTGCGCTCGGCCGGGGTGTGGCAATCGGTGACCACCGCCGTCGCGCCGATGAAGCTGAAGTTCCAGCCGATGCCCAGCAGCGCCAGCGAGCCCCAGAAGTGGGACAGGCCGAGCCCGCCCAGGGCCACCACCCCGGAGGCGGCGAGCAGCACCATGCCCACGGCGGTCACGCGCTCCTTGCCGTAGCGCACCATCAGCCGCCCAGTGAAGAAGCTCGGCCCGAACATCGCCAGCAGGTGCCACTGGATGCCCAGGGCGGCGTTGTCCACCGAATGCCCGTGGTTGACCATCGCCACCGGCGCGGCGGTCATCACGAACGCCATCACCCCATAGGACACCACGCCCGCGGCCACGGCCAGCGCGTAGCGCGGCATCGCCAGGAGCTGCAGCACCGTGCGGCCGCTGTCGGCGGCGGCTTCGGCCGGGGTCTGGCGCGGCGTGCGCAGCATCAGCAAGATCGGCAGGGCGATCAGCGGCAGCAGCGCCTGGCTGAGGAAGCTGCCGACGTAGGGCGTGCCCGCTACCGCGTCGCGCGTGAAGATCACCAACTGCGGCCCGATGATGGCACCCGCGAGACCCCCCACCATTACCCAGGAAATCGCCTTGGCCTTGAGCGCGTCCTCGGCGGTGTCGGCGGCTGCGAAGCGGTAGCTCTGCACATACGCGCCGTAGAAGCCCGCCAGGAAGGTGCCGGCGCAGAAGATCCAGAACGAGGCCAGCATGATGCCCAGCGCGGCGATCAGGCCCGAGGCCACGCCGAAGCCGACCCCGACCACGTATCCGTTGCGGCGGCCATGGCGCCGCATGATGAACGCCGCAGGCAAGGTGCCGATGGCAAGACCCAGGCCGAACAGGCTCACGGGCAAGGTGATCCAGGCCGAGTCCTTGGCAAGCTGCTGGCCGACCAGCCCGCCCAGCGACATCACGATGGGCGCGCTGGCGCCACCGAGCGCCTGCGCGGCGGTGAGAACGCCGATGTTTCGGCGCGTGATGCTCTGGTCGGTCATGGGCGGTCTTTCTTGTTCGTTTGTCTGGCCGGAAATATTACACGCATGAATATATGTTCAGTTATCCGACCATGATTCGGCCATGCGATGCTCATGAACCGCCGCAACCTGGTCGCTCCTCGCAAATCTCCCGAGCGGCAGAAGGAACAGCCTGCCGTTCCAATGCGAGCAGGTGCTCTTTCACCCGGGTCAGTTGCGCCATGCGTTCCTCGACATAGGCGAGATGGTCCCGGACAGCCTGCGTCAGCAGCTCGGGTTCCGGGGACTCGCGATGCGTCCAGCCCAGCAAGTTGCGCATGTCATCCAGGCCGATGCCCGACGCGCGGTAGTTGCGAATCAGGTAAAGCCGCTCGACATGGGCCGGGCCATAGCGCCGGTAGTTGTTGCGGGACCGCTCGGGAGCGGGCAGCAGGCCCTCCCGTTCGTAGAACCTGATGTTCTCAGGGGGCGTGCCGGTCAAGCGCGCGAGTTCACCAATCCTCATCCAGCTCTCCGCGCGCAGCGATGGGGGACGCCACCGCTGCGCGCCGGCCCTCATCCCGGCGACCGGGCGGACTGCTGCGCCGTGGCGCCCGATTGCACCGTGTGCTCAGTCCAGCCGCCGCCCAGCGCCTTGTACAGATGGATGAGGTTGTTCAGCCGCGTCAGGCGCGTGCGCACCAGGGTCTGCTGCGTGCCGTAATGCGTGCGCTGCGCGTCGAGTACAGTGAGGTTGTCGTCCACGCCCTCCTGGAAGCGCTGCTCGGCCAGCTCGTAGGCCTTCTGGCTGGCCGCCACCAGGAGCTGCTCCGCGCGGATCTGCTCATCGAGCGTGCGCTTGCCCGCCAGGCCGTCGGCCACCTCGGCGAAGGCCGCCTGGATGGACTTCTCGTAGTTGGCGATCTCGATGCGCTTCTGTACGTGCGCCACGTCCAGGTTGGCGCGCAGCGCGCCGCCGCGGAAGATGGGCAGCGTGATCTGCGGCAGGAAGCTCCAGGCCCGCGAGCCCGAATCGAACAGGCCGTCCAGCGAAGCGCTGGCCGTGCCCGCCGAGCCCGTAAGGCTGATCGTCGGGAAGAACGCGGCCCGCGCCGCGCCGATGTTGGCGTTGGCGCCGATCAGCATCTGCTCGGCGGCGCGGATGTCCGGCCGGCGCGCGAGCAGTTCGGACGGCAGGCCGCTCGGCAGGCCGGTCGGCACGATGTCGTCCGGCAGCGCCATGGCCTCGTCAAGCTGCCGGGACAGCTCCGGCGTCAGCGGCTGGCCCAACAGCAGCACCAGCGCGTTGCGGTCCTTGGCCGCCTGCCGTGTGTAGGCGGCATGGTTGGCCTCGGCGGTGCGCAACGCGATCTCTGCGCGGCGCAGGTCGAGCTGCGTGGAGTTGCCCGCTTCCACCAGTTGGGTGGTCAGCCCGTAGGAGCGCTTCTGCGTGGCGAGGGTGTCGCTCGTCAGGCGCAGCAGTTCCTGGTCGGCACGCAGCGTGAGGTAGGCGCTGGCCACCTCGGACACCAGGCTCATCTGCGTGGCGATGCGGGTCTCGTCGAGGGCCAGGTAGGACGCCAGCGCCCGGTCGCTGAGGCTGCGGATGCGGCCCCACAGGTCCAGCTCCCAGGCGGCCGTCACCCCGGCCACGTCGTAGCGCCGGAGCACGTCGCTTTGCCCCGTGGTGCTGAGGTCGGCCGGTACGCGCTCTGACGCGCCGCGGGCGGAAACGCCCAGGTTCGGCAGCATCTCGGCACGCTGGATACGGTACAGCGCCTGAGCCGCCTCCACGTTGAGCGCGGCCTTGCGCATGTCGCGGTTGTTCTCCAGTGAAATGCCGATCAACTGCTGCAGCAGCGGGTCGCGGAAGAAGTCCCGCCAGCCGATCTCGGCCGTGATCGCGTCGTCGGGCGTCGCGGCCGCCGGTTCCACATAGGCCGCGCCCAAGGGATAAGCCGTGTCGATCGGCGCTGCGGGCCGGTCATACTTCGGTGCCATGGAGCAGCCAGTCAACGCCGCCGCGAGGGCGAGCGGCGCCAGCGTCCTGGCGGGTCGTGTGAATGCGAAAGATGTTTTCATGTCGTATGTCCTCCTGGCCGTCATGCGTGCTGGTCGGTCATGCCGACACGGGCATGGCGCGCTTCGCGGCGCAGCGCCAGCTTGCGCACCACGACGTAGAACACCGGCGTCAGCACCAGGCCGAATACCGTCACGCCCAGCATGCCGGCGAACACCGCGATGCCCATGGCGTGGCGCATCTCGGCGCCCGCACCGCTGGCCAGCACCAGCGGCACCACGCCAGCGATGAAGGCGAACGACGTCATCAAGATCGGGCGCAGCCGCAAGCGCGCGGCTTCGAGCACGGCTGCCAGCGGATCGGCCCCTTCGCTTTCCTTCGCGCGGGCGAACTCCACGATCAGGATCGCGTTCTTGGCAGCCAGGCCGACCAGCACCACGAAACCGATCTGCGTGAAGATGTTGTTGTCCCCCCCAGAGAGCCAGACGCCGGCGATCGCCGAGAGCAGCGCCATGGGTGCAATCAGCAGCACAGCGAACGGCAGCGACCAACTGTTGTACTGGGCCGCCAGGAACAGGAAGGCGAGCAGCACCGCCAGCGCGAAGATATAGATAGCAGTATTGCCAACTCGCTTTTCCTGGAAAGTCAGGTCCGTCCATTCGTAGGTCATACCGTCAGGCAGCGATTCGCTCACGATCTTCTCAATCGCGGCGGTGGCCTGGCCGGATGAGTAGCCCGGCGCTGGCCCGCCGCTGATGTCCGCCGAGGGGAAGCCGTTGTAATGCATCACCCGGTCGGGGCCGGAACTGCGCTCGATGGTCGCGAACGCGCTCAGCGGGATCATGTCGCCCGCTGCATTGCGCACCTTGAGCATGCCTATGTCCTCAGCCTGCATGCGGAACTGCGCATCGGCTTGGGCCATTACCCGGTAGGTGCGACCGAAGCGGTTGAAGTCGTTGACGTAGAGCGAGCCAAGGTTGACCTGCAGGGTGTCGAACACCTCGGTCAGCGACACGCCCTGCGACTTGGCCTTCACCCGGTCGATGTCCACCTGCAACTGCGGCGCATTGGTCTGGAAGCTGGCGAGCATGTTCGCCAGCTCGGGCGCCTGCATGGCCTTGCCCATGATCTGGCCCTGTGCTTGTGCAAGCGCCTCGGGACCCAGGCCCGCCCGGTCCTCGATCTGCAGCTTAAAGCCGCCCATAGAACCCAGGCCCGGCACCGGCGGCGGCGGGAAGATGCCGACGAAGCCGTCCGGGATCTGGCTGAACTTGCCCATGAGCTTGCCCTGGATGGCGAAGGCCGACAGCGACGGGTCCTTGCGCTCATCGAAGGGCTTGAGCATGGCGAACATCAGCGCGGTGTTCGGCTGGTTCACCGGTCCATTGACCGACAGGCCCGGGAAGGCCACCACGCTCTCGACGCCCGGCTCAGCCAGTGCGATCTTGGTCATCTCCTTGACGACCGCCTCGGTGCGATCCAGCGAGGCGCCGGTCGGAAGCTGGGCGATGCCCACGAGGTAGTACTTGTCCTGGGCCGGCACGAAGCCCGCAGGCACCTTGTGGAAGCCCAGCCAGGTCAGGCCCAGGAAGCCGACGTAGAGCAGCAGCACGATGGCGCTGCCGCGCACCGCGCGGCGCACGCCCCCGACGTAGGAATTCGAGGCGCGGTCGAAGAAGCGGTTGAAGCGGCGGAAGAAGCCGCCGAACACGCCGTCGATGATGCGCGTGACGCGATCGGGCTTGGCCGCGCCGTGGTGCGGCTTGAGCAGGATGGCGGCCAGCGCTGGCGACAGCGTAAGCGAGTTGATCGCCGACAGGATGGTCGAGAACGCGATGGTTAGCGCGAACTGGCGATAGAACTCGCCCTGCAGCCCCGACAGGAACGCCGAGGGGATGAAGACCGCTGCCAGCACCGAGGTGATGGCCAGGATCGGGCCAGTCACTTCATCCATCGCCTTGCGCGCCGCGTCCTTGGGTGATTCGCCCAGCGCTATGTGGCGCTCCACGTTCTCCACCACCACGATGGCGTCATCCACCACGATGCCGATGGACAGCACCAGTCCGAACAGCGACAGTGTGTTCAGCGAGAAACCGAACATGTGCATCACCGCGAACGTGCCGACCAGCGAGACCGGCACGGCGATCAGCGGGATGATCGACGCGCGCCAGGATTGCAGGAACAGCACCACCACGATCACCACCAGGAAGATGGCCTCCAGCAGCGTGACGGCGACGGACTGGAGCGAGGCGCGCACGAAGACCGTGGGGTCGTAGGCGATCCTATACTCAATGCCGTCGGGGAACTTAGCTTGAAGTCGGTCCATTGCCGCGCGCACCGCGCTAGACACATCCAGCGCGTTCGCGCCCGGGCTCTGGATGATCTGTATCCCCACCGCCGGCTCGCCATTGAGCAGGCTGCGCAAAGAGTAGGAATCGGCCCCCATCGAGATGCGGGCGACATCCCGCAGGCGAGTTACCTGGCCGTCGGCGCCCGTCTTCACGACGATCTCGCCGAATTGCTCCTCGCTCGACAGTCGGCCCAGAGTGTTGACCGTGACCTGGAACGCCGCCGAGGCATCCGGCTGCTGACCAACCGAACCAGCGGCAACCTGTATGTTCTGCTCGCGGATGGCGGCAACCACGTCGCTCGCGATCAGCCCACGAGCAGCGACCTTGGCGGGTTCGAGCCAGACCCGCATCGAATACTCCCCGGCGCCCCAGACTAGGACATCGCCGACGCCTGGCGTACGAGCCAGCTCATCCTTCACATGAAGTGTGGCGTAGTTGGAGACGTACAGCGGATCATATCGACCTCCAGGCGAAAGCAAATGCACCACCATGAGAACGTCCGGCGACGTTTTCTCGGTGACAACACCGATGCGCTGAACTTCAGGCGGTAGGCGCGGCAACGCCCGCGAGACCCGGTTTTGCACCTGGATCTGCGCAATGTCGGCGTTGATATGCTGCTCGAAGGAGACGGTGAGCACCATTTTCCCGTCGGTGGACATCTGAGACTGCATGTACATCATGCCTTCTACGCCGTTGATCGCCTGCTCCAGCGGTGATGCCACGGTATCGGCGATCACTTGCGGGTTGGCACCGGGATAGCTAGCGGTGACCTGCACCGTGGGAGGCGTGACCTGCGGGTATTCGCTCAGCGGCAGCTGGAAGTAGCTGATCGCGCCCGCGATCAGCATCAGCACCGACAGGACGATGGCGAAGATGGGCCGGTTGATGAAGAAGCGGGGGAAATTCATTTGCGGGCCTCCGCCGAGCCGGCCGCGCCGTCAGCCTTGGCGGGGTCCGCGCCGGCGGCCGGTGCCGCGGGCGGCTGCATGGGCACCATGCGCGGCGTGACCGCCATGCCGGGGCGCACGAGGCCCTTGATGATGATCTTCTCACCGGCCTGCAGGCTGCCGTTGATGACGCGCAGCCCGTCCACCACCGGCCCCAGTTCGATGGGCCGGTACTGGGCCTGGTTGTTCTCGCCCACGACCAGCACGTAGTTGCGCCCTTGGTCGGTGCCCACGGCCTGATCGTCGATCAGGACGGCCTCGCGCGCCGCGCCGGTGGACAGCTTGGCCCGGGCGAACATGCCGGGTGCCATGCGCCCATCCGGGTTGGGCACAACGGCGCGCGCGCGGATCGTGCCGGTGCTTCGGTCAATGGTGTTGCCCACGAAGTCGAGCGCGCCCCTGTGCGGGAAACCCTTGTCCGTGGTCAGCCCGACCTGCACGGGCAGCGA
>NZ_JANJUE010000287.1 GCF_024710765.1 Pseudoxanthomonas sp.
GCCACTGCTGCGCAGGATGCCGACCTCGCCGTGGCCCGGGAGCGGACGGGCGATGCTGCCGGAGACGCCACCTTTCTCGACGTGACGGACCTCATCGCGGCGCTCAACAACGCCGCCACGCTGGCGTTTGCTGCGACGCGAACCCATCTGACGGGCGATGCCGGCGCGGCCGGGGCGATGGACTGTGCCGCCAACCCGGTGATGGCGGCCGCCTACTGGGTGGTCGTTCCGCTCCAGGACAAAGACAACGATGGCAACCGGCTCGATGCGCCCCACGCCCTGACAAGTCTCTGTGCTGCCAGCCCCTCCGCACCGCTTCGACTGGCGTCCGATGACGTGGTCGAGGCCGAATCGCCCGCCCAGCTGGCGGGGTGGCTGCGCAAAAGCCTGCCGTAGCAAGAAATCCCATGCCGATAGCTTCACTGCCTTCCCCGACGCCCCGGCCCACGGCCCGCCGTGCGCGTGGCTTCGGCTTGCTGCAGGTGCTGCTGCTGATCGCCGTCATGGCCGGTCTGGCGAGCATGGGCTATCTGCAGTGGCGCGCGCGTACGGTGGTCGATTCTTCCCGCCAGGAGCGCCAGGCGCTCACTCAGGCCGACAAGGCCATCATCGCCTTTGCCACCGTGGCGAACCGACTTCCCTGCCCGGACACGAACCGGGATGGCCTGGAAGATTGTGGCGCTGCGGCAGACCAGAAAGGCTGGCTGCCTTCCGCCACATTGCGCCTGGCAGGTGTCGATCCCGGGGCGGATGTGGGCCAGCTGCGCTACCTCGTCCAGCGGGGGGCTGGGGCCAACAGCCTGACCGTGTTGACCGATGCATGGCGGCCATTGGGTTACGACGATGCGGGGCAGACGTTCTTTGCCGTGCGTGGCGGCGCGTACCCCACTGACATCCTGACCCTGACCGATCTGTGCCAGCGCCTGGAGACGGCACGCACCACGCCGCTGGGCCCCGCCATGGCCCAGGTCAATGCGGCCCCGGCGCGCACAGTGGCCTACGCGCTGGCCCACCCCGGCACCAGCGATGCGGATGGCGATGGCGACCTGTTTGATGGTGCCAACTCCAATGCGGCGGCG
>NZ_JANJUE010000291.1 GCF_024710765.1 Pseudoxanthomonas sp.
GGGTTGGTGAGGGTTTCGACCCAGACCATGCGGGTGGCCGGGGTCAGGCAGGCTTGCAGGCCGCGCGCGGTAGCGTCCACCACCGTGATGCCCCAGCGCTCACCCAGGGAGCGCAGCAGGCCTTCGGTGCCACCATACAGCGGACCCAGAAACACCAGTTCATCCCCCGGGTTCAGCAGGCCCAGCAGCACCGACGACGATGCGGCCGTGCCGCTGGCAAACGCCACGGCGGCTGCGGCCCCTTCCAGGTCGGCCATCTTTGCCTCCAGCGCGGCCACGGTGGGGTTGGCAAAGCGGCTGTAGCGGTAGCCGGGGGCTTCGCCCGCAAAGATGGCGGCGCCCCGCTCCAGCGTGCCGTAACCAAAGGCCGTGGTCTGGCTGATGGGCGTGGCGATGGCGCCAGTGGTGGGGTCGGGGTGCTGGCCGGCGTGGACAGCGCGGGTGCGCAGGTGGGTCATGGAGCAAAGGCAGATGGGTTGCGACGCCCCTGCGCACATGGATCCCACGGCGCACGGGACACCATTGTGCTCCCGTCTTCATAGCTGCCAGCGCAGACCCCATATGCGCAAAATGGTGTTTTGCCTATTTTTTTTCAGCCACAGAGAATGCCGGCGGTTCAGCCTGGCGTGGGCTGCGATGGGCTGTGGTCCCTTCGCAAGTCAGGTTGCCGCCAGTGCCGGATAGCACCCACCAGGCACTTCAGGGCAGGTGCTGCGGCCAGCCTGTCGATGGGTCAGCGCAGGCCGAAAAAGGACAGGACGAAAAGGACGACAACGACCAGGCCGACGATGTAAATGATGCTGTTCATGGGGTTTTCCTTCGCTTGAATGAGATCAGTGGCGGTGCAGCGCCGAGACGGCGCTGACTCGCAACCCTCACCTTAGCGGGCGCGCTGCAATTGCTCTGTACGCTAACGCTCATAGAGCCCCACGGCGGTTGTCATTCATGCCTTGGCAACCGGTGCCTGCGGCTACCGTCGCCATCCACATCAACAGATCCCAAGCATTTTTAGCCTCCAACGCCCGCCAGACAAGCGCCATAAGCTATCAGCACAATAGCAAACGCCCCGCGCAAACCTTGCGGTCTGCGCGGGGCGTTGATCTTCAGTGGGTCGTCAGCGCTTACAGCACTTCAAAAATGCCTGCGGCACCCATGCCGCCGCCAATGCACATGGTGACGCAGACCTTCTTCGCACCACGGCGCTTGCCTT
>NZ_JANJUE010000054.1 GCF_024710765.1 Pseudoxanthomonas sp.
CAGGTGGAAACCGGCTCGGCCATCACCTGGAAGTATCCGTCCTGCGTGCTGCTGGGCGACGACTCGGTCGGCGAGTTCCACTCGGTGGCGCTGACCCATCATCGCCAGCAGGCCGACACCGGCACCAAGATGATCCATATCGGCCGCAACACCAAGTCGAAGATCATCAGCAAGGGCATCAGCGCCGGCCGCGGCCAGAACACCTACCGCGGCCTGGTCAAGGTGGATCGCAACGCCGCCAACGCGCGCAACTACACCCAGTGCGACAGCCTGCTGATCGGCAAGCAGTGCGGCGCGCACACCTTCCCCTACATCGAGGTGAAGAACCCCACCGCGACGCTGGAGCACGAGGCCACCACCTCCAAGATTTCCGACGACCAGATGTTCTACTGCCGCGCCCGTGGCATCAGCGAGGAAGACGCCGTCAGCATGATCGTCGACGGCTTCTGCAAGCAGGTGTTCCGCGAGCTGCCGATGGAGTTCGCGGTGGAAGCCAAGAAGCTGCTGGAAGTATCGCTGGAAGGTTCGGTGGGATGAAGCGTCCGATGCCATGGCGGGCGCTGCTGTTGGCATGCGCGAGCCTCGCGTTGACCGCGTTCTCCGGGCTGGCGTGGCATGAACGGTATTGGCGCTGGCGCGACTGCTTCAATGCCGAGGGCCGATGCTACGACAGCGAAGCCGGCGTGATGGTGGTCCAGGCAGGCTACCTCTGGGCAGGCCTGGGCATCGTCGCCTTGTCGGTTTTCGTGGTGTCCTGCGCCTGGTTCTGGCGCATCCGGACCCGCCCGAGCGCCTCTCCCTCCCGCAGACCCGGCTCCTGATCGTGGCGACGCCCCATCCACTGGCGCCGCCCACTCCCTCATCCGACAAGACGACTACCGCAATGCTCAAGATCGAAAACCTCCACGCCAGCGTCGCCGGCAAGGAAATCCTCAAGGGACTGTCACTGGAAGTGAAGCCCGGCCAGGTCCACGCCATCATGGGCCCCAACGGCGCCGGCAAGTCCACCCTGGGCAACATCCTGGCCGGTCGCGAGGGTTATGAGGTCACCGCCGGCTCGGTCGAATTCGAACACAAGCCGCTGCTTGAGCTGGAGCCGGAAGAACGCGCGGCCGCCGGCGTGTTCCTGGCCTTCCAGTACCCGGTCGAAATCCCCGGCGTGAACAACACCTACTTCCTGCGCGCCGCGCTCAACGCCCAGCGCAAGGCGCGCGGCGAGAGTGAGCTGGATTCCATGCAGTTCCTCAAGCTGGTGCGCGAGAAGCTGGCCGTGCTGCACCTGCGCGACGATCTGCTGCACCGGGGCGTCAATGAAGGTTTCAGCGGCGGCGAGAAGAAGCGCAACGAGATCTTCCAGCTCGCCGTGCTGGAGCCGAAGCTGGCCATCCTGGACGAGACCGACAGCGGCCTGGACATCGACGCGCTAAAGAACGTCGCCGACGGCGTCAATGCGCTGCGCTCGCCGGATCGCGCGTTCTTGGTCATCACCCATTACCAGCGCCTGCTGGACTACATCAAACCGGACGTGGTGCACGTGCTGGCCGACGGCCGCATCGTCGAGACCGGCGGGCCGGAACTGGCGCTGGAGCTGGAGCAGCACGGCTATGCCTGGATCAAGGATCGGGTGGCTCCCGAAAAGGTCGCCGGATGAGCGCCCTGCTGGACTCCCTCGCCACCGGCTTCAGCGGTGACGCCGCGCGCCGCGCGGTGCTGGACGACGCCCTGCGCGATGGCCTGCCCGGTCCACGCGCGGAAGCATGGAAGTACACGTCGCTGCGCCAGTTGGAGCGACGCAGCTTCGCCCCGGTCGACGCGCCGCCGGCGCTGGATCCGATGCTGCTGGCCGGCATTCCGGGTCCGCGCGCGGTGTTCGTCAATGGCCGCTATTCGGTCGCGCTGTCGCTGACCACCGACCTGCCCGAAGGCCTCAGCCTGCAACTGCTGTCGGAGGCGCTGGCCGAGGGCGGCGAGTCCGCGCGCTTCCTGCAGCGGCGCTTCGAGCGCGGCGACGAAGTGTTCGCGCGCCTGAATGCCGCGCTGGCCAACGAGGGCGTGCTGCTGCGGGTGGACGAGGGCGTCGCGGTCGAAACGCCGCTGCACCTGGTATTCATCGGCGCGCCCGACGATGCCGATCGCGCCTGGCACCTGCGCAACCTGATCGAACTGCGCGCAGGTGCGTCGCTGAAGGTGTTCGAGCATCATTTCGGCACCGGTCCGCACGCCCATCTGGCCAACACGCTGGTCCATGTCCATGTCGGCCGTGGCGCGCGGCTCGCGCATGCGCGCGTCCAGGAAGACAGTGATCGCGCCACCCACCTGCTGCGGACCGATGCGGTGCTGGCAAGCGAGGCCGAGTATCGCCGCGTCGATCTGGAATTGGGCGGTGCGTTGTCCCGGCACGAACTGAACGTCCGGCTGGAAGGCAACAACGCACGCCTGGTCGCCAACGGCGTGTTGCTGGCCGACGGCCGCCGCCACCTCGATACCCGCTTGGGCATCGACCACATCGCCCGCGATACCGCCTGCGAGCTGACCTGGCGCGGCCTGGGCGCCGGTCGCGGCCGCACGGTGTTCCATGGCGGCATCCTGATCCGCGAGGGCGCCGACGGTACCGATGCGGCGCTGTCGAACAAGAACCTGCTGCTGTCGGAAAACGCCGAGATCGACACCCAGCCGGTGCTGGAAATCCATGCCGACGAGGTCAAGGCCGCGCACGGCGCGACCGTTGGCCGGCTGGACGCCAACGCCCTGTTCTACCTGCGCTCGCGCGGCCTTCCGGAAACCGAGGCGCAGCAGCTGCTGACCGCCGCTTTCTGCCGCGAACCGCTGGCGATCATCGCCAACCCGGCGGTGCGCGAGTTGCTGTCGCAGCGCATCGACCAGGCCCTGGCCGGGCTGGGCGCGGCATGAGCGCCGGCCCCGCCAGCCACCGGGATCCGGCCACCGCCCCCGACTGGGCGGCCGTGCGCGCCGACTTTCCGCTGCTGGAGCGCCAGGTCCACGGCAAGCCGCTGATCTATTTCGACAGCGCCAACACCGGCCAGAAGCCGGCGTCGGTGATAGCTGCCACAGATACGTTCTACCGCCTCCACAACGCCAATGTCAGCCGCGCCGTGCACACGCTCGGCACCGAGGCCACCGACGCCTACGAGGGCGCGCGCCGCAAGCTGGCCCGCTTCCTCAACGTGCGTGCGGACGAACTGATCCTGTGCAGCGGCACTACCTTCGCGATCAACCTGGTCGCCTACTCGTGGGTGCTGCCGCGGCTGGGCCCGGGCGACGTGATCCTGGTCTCGCGGATGGAACACCACGCCAACATCGTGCCGTGGCAACTGGTCGCCCAGCGCACCGGCGCGCGCGTGCGGGTGGCGGAAATCCTGCCGGACGGTTCGCTGGACCTGCCGGGCCTGTACGCGGCGATGACGCCGGAAGTGAAGCTGCTGGCGGTCACCCACGTCTCCAACGTACTGGGTACGGTCAACCCGGTCCGCGACATCTGCCGCGAGGCGCGCAGGCGCGGCATCGTCACGGTCGTGGACGGTTCCCAGGCGGCGCCGCACCGGCCGATCGACGTGGCCGCGATCGGCTGCGATTTCTATGCGCTGACCGGCCACAAGATGTGCGGGCCGACCGGCACCGGCGCCCTGTGGGCGAAGCGCGAGCACCTGCAGGCGATGCCGCCCTTCATCGGCGGCGGCGAGATGATCAAGGAAGTCAGCTTCGACGGCACCGTGTTCAATGATCCCCCGCACAAGTTCGAGGCCGGCACGCCCAACATCGCCGGCTTCGTCGGTCTGGGCGCGGCGGTGGATTACCTCGAATCGGTCGGCATGGCCAACATCGAGGCACGCGAGGCCGAACTGCTGGCCCACGCCACCGAGGAACTGCGCGGGATAGAAGGCCTGCGCATCTTCGGCACCGCGCCAGACAAGGCCGCGGTCATTTCGTTCCTGGTCGAGGGCGCCCACGCCCACGACCTGGCCACCCTGCTGGATCTGGAAGGCGTGGCGATCCGCTCCGGCCAGCACTGCGCGCACCCGCTGCTGCAGTTCTTCGGCGTGGCCGCCACCTGCCGTGCGTCGCTGGCGTTCTACAACACCCACGCCGAAATCGAGGCCTTCGTCGCCGCGCTGAAGAAGGCCCGCAGCCTGCTGGCCTGAATCGCCCGCATCCCCGTAGGAGCGACCGGACGAGCGGCCCGTGACCCCCGGTTGTGCGTGCAGTGCGGTGGCCCCAGGCGGCGCGCTTAAAG
>NZ_JANJUE010000073.1 GCF_024710765.1 Pseudoxanthomonas sp.
TCAGCGAGGACGAGTTCGAAGCGCTGCTGGATCAGTTGCATGGCGGCGCCGTGCCCGGCGCGGCGGTCGTCCCGCCACCGAAGGCCGCGCCCCCGGCGTCCGCGCCACCGCGCCCCGTGGCGCCTTCGGCCGCGCCACCGCGTCCGGCCGCGCGCGCCAGCGAGGCCGAGCAGACCATCCGCGTGGACACCAGGCGGCTGGACGCGATCGTCAACCTGGTCGGCGAACTGGTGCTCTCGCGCAATCGCCTGAAGACCCTGCGCGCGCGCCTGCGCGACGAGGAACTGGATCGCGCGGTCAGTGGCCTGGATATCGCCACCGCGCGCCTGCAGAACGCGGTCATGCGCACCCGCATGCAGCCGGTCGGCAAGGTGTTCTCGCGCTTCCCCAAGGTCGCGCGCGACGTCGCCCGCTCGCTGAAGAAGGAAGTGGACCTCGAACTGATCGGCGCGGACACCGAACTGGATCGCAATCTGGTCGAAGCGCTGTCCGATCCGCTCGTGCACCTGGTCCGCAACGCCATCGACCACGGCATCGAACTGCCCGACCTGCGCGAGGCCACCGGCAAGCCGCGCAGCGGCCAGGTCCGGCTGGCGGCGCAGCAGGAAGGCGACTACGTCACCATCGAGATCCGCGACGACGGCGCCGGCATCGATCCCGAACGGCTGCGCGACAAGGCGCTGGAAAAGGGCCTGATCGATCCGGAAGCGGCGGCTCGCCTCTCGCATGACGAATGCCTGCAGCTGATCTTCCTGCCGGGCTTTTCCACCAAGGCCGAGATCACCGACATTTCCGGCCGCGGCGTCGGCATGGACGTGGTGCAGTCGCGCATCCGCGAACTCAGCGGCCAGATCCAGATCCATTCCCAGCTGGGCCGCGGCAGCCGTTTCCTGATCCGGGTGCCGCTGACCTTGGCGATCCTGCCGACCCTGCTGGTGCAGGCCGGCGACCCGGTCTACGCGCTGCCGCTGGCGCGGGTGATGGAGGTGCTGCATGCACCGGCCTCCAGCCTGCGCTGGTTCGACGGCCAGGCCGTGCTGGACCGGCAATCGAACACGCTGCCGCTGGTCGACCTGCGCCGCTGGCTGGGCGTGGAGGCGATCAAGGCGCCGCTGCTGACCATCGTGGTGTTGCAGATGGGCGACCAGCGCTTCGGCCTGGTGGTGGATCAGGTGCGCGGACGCGAGGAAGTGGTGATCAAGCCGCTGCCGCGCGCGGTGCGCGGCCTGCGCGGCTACGCCGGCGCGACCCTGATCGGCGACGGCCGCATGGCCCTGATCCTGGACGTGGACGGCCTGCGCGAAGCGGCCGCGTGACCGTCCCGCTCCCCTTCCCCCGCCCGCGAGGGAAGGTGCCCGAAGAGCCTGCCCCGTACTTGATACGGGGGCGGATGGGGGCGCATGCAACACCCGTGGTGCTGAGCTTGCTCCGCTGATATCCCGCCCCCGACACGAATCCCGGACTTGTCGATTCGTCCCGGCAAGCCGCCCGCGGTCGAAGACCGGGCAGGACCGGATCGCCTCCGCCAACTCAAGTCCGCGCCGCCACGGCCGATACCACCGCATATGGATATCTTCAGCCTCATCGGTCTCATCCTCGCCCTGGTCGCCCTCGTCGGTGGCAGCATCCTCAAGGGCGCCGGCGTGTCGTCGTTGTGGTCCTCGGCGGCCTTCGTCATCGTCATCCTCGGCACCGTCGCCGCGATCCTGGTGCACACGCCACCGGCGGTGTTCAAGCGCGCGGTGTCGATTGCGCGCTGGGTGATCCGCCCCCCCGGCGCCAACCACGACAGCCTGGTGGCGCAGATCGTCGAGTGGAGCAACATCGCCCGCAAGCAGGGCCTGCTGGGACTGGAACCACTGGTCAACGAACAGAACGATCCGTTCCTGAAGAAGGGCCTGCAGATGCTGGTCGACGGCCTGGAGCCGGAAGCCATCCGGCACATGCTCGAAATCGATCTCAACAGCCAGGAACACCAGGACCTGGCCGCCGCCAAGGTGTTCGAGGCGATGGGCATCTACGCGCCCACGCTGGGCATCATCGGCGCCGTGTTCGGCCTGATCGCGGTGATGAAGAACCTGGCCGACCCGAGCAAGCTGGGCCACGGCATCGCCGCCGCGTTCACCGCCACCATCTACGGCATCGCCTCGGCCAACCTGTTCTTCCTGCCGGTCGCCAGCAAGCTGAAAAGCGTGATCGGCGGACAGAGCCGCGAGCGCGAGATGATCATCGAGGGCCTGATCGCGATTGCCCAGGGCGAGAACCCGCGCAACATCGAATCCAAGCTGGCCGGCTTCCTGCACTGATCGGGCACCCGCATGGCACGCCGGAAATCCCACGAGGAACACGTCAACCACGAGGCCTGGGCCATTCCCTACGCCGATCTGATGACGCTGCTGCTGGCCTTCTTCGTGGTCATGTACGCCATTTCCACCCTCAACGAGGGCAAGTACCGGGTGATGGCCGACGCGCTCACCGCCGCGTTCGGCGGCGCGCCGCGCACCATCAATCCGGTCCAGGTCGGCAACCACCAGTTGCAGGGCGCCGATTTCGATCGCCCCTCGCCGATCAAGTCCGGCGCCAAGCAGGGCCCGTCCGCGCCCTCGCCCGCACCCAACGTCACCCTGCTGGCGGCGATGGCCTCGCAGATGAACATGAGCGTGGACGCCAAGGGCATGCAGAACGCGCACCAGCAACTGGACACCATCGCCGACAACATCGAGAAGGCGCTGGCGCCGCTGGTCGACCAGAAACTGGTGGTGGTGCGCCGCGCCGAACTCTGGCTGGAAGTGCAGATCAACAGCGACATCCTGTTCGCCACCGGCTCGGCCGCGCTGGAACCGGCCGCGCAGCGCACCGTGTCCAGCCTGGCCGACGTGCTGGCCGGCGTGCCCAACGGCGTGCGGGTGGAGGGGTATACCGACGACCGCCCGATCCGCACGTTCCAGTTCCCTTCCAACTGGGAACTGTCGGCCGCGCGCGCGGCAAGCGTGGTGCACCTGTTCGTGCGCGACGGCATCCCGCCGGAACGGCTGGCGATGATCGGCTACGGCGAGTTCCGTCCGATCGGCGACAACGCCACCGCCGAAGGCCGCAACAGCAACCGCCGGGTGCTGCTGGTGATCCTGGCCAGCGAGGGCGAGCACGCGCCGGGCGGTTCGCTGCCGGCGATTGCCGCCTCGCCCGCCGCGCCGGCCATCGCGCCGACGCCGGTCGAAACACTGACGCCCGCCACGGCCGCCGACGCCGATGCGCTGGCGCCCACCCTTGAAGGAGGATTGAACTGATGCGCGTGTGGGCAATCGCCAACCAGAAGGGCGGCGTGGGCAAGACCACCACCACCCTGGCGCTGGGTCGTGGCCTGGCGATGCGCGGCCACCGCGTGTTGCTGATGGATCTGGATCCACATTCCTCGCTGACCCGCGCCTTCGGCGTGCCGGCCGAACCGGCGCCCGCCGGCGTGCTGGACCTGTTCGACCAGGCCAGCGCGGAGCTGGCGCCGCTGGTGCGCGCGACCGGCATCGAGAATCTCTCCTTCGTCGCCGCGCAGACCGCGCTGGCCACGCTGGAACGCCGCAGCGCCACCCAGCCCGGCCTTGGCCTGGCGCTGGCGAACGCACTGGCGCGCGGCGGCCAGGACTACGACTACGTGCTGTTCGATTGCCCGCCCACGCTGGGCCTGCTGATGGTCAACGCGCTGGCCGCCGCCGATCGCGTGATCATCCCCACCCAGACCGAGCCGCTGGCGCTGCACGGCCTGGCCGGCATGTGCCGGACCGTGGACATGATCGAACGTTCGCGCCGCCGTCCGCTGCCGGCCTCCGTGCTGCCCACCCTGCACGACAAGCGCACCCGCACCGGCAACGACACCCTGCGGCAGATGCAGGAAGCCCACGGCGAGCGCGTGTGGGAAGACGCCATTCCCAACGACACCCGCATCTGCAGCGTCGATGAACTGGTCAAGCCGCTGGCGGCGGATCAGTATCCGGGCCGTGGCCTGTCCGCCTATCGGCGCGCGCTCGACTGGCTGCTGAGCAGCGAGCGCGTGCAGATGGAGCAGGCCGCGTGAGCGCGCAGCCGGCGCTCGACGACTACCTGCGGGATCTGCTGGGCGCGGATATCGCGCCCGCGCCCGCGCCGGTGGTCGCCGCGCCGGCCCCGCCGCCGGTGTTGCAGGCGGTGGCGAACCCGCCGCCGATCGATCACGACGCCGACCGGACCTCGGCCACCGTCGCGCTGAGCCTCGTCACGCCCGCCGGGGACGCCGGCGACGGCACGGACGCGTTCGACGCCGAACACGAAGACGTGCTGGAACGCCTGCTCGCCACGACCCGCGGCATCGCCGTGGCCGACGACCCGGACGCCATCCTGGCGCTGCAACGGATGGAAGTCGCGCAGCCCGCCGCCACTCCGGTGGCGTCCGATCCACCCACGCCCCTTCCAGAGACCGGGGAGATCCCGATGACACCCGTCGAGGCGACACCCGCGACGATCGCGCCGCCCGCCGGCGATCTGATCAGCGACGACGAGTTCGAAGCCCTGCTCGATCAACTGCACGGCGGCGCCGCGCCCGGCGCGCGTGCCGCGGATGCCACGCGCGGGCGGGAGCCGCCTGCGCCGGAACCCGTCGCGCCGGAGCGCGCCGTCGCCGAGCGCGCGGTACCCGAATCCGTCCCTCCTGCGCCGGAGCCCCCTTTCGTTGCACCCGCGCCCGTCGCCGCGCCGCCGGCGACGCCG
>NZ_JANJUE010000079.1 GCF_024710765.1 Pseudoxanthomonas sp.
GGGGATTTGCTTTTGGCGCCAAGAGCAAATCCCCCTCAATCCCCCTTTTTCAAAGGGGGAGGCAAAAGCAAAAGGCTCTTGCGAATCCCCAATCCCCAATCCCCAATCCCGCCCTAGTCCTCCAGCCCGGCATCCACGCTCTCGAATACATTCAGCCGGCCGCGCAGGCGCAGCATGGCCTGGCCGTGGATCTGGCAGACGCGCGATTCGCTGACGCCGAGCACCGCGCCGATTTCCTTCAGGTTGAGCTCCTGCTCGTAGTACATCGACAGCACCAACTGCTCGCGTTCGGGCAACTGGCCGATGGCCTTGATCAGCGACTGGCGGAACTCGCCGCGTTCGAGCTGCTGCTGCGGGCTGGGGCCGCCGGTGACCGCGGTCTGCGGTTCGCCGTGGTCCTCGATGTGCGATTCCAGGCTCAGCACCTGGCCGCGGGCGGCGTCCTCCAGCAGGCGCAGGTACTCGGGCAGCGGCATCTCCATCGCCGACGCCACTTCGGTGGCGATGGCGGCGCGGCCGGTGCGCTGCTCGATCTCGCGCACGGTGGCCGCGGCCTGGCGGGCGCGCCGGTGCACCGAGCGCGGTACCCAGTCGCCGCGGCGGATCTCGTCGATCATCGAGCCGCGGATGCGGATCGAGGCGAAGGTCTCGAACGAGGCGCCCTGTTCGGCGTCGTAGCTGCGCGAGGCTTCGAGCAGGCCGATCATGCCGGCCTGGATCAGGTCGTCGACCTCCACGCTGGCGGGCAGGCGCGCAGCCAGGTGATGGGCGATGCGGCGGACCAGGTCCGCGTGCACCGTGACGAAGTCGGTGGCCGCCGCTTTCTGGACGGCACGGTATTGGGCGGCGCCGGTACTCATGCAGGCACGCTCCGGTTGATCATGCGTTCGACGAAGAACTCGACGTTGCCGCGGGCGCCGGACGGCGGCTGCCAGCGTGCGGCGACCCGGGCGATTTCGTTGATGGCGCGCGCGGACGGACTGCCCGGATACGCCTTCACCACCGCCTGCTGGCGCTGCACCGCGCGGCGCAGCCAGTCATCCTGTGGCACCGCGCCCAGGTAGTGCAGGGCGACGTCGCCGAGGAAGCGCTCGCACACGCGGGCCAGCTTCTCGTACAGCTTGCGGCCCTCGTTGGGGTCGCGGACCATGTTGGCGATCACGTGCACGCGGTCCACGCCGCGCTCGCGCGAAAGCACCTTGATCAGGGCGTAGGCGTCGGTGATCGAGGCGGGCTCGTCGCACACCACCACCACGGTGTCCTGCGCGGCCTGGCAGAAGGTCAGCACGCTGTCGGTGATGCCGGCGGCGGTATCCACCACCATCACGTCCAGGGCGCGCTGCAGTTCGGAGAACACGTTGACCAGGCCGACGTGCTCGGCCGGCGAGAGTTCGGCCATGTGCCGGAAACCCGACGAGGCCGGGACGATCAGCAATCCCTCCGGGCCTTCCAGCAACACGTCCTCCAACTGGCAGCGTTGGGCGACCAGATCGGCCAGGGTGTACTTGGGGGTCAGCCCGAGCAGCACGTCGACGTTGGCCAAGCCGAGGTCGGCGTCCATCAGCAGGGTGCGCTTGCCCATTTCGGCCAGCGACGCCGCCAGGTTGACCGACACATTGGTCTTGCCGACGCCACCCTTGCCGCCGGTCACCGCGATCACCCGGACCGGGTGGTAGGCGCCGGCCAATGGCGGCGTGTTGCGCGGATTGGTCTGCAGCAGGTGTTCATGCGACATGGATCGTCTCCGCGTGGCTGGGTTCGTCGGCTTCCCGACGCAGTTGATCCAGGCGCAGGACCAGGTTGGGCGCGCTGGCGCGGTGCAGATCGTCCGGCACCCGCTGGCCATCGGTGATCCAGGCCATCGGCAACTGGTGATCGACGATGACGGACAGGGCGCTGCCGAGCCGGCCGGTCTCGTCCACCTTGGTCAGCACCACGCCGTGCGGCTGGGCGCCGCTGAAGCGGCGGACCACTTCGTCCAGATCGCCGAAATGCGAGTTGACCGGCAGCACCAGAAGGGTATGCACCTGTCCGGCGGCGCGCAGCCAGTTGAGCTGGCCGACCAGGTTGCGATCGCGCTGGCCCATGCCGGCGGTGTCGATCAGCACCAGCTTGTAGTCGCGCAGGCGCTCCAGGGTCTGGGCCAGGCGCACGTCGCTGTCGGCCTCGTGCACGGCGATGCCCAGTTGGCGGCCGTAGCTGTGCAGTTGTTCGCGGCCGCCGACGCGCACGGTATCGGTGGTGACCAGGGCCACGTCGCGCGGATTGTGGCGGTCGGCGTAGGCCGCCGCCAGCTTGGCGATGGTGGTGGTCTTGCCGGCACCGGTCGGGCCGACCAGGGCGATCACGCCGCCCTGTTCCAGCGGATCCTGCGGCAGGATCGGCAGCTTGCGCGACAACAGGCCCAGCATCAGGCCGCGGCCACGATGCAGTTCGGTATCGGCGGGAATCTGCAGGGCGACGTCGCGGGTGATGCCGGCATCGAAGCCGTAATCGTCCAGCAGGTCCATCGCCTGCGCGCGCACCGGCGAACCGCGCAGGCGCTCGTCGGTGAGGCGGTGCATTTCGCTTTCGATCATCTCGCGCATCGCCGCCAGTTCGGCGCGCATCTGCACCAGCTGTTCGTCCTCGGCGCGGGCGCGCGCGGCGTTGTCGGCGACCACGCTCAGGGTCGGCGCGGCCGGCATGTCCGCGTGAGGCGCGGCGGCCACCGGCTCGGGGGCGGGTGCGGATGTGGGAATGTCCACCGGAACCGGCGGCAGGCTGGCGGCCAGGCGCGCGGCGAAGGACTGCGGATCCACGGCGAAGGTGGCCGGGGCGGGGCGTTCGGATTCGAACGCGGCGATCGGCGCGGCGGGTGCGCTCGGCACGACGGACGCGACGGGCGCCTGCGGGTCGTTGGTCGCGGGCGCGGCGGCCACCCGGCTGAAGTAGGCGGCGGCCGCTTCGGCCGGCGACAGCGCGGGCGCGGTGGAAGTGGAAGACGCGGGCGGTTCGTTTCGAACCTGCGCCTGCGCGCCACGCGCGAACGACGGAACCACCGGCGCCGGTTCGGCGGGCGCGGCCGGACGCATCGCTTCCAGCGTCCGCTGCACCAGGGTCTCGTCGTAGTTGGAGGCCGCCACGATCTCGACGCCGTCGTCGGTCATCCGGTTGGACAGGATCACCGCGTCCGGTCCCTGTTCCTGCCGGACCAGCGCGAAGGCGGTGCGCATGTCGGGAGCGACGAAACGTTTGATTTTCATGGGATGAGGCCGGGAATAGAGAATCGGGAATGGGGAATCGAAGAGCTCACGGCGCCGATGCGGCCGGGGTTCTCATCGCTGTTTCGTATTCGTTTCATCGTCTGTCTCCGCGAGGGGAATCCGCTGTTGCGATTCCCCATTCCCGATTCCCCATTCCCGAGCCAATCAACTAATCGTTCCCACCAGCTTCAACCGCTTGTCCTCCGGCACTTCGCTGTAGGACAGGACCGACAGCGTGGGAACGCTGTGCCGGACCAGTCGCGCCAGCGCGGCGCGGACGCCACCGGGGACCAGCACCACTGCCGGCTCGCTGCGCGCATCCTGCTGGGCGACGCAGTCGGCCAGGCTCTGGTGGAGCCGTTCGGCCAGGCCGGGTTCCAGCGCGGCGCCGGTGCCCTGCACGCTGTCCTGCAAGACGCGTTCCAGTTGCGGCGCCAGGGTGTAGACGGGAAGTTCCGGCGCCATGCCGGAAATCTCCTGGACGATGAAGCGGCCCAGCGAGGTGCGCACGGCGGCGGTGAGCGCGGCCGAATCCGGGTTCTGCGGGCCGAATTCGACCAGCGCTTCGACGATGCGGCGCAACTGGCGGATCGGCACGCGTTCGATCAGCAGGTTCTGCAGCACCCGCACCACCGTCGACAGCGTCAGGGTCTTGGGGGTCAGGTCCTCGACCAGCTTGGGCGCGGTCTTGCCGAGGTTGGCGAGCAGTTGCTGCACTTCCTCGTGGCCCAGCAGTTCCGGCGCGTGTTCGCGCACCAGGTGCGAGAGATGGGTGGCGACCACGGTGGAGGCGTCGACCACGGTGTAGCCCAGCGACTCGGCCATCGCGTGCTGGGCGGGGGTGATCCAGGTGGCGTCCAGGCCGAACGCGGGATCCCGTCCGGGAATGCCGTCGAGCGCGCCGAACGCGCCGCCCGGATCCAGCGCCAGTTCGCGGTCCGGATGGATCTCGGCGGTGGCGACCGGCACGCCATGCACCAGCAGGCGGTAGCCGTTGGACGGCAGTTCCAGGTTGTCGCGGATGTGCACCGGCGGCACCAGGAAACCCAGATCCTGGGTGAGCTTGCGGCGCACCGCCTTGATCCGCGACATCAGTTCGCCGCCCTGCGCCTTGTCCACCAGCGGAATCAGCCGGTAGCCGACCTCCAGCCCCAGCGGATCCACCGGCCGCACTTCGTCCCAGGTCAGTTCGGCCTGCGGGTTGGGCGGCGCGGGCAGGGCGGGATCGGCGGCCGCGCCGCTTTCGCCGCCGGCGCCGGGCTGCTGCTTTTTCCACAGTTTCCAGGCGATGTAGCCGAGCACCGCCGCCAGCGTCAAAAACACGACATTGGGCATGCCCGGGACCAGCCCGACCACGCCAATCAGGCTGGCCGCCACCGCCAGCGCCTTGTGCTGGCCGAACACCTGGCCGACCATCGCGCCGCCCATGTCCTGGGCGCGCGAGGCGCGGGTGACCAGCATCGCCACCGCCGAGGACACCAGCAGCGCCGGCAGCTGCGCCACCAGGCCGTCGCCGATCGACAGCAGGGTGTAGATCTTGGCCGCCTCGCCGACCGGCAGGCCGTGCTGGAGCACGCCGAGCGCCAGGCCGCCGACCAGGTTGATGAACAGGATCAGGATGCCGGCGATGGCGTCGCCGCGGATGAACTTGCTGGCGCCGTCCATCGCGCCATAGAAGTCGGCTTCCTCGCGCACTTCCTCGCGCCGGGCCTTGGCTTCCTCGCGGGTCAGCAGGCCGGCGTTGAGGTCGGCGTCGATCGCCATCTGCTTGCCGGGCATCGCGTCGAGGATGAAGCGCGCCGACACTTCCGAGATGCGCCCGGCGCCCTTGGTGATGACCACGAAGTTGATGATGGTCAGGATCGCGAACACCACCAGGCCGACCGCGAAATTGCCGCCGACCACGAACTCGCCGAACGCCTCGATGACCTTGCCGGCCGCGCCGTGGCCGTCCTGGCCGTGCAGCAGCACCACGCGGGTGGACGCCACGTTGAGCGCCAGCCGCAGCATCGTGGTCATCAGCAGCACGATCGGGAAGATGGTGAAGTCGAGCGGGCGGCGCACGTAGACCACCGCCAGCAGCACCACCAGCGAGATGGCGATGTTGAAACTGAAGAGCGCGTCCAGCACCGGCGGCGCCAGCGGGACGATGACCATGGCCAGCATCGCCAGCACGATCAGCGGCGCGCCCAGGCCGTGGCGCAGCATGTCCATCATCCGCGAGGTGGGGCTGGGAACCGCGCTCATGCCGGCTTGCCCTCATCCACGTCCACCGACGGCGGATCCGGGTGATCGGCCAGGGTGCCGTCGCGCCAGGCGCGCAGCTGGTAGACGTAGGACAGGATCTGGGCGACGGCGGTATACAGTCTCACGGGGATCTCCCGGCCGAGTTGCCCTTCGCGATACAAGGCCCGTGCCAGTGGCGGCGCCGAGACGATGGCGACCCGGTGGGCCTCGGCGACCTCGCGGATGCGCAGGGCGATTTCGTCCACGCCCTTGGCGACCACGCGCGGGGCGCCCATCTGCCCGGCTTCGTACTTCAGGGCCACCGCGTAGTGGGTCGGGTTGACCACGATGACGTCGGCGGTCGGCACTTCCTCGATCATCCGGCGCTGCGACAACTGGTGCTGCATCTGCCGGATCCGGCCCTTCACCTCCGGCCTGCCCTCGCTTTCCTTCAGTTCCTCGCGCAATTCCTGGCGGGTCATCTTCAGCTTCCGCATCCAGTTCCACTTCTGGTATGGGGCGTCGATGGCGGCCAGCAGCGCCAAGGCGCCGGCGCAGGCCAGCAGCAGGCCCCCGGCGAAGCCCATGCCCGAACGCACCGCCTGTTCCAGCGGCATGGTCAGCAGCTCGCGCAGGGCGTTCAGGCCCAGCTTCAGGCTCAGGCCCGCGGCCAGGCCGACGAAGGCCACGCGCAGCAACGACTTCAGCAGTTCGGCCACGCTCTCGGCGCCGTACAGGCGCTTGATGCCCGCCAGCGGGCTGAGCCGCTTCAGGTCCGGGGTCAACGCCTTGCCGGAGAACCGCAGTCCGCCCATCAGGACCGGACCGATGAACCCGGCCAGCACGCACAGGACGACCATCGGCAGGACCACCCAAAGCAGTTGCAGCATCAGCGCGCCGACGTGGCCGAACAGTTGATCCGGGTGCTTGAACAGCTGCGGGTCCGGGCTGAGCGCGATCTTCATCCAGCCCAGCGAGCCGCGCGCCAGCGGCGCCGACATCGTCAGCAGGGCGACCACGCCGGCACCGAACACCGCCGCCGTCGCCAGTTCGCGGGAGCGCGGGATGTTGCCCTGCTCACGGGCCTCGCGCAGGCGTTTTTCACTGGGTTGTTCGGTGCGTTCGCCGCTTTCGTCCTGCTCGGCCATGGGGGTGTGTCAGGGAAACCTGGTCGCCTTCGTGCAAGGACTGTTCCAGTCCGGTGACGGAAACCGGGCGTTGCCATTGGCAGGCGCCTTTTTCGCCAACAAGGAACAGGAGCCCCCGTGGAGCGGAGTTTGCTGCGCTGCTTGTGTGGTTCGCTGTTGAGTTTCGCTTGGGCAGGCTGCGGGGCTGCTGGGCTGCTGGGCGCTGACGCGCATGGTTGCCATCTGCGAGAACCGATAGCAACGCCCCGCGTCAGCGCCAGGACGACAACGAAAAAAAACCCAGCGAGCGTCTGCCCTGTCCGGGCGGATCATTTCTAGAAGAGCCGACTCAAAACAAATCTTCGGCAATCACATAACTATCGCGCCCATTCGACTTGGCCCGATACAACGCCGCATCCGCCCGCGAAAACCAGTCATGCCAGTCCCGCTCATGCCCCAGCAGCGCGCCGCCCAGAGAAATCGTGATGCGTCCCCCCGGCCCGCGCAGCGAACCCCGCACCGCCTTGCGCAGGCGTTCCGTGGCCGCCTCCAGCTCGTCGCGGCTGGTCACCTGCAACAGCACCACGAATTCCTCGCCACCGAACCGGTACACCTGATCGTCCTTGCGCATCTCGTAGCGCAGGATCGAGGCCAGATCGGCGATGGCGTCGTCGCCGGCCGCGTGGCCGTAGAGGTCGTTGACCTCCTTGAAGCGGTCCAGATCCAGCACGATCAGTCCGTACCTGCCGCGGCCCTGCGCCTGCTGCTCCACCGCCAGGGTCAGGGCGCGCTCCATCATCCGGCGGTTGGGAACGTTGGTCAGCGCGTCCAGCGAGGCCAGTTCCTGCAGTTCCACCCGGTCGTCCTGGCTGCGGGTGGCGAAGGTGTAGGAGAACAGCGCGGTCAGCGCCGCCGTCACCAGGGTGGAGACGGCATGGAACATGTCGGGGAACACCCCGGGCAGCAGGCACAGGGCCACCAGCATGGCCAGCCCGGCGCCCAGCGCCAGCCGCCGGTCGGCGAGGAAGAAATTGGTCAGCAGCACCAGGTACAGCCAGGTCAGGGCGATCGGGCCGATCAGGCCGACCGCCAGCAGGCAGCCGCAGGAGTTCAGCAGGCACATCAGGTTGCCGGCGCGCTGGCTGTTGCCGCTGGCCCGGGCATACACCACCACGCCCAGGATGGCGCCGGCGATCACCGTGTCCACCAGCAGCGCGGTCAGGTTGCCGTGCGCGAGCCGGTAGATCGCGAAAGCGGCGATCACCACGGTCGTGGTCACGCCCAGCAGGGTGATCAGTTCCAGGCGGATGTCGCGATTCTTGGGGGTCATCCCGGTAACGGTTCGGCGCCCCGTGGCGCCATCATCGGTGATTTCGTCGTGTTTCCGGATGCAAGTCTAGTGCCGGAAATCCGACTTCGGGTGAATCCCGTCAAGGAACCGTTGTGGCGACCTCCCGGACACGGACCTCCGGCAGGAGCGACATGGGGCGCGAGCTCGGAGTGTCCGGCTGGCGGCCGGCTGGGTGGTCGCGACTCACGTCGCTCCTACGGCCCGGCACCGGCCCGGCACCAGGCAGGGCGTGGCTCAGCGGTTTGGAATCAGGCTCAGGTCGACCCGGTATTCCCAGGTCTCGATATCGGCCGAGATCACGGAGTCCGCCAGCGCCGCCGCGACTACCTTGGCCTGCGGATCGGACGAGCGGGCGAGCAGGGCGTCGAGATTGTCGGCGCCGCGATCATGATCGCGCCAGCCCTGCCGGGCGACCAGCCGCAGGTAACCGGGCGCGTCGCCGCTGACCGGTTCGTACCAGGTGTGCGCGGGGGCGTCGGCGGGCAGCGCGGCGCGGGCCAGCCGGACCGCCTGTTCGAAGGCCGCGCGCGCGTCCGGCCGGACCATGTAGCGGGTGACCTGGAGCCGGGGCGAGGGTTGCCAGCGTTCCAGCGGGAAGCCGCTGCTCAGATCCCGCCGCAGCCGGTAGCTGGCGCGGAACGCCGGCTCGACGAACGGGGTGACGTTGCGACCCGCGTCGGCGCCGTCGCCGGCCGGATCGACGCGCTGGTCGAACGCGGCGAACGGTGCGCCGAAACTGCCATCGACGAACATGCCCGCGCGCTTGCCGTCGCTGACATACCAGCCGTACCAGACCAGCGGGTCCCCGGCCTGGCGATGCCAGGCCAGGTGCCGGCGATAGCCTTCGTCGAACGCGGCGCGCTGGCCCGGCTTGGGCCAGTAGCCGAACAGGTGCGCCGCGTCGCCGCTGTCGCGGGTGGAACCGGCGGGCGAGGCGGCGTGGGCGGTGGGCAGGGCGGCGGCCAACAGCAGGCAGGCGAACAGACGGCGCATGGAATGGTTCCGGCGAGGGGATGGCCACAGGCTAGGCGCTGGCGCGGCCGGCGGCCATTTCAAATACCCGCGCCCCCGTTCGATGCGATGGAACGACCGCGCACGCCGTACCATCCGGGTTCCCCCGTTCGCCGATCCGCCGATGCTCCCCGATTTCCGCCGCCTGGCCGTATTCCGCACCGTGGTCGCCGAAGGTGGCGTCAACGCCGCCGCGCGCGCCCTGCACAAATCGCCTTCGGCGGTCACCTACGACCTGCAGCAGCTCGAAGGCCAGCTCGGCACGCCACTGTTTCGTCGCAGCGGCAGCCGGCTGGTGTTGACCCCGCGCGGACGGGTGCTGGCCGCGTCGATCGAACGCGCCTACCTGGACCTGGGCCAGGCCTGGGAGAACGTGCGCGAGGACGTGGCCGCCGAACCGCTGCGGATCGCCTGCGTATCCGGCTTCGGCCGCTATCGGCTGGTGCCGCGCCTGCTGGGCCTGCTGCCGGAGGGACGTCTGCTGGAAGTGCTGTTCCGCACCGCCAGCCAGGTGCTCGCGTTGCTGGAGACCGGACGGGTGGCGCTGGGCGTGAGCTACCGGCCGCTGGTGACCACCGGCATCGCCTCGGTGCCGCTGGGCAGCGAGGAACTGGCTTTGGTGGGACCGAAGACCCGCAAGGCGACACCGCGAGCCGGCGACATCGCCGCGCTGCCGTTCGTCACCTACGAAGAGTTCGAATACGTGTTCTTCCGCTGGTTCGAAAGCCAGCAGTTGCCGTTGCCGGCGCGCTGGCTGCGCAGCGATCATTTCGACGAGTTGGAAGAAGCACTGGAAAGTGTGGCGCAGGGACGCGGCTGGTCCATCGTGCCGCTGGATTCGGCGTTGGGGAGCGCGTATCGCTCACGGGTGCGGGTGCATCGGTTGGGGCGGCCTTGCCTCAACGAGGTGCATTTGATCGGGCGGGAGCGGGATTTGCGGAGTGAGGATGCGGGGTTGTTGCGGGCGGCTGCCGGGTAGGGCGTGGCTGGTCGGCATCGGTGTCTGTGCGGGAACGGATGCTCGTAGAGCGGAGCTTGCATCGCTGCTGCTGTTTGCTCTGGACTTGCCGCTTTGGAGTCTTTGCGGTTGCTGTGTGCTGACGCGCAGGGTTGCTGTCGGTCAACATCCAATGGCGCGCCTTCCGCGGGAGTCACTTTGACCAGCCATTCGGCTGTTGAGAAGCGCTTCTTGGCGTGTGCAAAGAAAAGTAACCAAGTCTTTGCCTTTGTCGGGCGCTGGCGCGCGTGGTTGCTATCGGTCGCCGTCGATGGTGCGCTTGCCGCGGGGCGTCACTTTTCTTTGCTTGTGCAAAGAAAAGTAACCAAAAGAAAGCACACCCCGGTCCTCGCGCCCCAACGGCTTTGCCGTTGGGGTCCGTGTCGCCGGTGGGAATTTTGGGACGGCACATCCGTGTGCCGACCCAAAACACCGCGCGTCGTGCGCGGCGCCCTTCGGGTTTACCCACCGGCGCCACCGCTGCGGATGGGGCCCCCATAGAGCAAGAACAAAAGCCAAAGCCCGAAGCTCAAAAAGCCAATAGGGCAGCTCCGGAAGGAGCGGCTTCCAGCCGCGAACTTCTGCTTTGCTGTTGCTGTTGCTTTCGCCTTTCGGGCCCCCGTCAAGGCGTGGCAAGCGGGCCGGGTAAAACCCGTAGGGCGGCGCACAAGGATGTGCGCCGTTTCCGGCAGGGGCAGGATGCCCCTTCCGGAAATTCCCGG
>NZ_JANJUE010000102.1 GCF_024710765.1 Pseudoxanthomonas sp.
CGCAGCGAGATGCCGCCGCGGTTGCTGATGAAGGCCGGCAGTTCGTGGTGGGTCTTCACGTCGACCGGCTTCGGATAGGCGGCGGTGTGGCAGAACGACTGCATCACCAGGTCCGCGCTGAAACCCAGGCAGGCCAGATCCTTCAGTTCGTCGCGGGTCATCGGGCCGGTGGTGTCCTGCGAACCCACCGAGGTCATCTTCGGTTCGCAATAGGTGCCCGGGCGGATGCCTGTCTGCACACCGTTGACTTCGGGCAGGCCGCAGGCGCGGCCGACCATCTTCTGTGCCAGGGTGTAGCCCTTGCCGGTGTCGGCCGGGTTCTGCGGCAGGCGGAACAGCGTGGAAGCCGGCAGGCCCAGCGCCTCGCGCGCCTTGGCGGTCAGGCCGCGACCGATGATCAGCGGGATGCGGCCGCAGGCGCGCACTTCGTCGAACAGCACGTCGCTCTTGACCTGGAACTCGGCGATCACCTCGCCGTTCTTCAGCGCCTTGCCTTCATACGGACGCAGTTCGACGACATCGCCCATGTCCATCTTCGACACGTCCAGTTCGATCGGCAGCGCGCCGGCGTCTTCCATCGTGTTGTAGAAGATCGGGGCAATCTTGCTGCCCAGGCACACGCCGCCGAAGCGCTTGTTCGGGATGAACGGGATGTCCTCGCCGGTCCACCACAGCACCGAGTTGGTGGCCGACTTGCGGCTGGAGCCGGTGCCGACCACGTCGCCGACGTAGGCGACCGGATGGCCCTTTTCGGTCAGCGACTGGATGAACGCGATCGGGCCGCGCTTGCCGTCTTCCTCCGGGGTGAACGGCGCGCCATCGCGCTTGTTCTTGAGCATCGCCAGGGCGTGCATCGGGATGTCGGGACGGGTGGTCGCGTCCGGCGCCGGCGACAGGTCGTCGGTGTTGGTCTCGCCCGGCACCTTGAACACGGTGACGGTCAGCGACTGCGGCACTTCCGGACGGCTGGTGAACCATTCGGCGTCGGCCCAGCTCTGCAGCACGGCCTGGGCGTTGGCATTGCCCTTCTGCGCCTTTTCCTGCACGTCGTGGAAGGCGTCGAACATCAGCAGCGTGTGCTTGAGCGCGGTGGCGGCGATGGTGCCGACCTGGGCGTCATCCAGCAGTTCCACCAGCGGATGGATGTTGTAGCCGCCGAGCATGGTGCCCAGCAGTTCGGTGGCGCGCTCGCGGCTGATCAGCGGGCACTGCTCGCTGCCGAAGGCGACCGCGGCCAGGTAGGAAGCCTTGACCTTGGCGGCGTCGTCGACGCCGGCCGGCACGCGGTGGGTGATCAGATCCAGCAGGAAGTCGCCCTCGCCGGCCGGCGGCGCCTTCAGCAGCTCGATGACGTCGGCGGTCTGCTGGGCCGTCAGCGGCAGCGGCGGGATGCCCAGCGCGGCGCGCTCGGCTACGTGGTGGCGATAGGCTTCCAACATGGTGACTCCGGAATGCGGTGGGGTGACGGGAAACAACGGGTGGGACTTCATTCCGCGACGGGAACGATCAACTTCAGCCCCTTGAAGTAATCACGGTAGAACCGGTCGTCGCGGGTGATCAGGCCATTGCACTGGAGCAGCGCATGGGCGCCGATCAGGAAATCGGGTGCCGCGCGGAGGTGCGCGCCGTCGCGCTGGCGGTAGCGCCGCTGCATCTCGCCGGCGCGCAGCGCCGACTTGGCTTCCAGCGGACTGAAACGGATGCTCATCTCCTCCAGCACGGCCATGGCTTCCGAGCCATCGCGCAGGGCGCTGCATACTTCGGCCAGCGCGACTTCGCAGATCACCACCGGCCCCGCGCTCAGGCACTGGCGCAGGCAGGCTTCGGCGGCGTCCGCCTGCGGGCCGTCGGCCAGCAGATCGATGAGGACGGAGGAATCCAGGGCAATCATGGCGTCGGCTCAGGCGCTCACTGTTCCGGCGGATCGCCGGGCGCGTGGCCGCGCAGGGCGCGCATGGCCGCGTCGGTGCTGTCGAAACCGTCCAGCTTGAAGCGGCCGCGGGCGCGCGAGATGGCGTCGTCCACGCTCTTGCGCAGGACAATCCGGCTGCCTTCCAGTTCGACCTTGAGCACGCTGCCCTTGGTCAGCCCCAGGGCGTCACGGACGGCCTTGGGCAGGGTGATCTGGCCACGTTCGGCGACGGTCGCTTCCATCCGGGGCTCCTGCGAAGTATGTACGAATTATACATACTTTCTGCCGCATACCCCACCCCGCCCGGCGGGAAACCGAGGCCGGGCATCGCGCCCGGCCCGGCCGCACCTCAGAAGGACACTTGGAAACGCATGTTGACCGTGTAGCCGCGGTCGTCCCCCGCGTAACGCCCGGCCGGCTGCCGGGCCCGCCAGCGCACGGTATCCAGCATCAGCCGGCTCCAGTTGTTGAGGTACCAGTTGGTGCCCACGGTCCACGCGCTGCCCCGCCCGCCGCCGGGCAGGTCGGCATAGTCGGCGGATTCGTAGCGGGTCTTGAGTTCCCAGGCGCCGCTGCCGCCTTCGCTGACCGGCGTGCCGACCTTGACCCGGCCCCAGGTTCCGGACCTGGCCGAGTACGCCGGCCGTGCCTCGCCCAGGAACCAGCCGGCGCCCAGCGCATGGGCACGGTGGATGAAGGTCCCGCGCTCTCCTGGTTCCCCGCCGTGCAGCCGCCGCGCGCCCCATTCGCCCTGGACCCACGCCGGTCCGGAGAACGCCGCCAACTCCAGGCCCAGCGCCTCGCTCCTGTCGGCATCGGCGACGCGCCCCGGGGCTATCCGCAGGTTGTCGTTGAAGGTGCCGCCGATGGCGGCTCCGCGCACGGCCCTGGCGGTGCCCCGGATCTGCTCGCGGAATCCCCACCCGCCCAGATGGATCGTCGTCCGCTCGGTGCGCACCGGGTTCCAGTGGCCGCGCAGCGTGTAGGCCAGCGCGCCATTGCCACTGCCCGGCTCATCCGGTCCGTCGCCGCTGACATGCAGCGCGGCATGCCAGCCTTCGCCCTGCAGCCGCTGCATCACGCCGAGATCAGAAGCCCCATGCTGCGGAATGATGATCGCACCCACCACGTTCCGGCTCTGGAAGGGCGTGTTGGAGACGCCACTGGCGCCATCCATGCCGCGGTCGTTGAGGCGCAGGCCGATCGAGAATTCGGCCGGGATGCCGAACAGGCGATGCTCGAATGCGCCATACGCCGACTTCCAGCTCACCGCATCGCCAGCGAAATCGGCTTCCAGCACGTAACCCAGGCGGCCGTAGTTGCCCTCCGCGCCCAGGCGCGCCGAGCTGATCTCGGTTCCCGACAGGTTGCGCGAAGCGGTACTGGAACCGCCGGTACTGGACGCATCCACGAAGAAGCGGCCACGCGGATGGAACTTCGCCTTGCCGTCCGCGCTGGAGAACTCCGGCGCGCCCTTGGCCCATTGGACCTTGGGTACGGCCGGCTGGGCGGCTTCCAGGCGATCAAGCCGTGACACCAGAGCGGCGGCATCCGGGGCACTCATCGGTGGATGGCCGGCCGCGTCCGCGGCGCGCACCGGCGTTCCGGCAAGACTCGATTCGATTTCGGCCAACCGCGCCTCCAGCGCCTGGATGCGCGCCGCCTGCTGCCGGACAAGTTGTTCGACCGCGGCGGACGACGGCCCTTCCGTCTCGATTCCGGATTGCGCGCGGGCTGTCGCGCAGGACGACAACACGGCGAGTGCCAGCAAGGGTGGCGTCAATTTCGTGCTCATCATGATTTCTCCAGGCAAGCCGACGCCCTCGGCGCCGATGCCGTTGCATTCGTCAAAGGGAAAAGGGAAACCGCTGCACTCCAGCGGATTCCAGGCAGGGGTTACCCGCTAGCGGGTTGTTTCCGTCGCGCGCGGACGCCAGGTAATCAGCCGGTGTTCGGCCACATCGAGCACGCGATCGATGAGCAGGACGAACATTGCCAGCACCACGATGCCGGCGAACACGCCGACGGCATTGAAATTGCCCTCCGCCTGCGCGATCAGATAGCCCAGCCCCGCCGACGCGCCCAGGTACTCGCCGATGATCGCCCCGACCACCGCGAATCCCACCGAGGTGCGCAGCGACGACAGGATCCAACTGGCGGCCGCGGGGAAGTACACGTGCCGCAGCAGGTCACGCCGGTTGGCGCCCAGGATGCGGGCATTCGCCAGCACGGTCGGATTGACTTCGCGCACGCCCTGCATGGCATTGAAGAAGGTGATGAAGAACACCAGCGTCACCGCCAGCGCCACTTTCGACCACAATCCGAGTCCCAGCCACAGCACGAAGATCGGCGCCAGCACCACCCGCGGGATGGCGTTGAAGCTCTTGATGAAGGGATCCAGGATGCGGGCGATCGTGGTGTTCAATCCCAGCCATACCCCGCCGGCCACGCCCAGCACGGTGCCGATGACGTATCCCAGCGCGGTTTCGGTGAGCGTCACCGAGACATGCCGGTAGAACCCGGTATCGCTCAGCCACGCATACATCTGGGAAACCACGTCCCAGGGTGCGGGAAAGAAGAAAGGATCGATCACGCCCAGGGCCACCCCGGCCTGCCAGCCGCCGAACACGGCCACCACCAGACCCGCCTGGATGAACCGCTCAGTCGCCGTACGCATAGCTCTTCTCCACTTCCCCGCGCAGGCAGGCCCAGATATCGCGATACAGATCGGTGAAGCGCGGATCCAGCTTGATTTCAGCCACGTTGCGCGGCCGTTCCAGCGGCACGTGGAAACTCTCCACCACGCGACTGCCCGGCCCCGAGGCCAGCACCACCACGCGATCGCCCAGCGCGATGGCCTCTTCAAGATCGTGGGTAATCAGGATCACCGAGCGGCGATCCTCCTGCCAAAGCCGCAGCAACTCGTTCTGCATCAGGTGGCGGGTATGGATGTCCAGGGCGGAGAACGGCTCGTCCATCAGGATCACCTTGGGCCCGACAATCAGCGCCTGGGCCATCTGCACGCGCTTGCGCTGGCCTCCGGAAAGCTGGTGCGGATAGCGGTGTTCGAACCCTGCCAGGCCGACCTTCGCGAGCCAGTCGCGCGCCTGCCGGCCACGTCCGGGCATGCCGACACCGCGAAAGCGCAGGCCGAGTTCGACGTTCTCCAGCGCCGTCTTCCACGGCAACAGCGCATCCTGCTGGAACAGGTAGCCGACGCTGTCCTGGATGCCGGCCACCGGCCGGCCATCGATCGACACGCCGCCCGCCGCCGGCGCCAGCAGACCGGCCACGGCATTGAGGATGGTGCTCTTGCCGCACCCGGTGGGTCCGACGATCGCCAGGAACTCGCCATCACCGACCCGGATATCGACATCGCGCACGGCGACGAAATCACCGAATGCCATCGTCATCCGCTCGATCGACACCATCGGACCCGGCACCACCGGTGCCGCGAAAGGTATTTCCCGCCTGTGCTCGCGCACGGGATTCAGTACAGCCATGACATTGCCCTCCCCGGACAGAATCGTCAGTGCCCGCTCGACGCCCGATCGACGAAGCGGTTCGTGTAGGTCTTCGCCAGATCCACGCGGGCAGCCGCGATGTCCGGGTTGAACTCCGCCAGCACCGCCAGCGGCGTGGCCATGTCGGTCTCGGTGAACCGGCCATCGACGGAGAAGATGCCCCGCGCCGATTCCACCGCCTTGGCGTAGACGGCGCGGTCGCCGGAGACATAGCTGTCGGGAAGCGCGGCGACGATGGCCTCGGCGCCGTTCTCGGCAATGAATTTCAGGGCGCGGCGTTCCGCGCGAACGATCTTCTGGATGGCGTCCGGATGCTTCTCGATGAACGACTGCTGCGCGTACAGCACGGACGTCGGATAGATGCCGCCATAGACTTCGCGGGCGCCGGCATCGCTGCGGGCGTCAATCAGGATCCGGCCGACGCCGCGTTCCTGGATCAGGGTCGCCGCCGGATCGTAATTCACCAGCAGATCGACCTTGCCCTGTTCCAGTGCCGCGACGGCGGCGGCGCCCGAGCCCACGCCGATCAGCGACACGGCGGAGGCCGGAATGCCGTGGCGCTCCAGGTAGTAGCGGATGAAGAAGTCCGAAGAAGAGCCCGGCGAGGTGATGCCCACGCGCGTACCGCGGATGGTTTCCGGCCGGGCCGGGTCAAACGGGCTGCGGTTGCCGCCGGCCAGCACCAGCCCCGAATTCCGCGACAGCAGCATGAAGGCGGTCACCGCCTTGCCCTTGGCCTGCATCTGGATGGTGTGATCGTAGAAGCCGACGGCCACGTCGGTGGAACCGGCGACCAGCGCCTGCAGGACCTTGGCGCCGCCCTGGGCGAAGTTCTCGGTGCGGACTTCAAGCCCTTCGTCCTTGAAATAGCCTTGGGCGTCTGCGATGAAGAACGGCAGATTGTTGAGGTTGTAGGACCCCACGCTGATCCGCACCGTCTGCGTGGCCGCTTCCGGTTCGGCGTTGCCGCCCGTCGGCGCGGCGGTGCCCCCACGGTCGCATCCGGTGGACAGCAGGGCGAGCATGGCGCCCAGGCAAAGCAGTTTTCCGTACATCCTGTTCCCTCCCGAGGAATGGTGATGAATGGCTGGATGCGCTCCCGCGCTCAGGCGGCGCGCGTCAAGCGGGGGGCATCCTGATCCGACCGGCGATGCGCGAATACCCTGCCCTCGAACAGCCGCCGCGCGGTCCGCACCACGCTGGCGGTCCAGGGAACGCCGCCCTGCGCGGGTTCGAGCGAGACGTCGAGGCAACCGCCGGGGTGTTCCAGGATGATCGCTCCCGGCGCGTCCACCTGACCGGCAAGCGACCGTGCGACCGTGCCCGGTGTGACGGCGGCCGTGGCGATGCCGATGGCGCCGGTAATGGCCAGTGCGCCGTGGCACAGATGTGGCATGAAGTAGCGCACCCGCAAGCCCGGCGCAGACGCGCGTGCGGCCAGCAGGACCGGCTTCGGGATGACCCGGTTGCCCGCATCCGGTATTCCCATGCGTCGGCCCGCCTCGATGCGTATCGCTTCCAGGCGCTGCAGCAGGGCCACGTCGCCGTTCAATCGCGTCGTCGGTTCATCGCCGCGCAACCCGAGCGCGGCGGCCGGAATCATCACCATGGGAATCGCGCAATCGATGCAACTGACATCGACGCCGCCGATGCGCTCCCGTGCGACGCCGGTCGGCAGCAACGAGCCGCCCAGCGTGCCCGCGGCATCCAGAAAGGCCAGTTCGACCGGCGCGGCCCGGCCCGGTACCCCGGCGATGCGGGTATCGCCCAGGTAGGTCACGCGTCCCCGCGGGGTCCGCACGGTGGCACGGATGATCTTGCCGGTGTTGACGTTGTGGATGCGGACCTGCGTGTGCGGATGGCCGCCCGCCACCAGGCCCGCCTCGATCGCGAAGGGTGCGGCGGCCGCCAGCATGTTGCCGCAGTTGGGACTGGTATCGACGCGCCGTTCCTCGACCTTCACCTGTGCGAACAGATAGTCGATGTCCGCATCCGGCCGCGATGCGCGATCGACGATGGCTACCTTGCTGGAAAGCGGATTGCCGCCGCCGATGCCATCGATCTGCAGGGGATGGCCGGCCCCCATCAGGTCCAGCAGCAGCCGATCGCGCGCGGCCGGTTCCGCTGGCAGATCGGAGGCCAGGAAGAAGGGACCTTTCGAGGTGCCTCCCCGCATCAGGACGCAGGGAATGCCCAGCAGGCCGTTGGACGACGCATCACCACTCATGCTTGAATCACATTAATATCGCGGTTGTGATTCGATACTGGCATGAAGCCGTGCGACGATTAATTGCTAATTTTTCCCGAATTGATAGGCGATGAGCATCAATTGCGAGATCCTGGATCTGCGCGCGTTCCTGCTGGTCAGCGAAACCCGCAGCTTTCATCGCGCGGCCGAAACCCTGCACCTGTCGCAACCGGCGCTCAGCCGGCGCATCCAGAAGCTGGAGCAGAGCGTGGGCGCCCCCTTGCTGGAGCGGACCACCCGCAGCGTTGTGCCAACGGCGGTCGGCCAGGACCTGCTGCCGCTGGTCAGGCGCATGCTGGAGGAGTTCGACGGCTCACTGTTCTCGCTGCGTGGCAGCGACGAACATCGCGGCGGCCAGGTCACCATCGCCTGCCTGCCGACGGCCGCGTTCTACTTCCTGCCCCGCGTGATCGCGCGCTTCCACGAGGATCAGCCGCACGTGCGGTTCCGCATCCTCGATCTGCCGGCCACCGAAGGCCTGCAGGCGGTGGAGCGTGGCGAGGTCGAGTTCGGCATCAACTTCATGGGCAGTTCCCATCCGGAGCTGGCCTTCGACGCCCTGCTCGAGGATCCGTTCGTACTCGCCTGCCGCCGGGATCACCCGCTGGCAAGGAAGCGGCGCATCCACTGGAGCGACCTGGCGCCGTATCCCTTGATCACGGTGCATCGGACCAGTGGCAACCGCACCCTGCTGGAAGGCGCGCTGGCACGCGAGAACCTGCGCTTGAACTGGTTCTACGAGGTCACCCACCTGTCCACGTCGCTGGGTCTGGTCGAAGCCGGCGTCGGCATCTCGGTCCTGCCACGGATGGCCACCCCGCAGGGCGAACATCCGATCCTGGTGACGCGTCCACTGGGTCATCCGGAAGTCTCGCGCACCATCGGCGTGGTACGCAGGCGCGGCGCGCAGTTGTCGCCGGCGGCGGAGCGCTTCCTGGACCTGCTCCAGCATGCGTGGCGGGACGGCTGAAACCCGCCGTCCACCCGCATCCGGGCCCAAAGCAAGTATCCGCCGGCAACAGTGAAGTCCATGTCCCTGCCCTTGGAGAACGCCCGATCCGGCTCCATTTGAGGGACAATCGCTTGCATCGCCGATGACTGTTTCCGTCGGCGCCGAGCCAGCCGGCCTCTGGCCGTCGTCATCGCCAGCAACCGTCACAGGAGCCCCCGCATGAGCGACTCTTTCTCCACCCGCAGCCGTCTGGACGTCAACGGCAAGTCCTACACTTATTTCAGCCTGCCCAAGCTGGGCGAGCGCTTCGACATCGCCCGCCTGCCCTACTCCATGAAGATCCTGCTGGAGAACCTGCTGCGCGGCGAGGATGGCATCAGCGTCACCCCCGAGCATATCGAGGCGGTCGCGAAATGGGACGCGACCCATGAGCCGGACACCGAAATCGCCTTCATGCCCGCGCGCGTGGTCCTGCAGGATTTCACCGGCGTCCCCTGCGTGGTCGATCTGGCCGCCATGCGCGACGCGGTGGTCAAGCTGGGCGGAAGTCCCGACCAGATCAACCCGCTGATTCCATCCGAGCTGGTCATCGATCACTCGGTGCAGGTGGACGTGTTCGGCAAGCCGGACGCGCTGGATCTGAACGGCAAGATCGAGTTCGACCGCAACAAGGAGCGCTACAGCTTCCTGCGCTGGGGCCAGAAGGCGTTCGACAACTTCAAGGTGGTGCCGCCCACCACCGGCATCGTCCACCAGGTGAACCTGGAAAACCTGGCGCGGGTGGTGATGACCACGCAGCGTGACGGCGAGGCCATCGCCTATCCGGATACCGTGTTCGGCACCGACTCGCACACCACGATGATCAACGGCATCGGCGTGCTGGGCTGGGGCGTCGGCGGCATCGAGGCCGAGGCGGCCATGCTGGGCCAGCCCTCTTCGATGCTGATCCCGCAGGTGGTCGGCTTCAAGCTGACCGGCAAGCTGCCCGAAGGCGCCACCGCCACCGACCTGGTGCTGACCGTCACCCAGATGCTGCGCAAGCTGGGCGTGGTCGGCAAGTTCGTCGAGTTCTACGGCGACGGCCTGCAGCACCTGCCGCTGGCCGACCG
>NZ_JANJUE010000319.1 GCF_024710765.1 Pseudoxanthomonas sp.
GCGATGCCGAAAGAAATGACATCGGCGAGCGAATCAAACTCCGCCCCGAAGAGCGACTCGCGGCCGCCCATGCGGGCCAGGCGCCCGTCGAGCATGTCGAAGGCCGCGGCGCCGAAGATGAACCACACCGCCGACCGGTAATGGTCCGCCGGCGTCTGGTTGAGGTACTCGCCCCCGGAGGACTCGGCGAGGCGGGCCTGGATGCAGTGGATCACCGCGACGAAGCCGCAGAACAGGTTGCCGGCCGTCATCAGGTTCGGCAGAAAGTAGATCCGGCTGGCCTGGGAGACGTGGTAGGGGTTCTGCGGGTCGTCGGGACCGCTCTTCGGGTTGGTTTCGTCCATGGCCGTCATTTCTTCGTCAGGCTTTCGAGGTACTTCCAGAACTTCGAGTGCTGCTCGACGAGCTGCTGCTCGGACACCGGCAGCTTCATGCGGAAGAGCCAGTCCTCGAGCGAATTCTTGTGCAGGATGTACAGCGTGTGGATCGTGTCGCCCCCCACGGTGAAGTAGAAGCGGTGGTCGCCCGAGCGCAGGCGGTAGATCTCGCGACCGGCACGGTGAAACCGGCCGAGCGGCTCGCGCGGGTTCGCTAGGTCGGAGGGCTTCAGGTTGCTGATCGGGTCGATCAGCGCGAGCTGCGCCAGCGTGTCGACCTGCTTCAGCTCATGCAGGGCCTGCTCGGAAAACGTGACTTGGTACATGTGGGTGGGAGGGCGGAATTCAGGAAACGGTGTAACCCCCGGCCCACGCCGGCGTCATTGCCGGAGTAGTCATCATCGAACACTCAATCCTTGAACCCATGAACCAGCGTCAATTAACCCCCCTGCTCCTGTCGGCAACGCTATTCCTTGCCGCCCACGGAGTCCGTGCCGCGGAGGAATCCTCCGCGCCATCCGCGCCGGCCCCGAGTTACGGTCCGCGCCACGCCGAGATGTTGAAGCAATTCGACCAGAACAACGACGGCCAGCTCGACGAGTCCGAGCGCGCCGCCATGCGCGAGCAGCGCCGCGAAGCGCGCCACCCCGGCCGCCCGGCCTGGGGCGCCCGTCGCGGTCCCGACCAGGGCCCGCGACACGGCCTGCGACGCATGGAAGACCCTGCCTTCCGCCGCG
>NZ_JANJUE010000348.1 GCF_024710765.1 Pseudoxanthomonas sp.
CTTCCATGGCGTCCATCTTCCTCCTCAGGGTCATTCCCGCGAAAGCGGGGATGACGTTGCGGGGATATACCAAGCATATGCCTGCAACGCATGGCCCGTGCCGCAACTTTGTGCTGGCACAGTGCGAAGAGCGGACTATGCTGACAGTCAAAGTTGAGACCGCCCATGCCCAACACACCCGACCCGACCACCCGCAATCTCTGGCACGTCGTGGCCGCCACCGACGAACTGCCCATCGGCACGATCGAAACCACGCTGCTGCTTGACACGCGCCTCGCCATGACGCGCGGCAATGACGGGGAGCCCGTCGTCTGGCTGCGCGGTGACGAAGAACAGGGCGATGAGATCGACGCCGAAGACATCACCAACCGCCTGCCCGTTCGCACCGCCTATGGCTATACCTGGACGTGCCTCGGCAGGCCCTCGTCCGAGCTCTTCCCGATCCCCGAATATGCCGAACCCGACCGCGTCAACATGAGCTGCGGCTCCATCGGCATCCACGTCTCGGCCCCCCGCGCCGTCGAAAACTTCCTCGACATGGGCCACTTCCCCTATGTCCATACCGACATACTCGGCGCCGAGCCGCATACCGAGGTCAAGGAATACGACGTCGAGGTCTCCGAAGAGCGCGACGAAGTGCTGGCGACCAAATGCCGCTTCATGCAGCCGCGCGCCGCCAAGTCGGCAACGCAGGCCATGGAAGTGGAATATGTCTATCGCGTGCCGCACCCGTTCTGCTCGGTGCTCTACAAGTCCTGCCCCGAGGACGAGAGCCGCCGCGACGTCATCGGCATTTTCCTGCAACCCATGACCGAGGAGCGCTGCCGCGCCCATCTGTTGCAGTCGATGATCGACTCGACCTCGACCATCACGGACTTGCGCCGTTTCCAGCAGACCATTTTCGGCCAGGACAAGCCGATCCTCGAAAACCAGTACCCCAAGAAGCTGCCGCTCGATCCTCGTGCCGAGACCCCGATCCGCGCCGACAAGAGCGCCATCGCCTATCGAAGGTGGTTGAGCCAAAAGGGGATTACCTATGGGGTGATTCCGCAGGCGAGCTGACCTTCCTTTACCTCTCCCCCGGGGGAGGGAGTTGGGGTCCCGTACGCCAGGACTTCGACTTGACCGATGACTTTGATCGTGGCGCGATCAAACCTCGGATGACCCATGCCCCTCTCCCTTTCCGATCCCAACTGGTACCCCATCGCCTCCAGCGACGACCTCCCTTTCCGCCATGTCTTTCAAGGCCAGTTGCTCGGCCGTGAGCTGGCCGTCTGGCGGGCCGACGACGGCAATGTGAACGTGTGGGAGAACCGGTGCCTGCATCGTGGCGTGCGGCTTTCCATCGGCATTAACGAGGGCCAGGAACTCAAGTGCCAGTATCATGGCTGGCGCTATGCCAACCAGTCCGCCGGCTGCACCTATATTCCGGCACATCCCG
>NZ_JANJUE010000372.1 GCF_024710765.1 Pseudoxanthomonas sp.
GGTTGCCACCTTCTGTTCCAGCTCGCCCGAGCCGAAAGCCGATGCCGTCAAAACGGTCTTGGAGAACGGATTGATGATCGAAGACATCGTGGTCGGCCGCGGTGATCCCGTCGATTCCCTGGCCTTCGTCACCTTGCATTACACCGGTTATCTGGCCGATTCGACGCTGTTCGAAGCCCGAGCCGACGACGCCACGCCACTCACCATCCAACTCACCCGGCAGAACGTGATCGAAGGCTGGTTCTGGGGCATCCAAGGGATGCGGAAAGGCGGCATCCGGTCGCTCACCGTTCCACCGCACCTGGCCTATGGCGAGGTCGGCATCGGCGGCATCATTCCCAAGAACGCCACCCTGCGGTTCGTGATCGAACTGCACGAGACGCAGCGTCCGCCGGAGCCATGGGAGATCGACCTCTCCGAGCTGGAATCGGCCGGCGACGGCACGCGTCATGTGATCCTGGAGTCGGGACGCGGCAAACTTCCCAAACAGGGCGATGTGCTCCGACTGCACTATTCCGGTTATCTGAGCGATGGCCGTATCTTTGACAGTTCCGTGTACCGGGGAGAGGCCTACGAGGTCGTCGCCGGAAGCGGAATCCTGATTCCGGGTTGGGAATCGACCCTGATGCGCATGAAGGCCGGTGAACGACGCACGGTGTTCATCCCGCCGAATCTCGCATTCGGGGAAGACGGCCTGACGGGCCGCATCCCGCCCAACGACACCCTCCGTTTTGACATCGAACTCCTTTCCGTAGAAACGCCATGAACCCACGCAGCATCCGCATCAAGCACGTCGACGCGTTCACCACCAAGCCCTTCACCGGCAACCCCGCAGGCGTGGTGATGGAGGCGGACGGTCTCACCGCCGAAGAGATGCAGAAGATCGCCGCGGAGATGAACCTCTCCGAAACGGTGTTCGCCTTGCCGCCATCGAACGAAGAAGCCGACATGCGCATCCGCTGGTTCACTCCGACCCAGGAAGTGGACCTGTGCGGGCATGCCACCATCGCCTTGTTCCATGCCCTCGCCGAAGAAGGGCATTTCGGATTGGAAGTGGACGAAGACCAGAGTTTCCTCGTGGAGACCAAATCGGGTGTGCTGGCCGTGGATGTGGAATGGCGCGACTTCCATCCCTACATCAAGTTCAGCATCCCCATCCCCCGCTTCTTCCCGTACCCCGGCGACATCAAGGAGCTGTGCGGCGCGATCGGACTTTCCGAGATCGAGCTGTCGAAACAGGCCAAGCCGAAGATCACGGATTCGGGGTACTGCTACATTCCGGTTCGCGATTACGACTCCCTGAAATCGCTCGAGCCGAACATGATCCTGCTCAAGAAGCTCAATTACATCCACGATCTCACCGGTTTCGCCGTGGTGACCACCGACACCGGCGAGAAGGAATCGGATTGGCACATGCGCTTCTTCGCGCCCACCCTGGGTGTGGATGAGGACCCCGTCACCGGTTCGGCGCAAGGTCCCATGGCCATCTTCCTCAAAGAAAACGGGCTTCTGGACAAGAAGACGAATTTCTTCACGTTCAAGGGACATCAAGGCCGGTCGGTGCACCGCCCGGGTACCGTCACCGTTCACATGGGACTCAAGCAAGGCGTGGTCGATGAGCTGATCATCGCCGGTCAGGCGGTCACCGTGATCGACGGCGTGGTCCGTTTATGACGCACTGCGTTGTAAAACGCGTCAAATCATCGTATCTTTCTTTCGAACGCTAATCCAGATCCTGCCATGCGCGCTAAAAACTACGAGAAATACTACAAATTGGGCTTCGACCATCTCATCTTCAAAGACGTGATGGGTCTGAAAAAGCCGAAGAAAGACATCAAACGCTTCTACTACATCCTGATGATCGTGATCATCGCGACGGCGTTGCTGATCTCAAGCCTTTAAGATTCCGATTCGTAGATCCGCGCGATCCGATCGCTGAATTTCTCATGGATCACACGGCGCTTCAGCTTCAGTGACGGCGTCAGTTCGCCGGTCTGGATGCTGAATTCGGTGTCCAACAGCGCGAATTTCTT
>NZ_JANJUE010000161.1 GCF_024710765.1 Pseudoxanthomonas sp.
CAAATCATCTCGACCGTGCCAAGGATTTGCAGAACATGTGACGTTTGGTACCGCGACGCGCGCCGCGCCGGCCTGGCGGGGCGCGCGGCGTGGATACCCGTTCGCGTCAACACCACTGCGCCGGGTCCCGTGCTGGATCCGTGCCTTCTTTCCCGCCATGGGAGTGATCCAATGACATCGACCACACGGCCACGCAATCCGGTGGAACGCGAGCGCGCGCCCGCCACGCCGGCGCCACGCGGCGAGCAGCCCGGCAAGCGCACCAACGAAGAGCGCAATGATCCCGCATCCGAGGCGGGTGCGCGGCGCGGAAACGATGCCCGCAAGAAGCGCGTCAATCCCGATTGATGCCCGGCCGGATCCCCGCTTCTCGCGGGACGGGTCTATCCTGGCGTCAGCACCACCTTGCGGCAGTCCTCACGCTTCTCGTCGAAGACCTCGTAGCCGCGCGCGGCGTCGGCCAGCGGCAGCCGGTGGGTGATGATGGCTTCCGGCGCCAGGCGGCCTTCCTGGATCATCTCGAGCAATTCGGGCATGAAGCGCTGCACGTGGGTCTGCCCCATACGGAAGCCCAACCCCTTGTCGAAGGCATCGCCAATCAGGAAGGCGTGGATGAAGCCGGCGTACACGCCGGGGATGCTGACCACACCGCCGCGGCGGGTGGCGGCGATGCATTGGCGCAAGGCATGCCCGCTGCTGCCTTCCAGCTTCATCGCCGTCAATACGGTCTCGGCGGTGGACCCCTTGGCCTCGAAGCCCACCGCCTCGATGCTGGCGTCGACGCCGCGCCCTCCGGTCGCCTGGACGATCTGCTCGGCCGGATCATCCTGTTCGTCGAAATTGATGGGATGGACGCCGTAAGCCGTGCGCGCGAAGTCCAGCCGGTACGGATGGTGGTCGACCATGAAAATGCGATCCGCTCCGAGCATGCGGCAACAGGCCGCGCTCATCTGGCCCACCGGTCCCGCACCGAAAATCGCCACCGTGCTGCCGGACTTGATGCCCGCATTGACCGCCGCCTGGTAGCCGGTCGGCAGGATGTCGGACAGGAACAGGACCTGTTCGTCCGCCAGCCCTTCGGGGATGGCCAGCGGCCCGACATTGGCCTTGGGCACGCGCACGTATTCCGCCTGCCCGCCGGCGATGCCACCATACAGCGCACTGTAGCCGAACAGCGCCGCCGGCGGAGTGAGCTGCTTGCGGTTGAGCGCGGCGCCGGTGCCCGGATTGGTGTTCTGGCACGACGCGTATTCGGACAGCAGGCAGAAGAAGCAGGTGCCGCAGGCAATCACGAACGGCACCACCACGCGGTCGCCACGCGCGATGCGCACCACGTCCGGGCCCGCGTCCTCGACCACGCCCATGAACTCGTGGCCGAGGATGTCGCCATCCTCCATGCCCGGCATCTTGCCGCGATACAGATGCAGGTCCGAACCACAGATGGCGGTGGCGGTGACCCGCAGGATGATGTCGTCGCTGTCCTGCAATACCGGATCCGGTACCGTCTCCACCCGCACGTCGCGGGTGCCGTGATAGGTGAGCGCGCGCATGGTTTCTCCTCGCTTGCTGACGGGCAGGACTAGCCCGTCGTCGTCGCGTCCGGCCGCCCGCCGGCCCGGGCCGCGGTGCGCATGTCGTTTCCTGCCGGTGTTCCCACCCGCAGATCGTTGCGGATATCGCGCACGCCACCGCAGGCCTCGACCAGATCCTCGGCATGGTGTCGCAGCCAGCGCTGTTCGACGCATCCGCCCAGCGTGACCACGCCGTCGCGCACCTCCACCGTGATGTCGCCCGCGTCCAGCATGGGATCCTCGGTCAGTCGTTCGTGGATGTCCTCGCCGATCCGCTCGTCGGAACGCACGTAGCCTCGCGGGCCACGCCCGCGGAAGCCGGGCGGCGACGGCTCCGCACGACGCTCTTCGTAGTGGTAGCCGCCTGGGTATGGACGAAATCGGGCATCCAGACAGTCCGCGGCTCCCAGCGAACGCGAAGGCGCATGGCGCCCCTGTTCGCGCCCGCCCGTTGACTTGTCCCGTGCACCTTCCCGCCAGGCGCGCTGCGCGTGCTGCCCGGGATTGGCGTAATCACTGGAACCCGGGCGCTCGCGTCCGCCATGCCGCTGCGAATATCCACCCGGATCGTGTCCCTGGTTTTGCGACCAGGCATGGAAGTCGCGCGGATCCGCCGGGTCTTCGTGGCGCGGATTGGGAGACAGATCGCGGCGTGCGTCTTGCGGTTTCATGGGGATCCTCCGGGAAAGCGGCCTCCGGCATTCCGCGAAGGCGGCGATGATCACGGCGCGCCGCTTTGCCTGCGGTCCGTTGCGTCCACGCTAGACCCGCCGGCGTGAGCAGAGGGTATGCAACCGCGGATCGTCCTCAGTGATATCCCTGTCCCGCGCGCACTTTGCCGCGGAACACGTGGTACGACCACGCGGTGTAGCCGAGGATGACGGGCAGCAGCACCGCCACGCCCACCAGCAGGAATCCCTGCGAACCCGCGCCCGAGGCCGCTTCCCACAAGGTCAGCCGCGGCGGTGCCAGGTACGGCCACAAGCCGATGACCAGTCCGGCAAAACCCAGCCCGAAGAAACTCAGGGTCAGCACGAACGGGCGCGCATCCCGGCCCTGCGCGAACGCGCTGCGCCAGAGCCAGGCTGCATTGAGCAGCGCCAGCGCCGGTACCGGCGAGAGCCACCAGAAGTTGCCCTGCTCGAACCAGCGTGCCATCACGCGCGAGTCCAGGAAGGGCAGCCACGCACTGACCAGGCCCATGAACACCACCACCAGTGCCACCAGCGGGCGCGCCAGCATGCGCGCCATCCGCTGGAGGTCGCCTTCCGTCTTCATCACCAGCCAGGTGCTGCCCAGCAATGCGTAGCCGGCGATCAGGGCCGCGCCCGTCAGCATCGAGAACGGACTGAACCATGCCGCCGCGCCGGCGCCCGGATCAGCCGCGCGTCCTTCCACCAGCGCCCCCAGGATCACACCCTGCCAGAATGCCGCCCCCAACGAGCCGAGCAGGAACGCCGCGCCCCACAGCCGCTTGGAACGCCGTGCCTTGAAGCGGAATTCAAACGCCACGCCGCGGAACACCAGCGCGATCAGCATCAGCAGGACCGGCAGATACAACGACGACAGCAGCAGCGCATAGGCCGCCGGAAATGCCGCCAGCAGGCTCGCGCCGCCCAGCACCAGCCAGGTTTCGTTGCCGTCCCAGATGGGCGCGGCGGTATTCATCATCAGGTCGAGCTGTGCTTCGTCCTCGGCGAACGGGGCCAGGATGCCCAGGCCCAGCACGAAGCCGTCCAGCAGCACATACATCAACACCGCGAAGCCGATGATGCCGAACCAGATCACGGGCAGCACGGTTTCCATCCTCAGCGATCCTCCAGCGTCGCATCCGCCGCGGACAGCGGGCGCGCCGGGGTGTGTTCGCCGCCCTCGGTGTGCGGAGGCGGCTCGAACGGCACCGGCCCGCGCCGGACCATCTTGACCAGGTAGGTCAGCCCGAATCCGAACACGATTGCATAGGCCACCGCGTAGATGCCCAGTGACAACGCGACGCTTGCTGCCCCCACCGGACTCACCGCGTCGGCGGTGCGCAGCCAGCCATAGATCACGTAGGGCTGGCGTCCGAGTTCGGTGACATGCCAGCCGGCCAGCATCGCCACGAAGCCCGACGGCAGCATCAGCATCCAGGCGCGCTGCAACCCGCGCGCGTCCGCGAGGCGGCCACGTCGCCAGGCCCACAGCGACGCCAGCGCCAGCAGCAGCATCAGCACGCCGATGCCCACCATCACCCGGAAGGCGAAGAACACCGGTACCACCGGCGGCCGCTCGTCCGTGCCGACCGACTTGAGACCCGGGGTCTGCCCGTCCCAGCTATGGGTCAGCACCAGGCTGCCCGCGCGCGGCACCGCCAGTTCCATGCGGTTGCGCTCGGCGGCCTCGTCCGGCCAGGCGAACAGCACCAGCGGCTGGCCCCTGCCCGGCTCGGCCTGCCAGTGCCCCTCCATCGCCGCCACCTTGATCGGCTGGTGCGTCAGCGTGTTGAGCCCATGCAGATCGCCCACCACCACCTGCACCGGCACCGCGATGCAGGCGAAGGCGATCGCCAGCCGCAACATGCGCAGGCCCTGTTCGCCATGCCTGCCGCGCCGCAGGTACCACGCACCGATGCCGCCGATGACGAAACAGGTGGTGATGAACGCGGCCAGGCTCATGTGGGCCAGGCGATACGGGAACGAGGGATTGAACACCAGCGCCCACCAGTCGACGGGCCGGAAGATGCCCTCTTCCAGGCGGAAGCCGGCCGGGGTATGCAGCCAGCTGTTGGCAGACAGGATCCAGAAGGTGGAGAACAGCGTGCCCAGCGCGACCAGCACGGTCGACAGGAAATGGATCCGCTCCGGCACCCGCCCCCAGCCGAACAGCATTACGCCGAGGAAGCTGGCTTCCAGGAAGAAGGCGGTCAGCACCTCGTAGCCGAGCAGCGGCCCGAGGATGCCGCCGGCACGCGCGCTCAGTCCGGCCCAGTTGGTGCCCAGCTGGAAGCTCATCACGATGCCGCTGACCACGCCCATGCCGAACGACACCGCGAATATCTTCAGCCAGAAAAAATACAGATCCCGCCATGCCGGCTGCCGCGTGCGCAGCCAGCGCCATTCCAGGAAACCCAACCAGCTGGACAGGCCGACGGTGAACGCCGGGAACAGGATGTGGAAGCTGATGACGAAGGCGAACTGGATGCGCGAGAGCAACAGGGCATCCATGGCGCGTCATCCCTGCCTGGCGCGATCAGTGGCGATTGCTGTCACTGCCGCTGCGGCGGTCGTCGCGGCCCTTGTCGCGGGTGGGTGCCTCGTGCTCAGGCGGTTGCTTGCGGGGCGAGCTGCCCTGCTTGCCCGCGCGCAGCACATGGGCATGGTCATCGGAACGATCCGGGCCGGCGGGCGGCTGGTGGCGCTCGCGATTGCCGCGTGTGGCGGTCATGACGGACTCCTGTTGGGGAAACCGTCGACGACGCTAGCCTGCTCGCCGTTAGCGCACGGCCACGGCCAGGTGAAGCGGATGCAAAACGGCGTGATCTCCTTCGTGGACCAGGCCTCAAGAATCGGGACTAAAGGATCAACCCTCCAGGAATGGAACGTGCTTGGCGACCATCAGGTAGAAGATCACCAGGAACGACACCAGCGCCGGCACGCCCAGTGCCGTCCAGGCCCCCAGGTGCGCCGCGTAGCGTGGCGGGAGTTCGGTGCCCGCTGTCGCCGCCGCGCGGGCGATATCGCGCAACCGCATCTGCAGCCAGACCACCGGCAGCCAGCACGCCGCCGCGATCACGAACAGCACCAGCGACCAGAACAGCCAAGGCGTGCCCAGCGGCACGCCCATGCGGTGGGCAAGGTACAGCCCGCTGACCGGCTGGAAGACGATGGTGGTGGCAGTGAAGATCCAGTCCGCGATCACCACCAATCGCGCCACCGCCGCCACCAGCCTGGCATCCCGTGTCCGGCTGATGAAGAACAGGTAGAACGCGGTCCCGATGCCGGTGCCGAACAGCAGCGTGGACGACAGGATATGCAGGTACTTAACGAGGATCAGGTCCATCGGGTCTGTCCAGTGCGTGCAGGGCGAGGATCATCGCCAGCAAGGGGATGTTCTTGAGCAAGGGGCCGAACGGGTGTTGCCAGAATTCCGGCAGGCCCACGCTGATCAACACCGTATAGGCCAGCACCAGCGCCAGTTGGAGGCGATAGACAACGCGGCGGTGGCGGGTGAGCAGCGCCAGTCCGAGCACCGCGTCGAGCACGGCGCCGCTCCACAGCGCCAGGTCCGCCCAACCGCCCTGCAGGCCCAACCGTGCCAGCAACGCATGGCTCGCCGCGCGTGGATAGACGAACAACGACACCCAGGCGGTTCCCAGCCACATCATTGCCAGTGCCCCGCGCATCAACGCCAGGTAGCGCGACGTGCGCAGGCGAGCTTCCAGGGTGCGCGCGGAGGCGCCCTCGAGGAAGCCGGCCGGATCCCTTGGCGGCCGACCCAGCAACGCCTGCACGGGCGCGGCATCGGCCGTGTTGCCAGCTTCCAGCATCGCCAGCGCGTCGGCATCCGCCAGGCCGCCTCCCACCCGTCTGGCCCATGGCGGCAGGCGGCGCAGCAGTGCCTGCGGTACGGCGAGGAAGCGCGGTCGCCGGGCAAACGCCTGCTTGAACAACGCCAGGTAGTCACGCAGTTCCAGCGCACGCGGACCAACCGCCGCGATCACGGAAGGTGCTTCCGGCAAGGTGGCCAGTCTTTCCAGCAGGGCCGCGACATCGTCGATGTGGATCGGCTGGATGCACTGGTGCCCACCACCGGGCAACGGCGTGACCGACCATGCCGCCATGCGCGCGAACTGGCGCGTGCTGGCGCCCTCGGGGGCGAACACCAGCGAGGGCCGCACCACCCGCACCGAGGCGGGCAGCGCCAGGACCTGCGCATCCGCATGGCCCTTGGAGGCCAGGAACGCCTGCGCCGACGCAGGGTCCGCGCCGAGCGCCGAAACCTGCACGATACGCGGCACGCCGGCATCCACCGCGGCCCGGAACAGCGCCATCGGTCCTTTCACGTGCACTGCATCGAAGGTCTGTTTTGCTGATTCCCGGAAGATGCCCACCGCGTTGACCACCGCATCCACGCCACGCAACTGCTCGACCAGCGTGGCATGCGCGGGCGGCGCGGTGTAATCCAGCGCCAGCGTCCGGGTGCCGTCTTCGTGGCTGCCGGATGCGCGCATCGCCAGGATCACCGTATGCCCCGACGCTTGCAGCCGCCGCACCAGCGCAGCCCCCAGCAGGCCGCTTCCGCCTGCCACCAGCACGCGCATCAGTGTTCCTCCTGGCTGCGCGTGTTCCGGCGTGCGCTGGTCTCGGGGTCGGTGGCGAGC
>NZ_JANJUE010000162.1 GCF_024710765.1 Pseudoxanthomonas sp.
TTCCAGCGTGCCGGCGTTGATGCGCTGGCGCGTGTCCGGATCGCTCTGGAACGGCAGCCGCAGGGCGATGCCGTCGACCTTGGCCAGCGCGCCGTCCAGTTCCGGCGCGGTCGAGGCGCCGGTCAGCAGGCGGATCTGGAATCCGCGTCCTTCCGCGTGCCAGCGGTCGATCCGGTCGGCCAGCGCCAGCGGCACTTCCTTGGGATAGCCCGACCCGGTGAACCCGCTCATGGCCACGGTCTCGCCGGGCTGGATGTGCGCGGCGGCTTCTTCGGCGGAGACGACGAGTCCGCGCAGGCGCGGATGGCGGATACGGTCGCTGGACATGCGGGAGGCGAAGAGCGGAAAACGCGCATTATCGCCCCGCCGGTCCGCGCCGGGGTCTAAGACCATCGGGGAATCCACAGCCGGCGATTTTCCAGGTCCGGTGGTTCGGGCATGCTGTGCGCATGAACAGGATGTCGAATCACGGGGAAGCTTCCCGTTGGAATGCCGCGCGGCGCTGGTCGCTGCGAGTGGTCCTGGCCTTGCTGGCCGTGTACGCGCTCTACCTGGCCGCGGCCAATCTGTGGATCAACACCGCCTGGGGCGAGCGCACGCTCAACCGCAAGCCGGAGAAATTCCAGATGCACTGGGCCGGCGGACACAGCTGGTGGCCGGGACGGGTCACCCTGCGCGAGGTGCGCCTGCAGGGCCAGGTTCGGCGCGTCGCCTGGCAGGCGCAGGCGGGGCGGGTCCGTGGCCGCATCGCGTTGTGGCCACTGCTGGGACGCGAGCTGCATGTGCCGTGGCTGCAGGCCGACGAAGTGCGCGGCCATATCCATCGCGCGGCGCGCGAACTGCCGGTGCCGCCACCGGCCGAAGGTGGCTGGGTGCTGCGCTTCGACCGTATCGCCAGCGACAGCGTGCGCCAGGGTGAATTCGATGGCCTGCGGCTGGAGGGCGACGGCAGCGCGCGGGTCGGTTTCGTCAAGCAGTTGCGGGGCGGGCCGATGGAACTGCTGCCGTCGGGGGCGACCTTCCACAAGGCACGGCTGGTCCGCGACGGCGAGGAGGTGCTGCGCGATGCGGAACTGGATGCCACCTTCGCGATCGCCCGGCACCGGCGCGAGGAAGCGCCCGGCCTGCGCAAGCTGCTCAAGACCGATGCGCGACTGAAACTGCGCGGCATCACCAGCGCGATCGACGTCACCCCGGTGCCGGGCGGCGTGACCCTGGCGCTGGTGCCGGGACGCGGCCATGCCGACATCGATCTGGGTTTTTCGAAAGGCGTGCTGACGCCGGGCAGCCGCCTGCGCTGGAGCATGCCGATCGGGGGACACGACGCCTCCGGCGCCAGCCGTGCCGATGCGCTGGGCATCGCGCTGGCGGTGGATCAGCGCGACATCGCCTTGCGGGTGAAGGCGCCGCCGCTGGCCGAAGGACGGATGTCGGTGGACGCCGACCTGCGCCTGCGCGGCCGCGAGGTTCCACTGGGCGATTTCCCGTCGATGCTGCCGCGCGCCTCCGGACACGTGGTCGGGCGTTGGCGATTCTCCTCGCTGCACTGGATCACCAGCCTGTTCCCGCGCACACCGTGGCTGCGCCTGGATGGCGCGGGCGATGTCGATGCCGACGTGCAGGTGGTGGACGGCAAGCTGGCGTCCGGCAGCCGCATCGGCGTGCCCGAAGTGGAAGCGGTGGCCGATGTGATGGGCAACCGCATCCGTGGCCGCGCGCACGCCGACATCCGCCTGGATGCCGGCGCCGGCGGCCAACTGGTGCCGCGCCTGCAGGCGGTGATGGAGCAGTTCCATGTCGCCTCGGTACGCGCGCCGGATCGCCCCTACGTGCAGGGCCGCAACCTGCGCCTGTTCCTCAATGCCGATGGACAACTGCAGGATCTGCGCAACGCCATGCGCGGGCGGGTGGTGTTCGACAACGCCAACGTGCCGGACCTGCGGGTATACAACCCCTACCTGCCGCGCCGGCACATGCGCTTCGACGGTGGCGCCGGTTTCCTCAGCGGCGATCTGTCGCTGGATACCGCCGGCGATGTCGGCCAGGGCCGCCTGCGCATCACCGGGCGCGGTGCGCGCATGCACCTGGCCGGCATCGATCTGCGCGGCGACGTCGACATCGGCCTGGCCCTGCGCCGCGCGGACCTCAGGCGACGGGCATTCGTCGCCGACGGCAGCACCGTGCAGTTCCGCAACCTCGGTTTCCGCGAACCCGGCGGCGACGCGCGCAGCGGCTGGTGGGCGAAGCTGCGCCTGGATCGCGCGCGGCTGGACGTGGATCGGCCACTCAGCGCGGGCGGCAGCGCGGCGGTGCAGATGAAGGACGTGGGTTTCCTGCTGGCCCTGTTCTCGCGCCAGAAGGACTACCCGAAATGGGTCTACCGGCTGGTCGACGCCGGCCAGGCGCAGGCCGACGGCCGGGTGCAGTGGCGCGACGACGTGCTGGTGCTGGATCGGGTCAAGGCCAACAACCAGCGCTTCGACCTGCAGGCCCGGCTGCGCCTGCAGGGGCAGCGCCGCACTGGCCAGTTGTACGCCCGCTGGGGCGTGCTGAGCGCCGGGCTGGAATTGCAGGACAGTACCCGGCGCTGGCACCTGGTGAAGGCGCGGGAGTGGTACCAGGCGCAACCGGATCTGCTGCGTTGAAGGCCGTTTTGCGCAGCTGAACGGTTTTGCCCCTATTCAGGTTTCCGGGGTGAGAACCGTGAAATCGGTTACAGGATTTGCCTCGGAATTGGTCTGGCATCGGTAACATCCAAGCGGCACAAGGCTTTTGGTGAAAACATGGTTCCACGCTCAAATGTACTGCCCGGTTCTGTTTTGCAGTGCAGCGTGCAAGCCCGGTAACCGCTCCTTCACGATGGCCCCGCATCCCGACGTGGGGGAGGGAGCAAGCCCGCAACTGGCCTAGCCATTGCGGGCTTTTTTTATGCCCGGGATTCGCAGCGCCAGGATGCCATTGCGACGCTGGATTCCGGCGAGCGTGGCAATCGCGGCTGCCGGTGGGGTGGGGGAGGCGTAGAATTCAGGCCATGAACGAATCCTCCCCACGCCAGATTCCCCTGCAGGTCGTTTCCTCCGCCAACACCGCGCCCTCCGCCCCGCTGGAAACCGGCGTCAAGCAACTGGGCGGCGACAAGATTTCCCGCTCGCCGGTGCAGTTCGCCGACGCGCCGGTGCTGCGCAAGCCCTCGTGGATCCGCGTGCGCATTCCCAGCGACGGCTCGGTGGCGCGGCTGAAGGCCAAACTGCGCGAGAACCGGCTTGTCACCGTGTGCGAGGAAGCCAGTTGCCCGAACATCCACGAATGCTTCGGCCATGGCACCGCGACCTTCATGATCCTGGGCGAGGTCTGCACCCGCCGTTGTTCGTTCTGCGACGTCGCCCATGGCCGGCCCAAGCCGCCGGACGCGTCCGAGCCGCTCAGCCTGGCCCACACCGTGGCCGACATGGGCCTGAAGTACGTGGTGGTGACCAGCGTCGACCGCGACGACCTGCGTGATGGCGGTGCCCAGCATTTCGTCGACTGCATCGCCGCCATCCGCGAGCATTCGCCCGGCACCCGCATCGAGATCCTGACCCCGGATTTCCGCGGCAAGGGCCGCATGGACCGCGCGCTGGAGATCCTGGCGGTCAATCCGCCGGACGTGTTCAACCACAACATCGAGACCGTGCCGGACCTGTACCCCAATGTCCGTCCCGGCGCCGACTACCAGTGGTCGCTGACCCTGCTGCAGAAGTTCAAGGCGCAGCACCCGGAGGTGACCACCAAGAGCGGCATCATGCTCGGCCTCGGCGAGACCATGGAGCAGGTGCAGGCCACCCTGCGCGACCTGCGCGCGCACGACGTGGACATGGTCACTATCGGCCAGTACCTGCAGCCTTCGGCGCACCACCACCCGGTGCTGCGCTACTGGACCCCGGACGAGTACAAGGCGCTGGAGGTCTACGGCTACGAGCTGGGCTTCAGCCACGTGGC
>NZ_JANJUE010000383.1 GCF_024710765.1 Pseudoxanthomonas sp.
GTCCAGATGTCAAAACCGGCGGCGCCTGGACGGCTGGAAACGGCGCCGAGGGTCATTTCCTCCCGAGAGGTGGGATCGTGGACGAGATCGAAATTGCCGAGGCGCGTGCCGGTGATCCCGGCATAGAAAATGCCCTGCGCCGGGTCCTGATTCAGGAGATCGTGGACAAGGCGGACCTGGAAGCTCTGACCGAGGTTGCGGGCCACGCCGGCGAAGCGGGATTGGAGCAGGAGGCCCATCTCCGGATCACGCCGGGTGAGGGGGCGATCAAGGAGTTCGGAGCGCCACTGATCCAGTGAGCCGTCGGTGGCAACGAACAAGGCCTGCCGGAAGTGTTCATTGAGGTTGGGGGTGCCGGTGTAGGCGGCGAGGGATGCGCGTTCGCCGCGGTCCGGAGGCCGCAGGAGGATTTCGGCGTCGTTGATCGCATCGGGCGCATAGAAGGCCGCGACGGTGCGGACCCCCTCGACGGGTTGGCCAAAAATGAGGTAGCCGTCGGTCAGGTAGAAGCGGGCGTCGCCGCGGAGGAAGGTCAGGTCCCGGACGCGATAGCATTCGGCTTCGTCCAGTGCGGTTGCCCGGAGTTCGGCGGCAATGCGCGCGGCCTTTTCGGCCGGCAGGGGGGCCGCGAGCAGGGTAAACAGAAGGATCCATCGGATCGGCACACTTCCAGTTTAGGGCCCTGGGGAAGGGGAGGCATCGACGGGACCGGTCACCCAGCGCGGAGAGCGAAGGCGCAATGTGAGGGGACCGGCCTCGGGCGGAGGCGCGGACATTCGAAGAACCCAAACGGAGCGCAAAGCTTCAGCCAGATCGAGGAAGGCTCCGGCGGAGTCCGAGGCGCGCCGCCCGCCAAGCCGGTAGATGCGGGTGGCTGGTCCTGCTTCGGCCAACGCGGCCCCAGGCGCGGCCCCGTCGCCAAGAAGCACGATGTGGGTCCAGCCGCCCGGTCCGGCCGCCGGATCGAACGACGCCTCGCAGCCGCACTCGCCCCGCACACCGGCCCAGCGCTGCTCCCATTCGTGCCGGGCTTCTCCAGGAGCCGTGAGGAACAGGACCCGGCAGTCAGGGCCTGGGGATTCGACCACGGCCCGGTAGTCCCAAATGGGCGTATCGCCGGCCCAGGGCTGCAGATGCCCTCCCCGCAGATCGGGGCCCGCCCCTGGCGCAACGGCTTCAATCTCGATCTGGCCGCCGGCGACGCGCGAGGAGAGGACCCGAAGCCGGCCATTGCTCGCGCGGCTCAACATCTCGGCCTGGCGCAACCGCACCAGGGCAGCCAGCGAACCGCGCAG
>NZ_JANJUE010000327.1 GCF_024710765.1 Pseudoxanthomonas sp.
ACAGGGAAAGATCTGACCGTTGGGCATGACGTTGAGCAGATGGGTGGACACGCGGCACTGGGTAAGGCCGGCGTAGAGTTCCCGGGCACGGGTCGGCAGGACCTTGTTGCGCACGATGCCCATCAACGGAATGACGGGGTAGAGCTTCTGCGGATCGGCGAAGAATCGCTCGATGAGCCGTACCAGGACGGCCTTGCGCTTGTCGACCGAGTCTTCGAAATACATCTCGTCGGCGACGAACTGCCAGTACAGATAGTCGAAGGGACTTCCCGGTGCGATGAGCTCATCGAGTTCCTCGAAGCTCGTGTCGGGGTTGCCCCAGGTGACCCGTGCCGTGACGCTTCCGCCGATGCGTGCGCGCACCTTGGTCAGGTTGTTCAGTACCTGGCGGTAGATGCCCCGCCCGCGATAGCCATCGGTGGTGTGTTCGCCGCCGTCGATCGAGACGAGGATGTTCGACAGGCGCCCGAGCGCCTGATCGGGCAGGTTGTCGAGCAGGGTGCCGTTGGTCTGCAACTGGAAGCGGAACTGCGGAAAGCGCTGCATGACCTGGAGCACGAGTTCGAGGTTCAGCGTCGGCTCCCCGCCGTAGAAGGTGACGTAGACCTCCTTGCCGGCGAGGTGCAGATCGACGAAGGCGGCGAGCTGGTCGATGTCGTACTCGACGTGGGTCTGCGAGCCGAGCACGTCGCCGACGCCGAGCGAACAGTAGGTGCACTTCAGGTTGCACTTCAGGGTCGTCAGCAACTGCAGTTCGACGCGGTTGCCGATGATCGGGTCGGGGTCGGAGCAGGCGCTGGAGGCGCCTGCTGCATGGGGATGAAAACGAACGAGGGTCCGGGGTTCCATCGCGGTTCCAGGAGTGGCGGTGGGGATCGGCGGCGGGTTTCTCCCGCCGCGGTTGCGGGCGGGAGTTTACCCTGCGAGGCCCGCCCGGGGTAGCCGGAACGTGCGATGGTGAATCGCTATTTTGTTCGCGCTTCCGCCTTTCTGGCCGCGCTGACCGTGAATTGTTCGCGCAGCTGCTGCAGCGTCTTCTCGCCGATGCCGGGGACCCTGACGAGATCATCGACTGAAGCAAACGGTCCGTTCTGTTC
>NZ_JANJUE010000229.1 GCF_024710765.1 Pseudoxanthomonas sp.
GGGGTTCGAATCCCCCCCTCTCCGCCAGATACGCAAGGGCCCCCGCAAGGGGGCTTTTGCGTTGAAGGGTTCCGGCGTCCTCTCAGACCCGACCGGTCACCGGAATCAGGGCGCCGGTGATGGCGGCGGCCGGTTCGGACAGCAGGAACCGGACCACCCCGGCCAACTGTTCCGGCGTCACCCAGCGCGAGGCGTCCGCGTCCGGCATGTCGGCGCGGTTGGCGGGCGTGTCGATGATGCTGGGCAGCAGCGCGTTGACCGTGATGCCGCGATCCTTGAATTCCTCGGCCAGGGCTTCGGTCAGGCGGGCCACGCCGGCCTTGGACGCCGCGTAGGCGCCCATCCCCACGCCGGCCTTGGCCGCGCCGGCCGCGCCGATGTTGACGATGCGACCGCCGCCACCGGCCAGCAGGAACGGCAGCGCCGCCTGGCTGGCGGCCACGGCGGTCCGCAGGTTCAGACGGTAGAGCTGGTCCCAGGTCTCCAGGTGACCGTCGGCCAGGGTTTCCCAGCGAAAACCGCCGGCGATATTCACCAGCGCGTCGATGCCGCCCAGCGCCTGGCTGGCCCGATCCATGGCGTCCCGCGCTGCGGCGCCATCGGCCAGATCGATGCCGCCGAAGGCATGCACGCCGGCGGGCACGTCGGTCGGGGCCGGCGCGTGGTCCAACGCCGCGATCGCGGCGCCCGAGGCGGCCAGCGATCGCACGACCACGCGGCCGAGCGCACCAAAGGCACCGGTGACGACAACACGTTGGGCCGACGATGAATTCATGGAAAGCGTCCTGATGCGGAAAGCCGCCATGGTAGCGCCGCGCGACAGGGCGTGTATCCGCCATCCGGTACACTGGCGGTCCCGTTTCCGCGGTATCGCCCCATGTCCGAAATCCTCGTCCCCGTCTCCTTTGGCGAACTGCTCGACAAGATCGCCATCCTGCAGATCAAGTCCGAGCGGATGAGCGACCCGGCCAAGCTGGCCAACGTGCGCAACGAACTGAGCGCGCTGGAAAAGACCTGGATGGCGCATCCGGCGGCGGTGAACAACATCAGTGAACTGCGCGCCCAGCTCAAGGCTGTCAACGAGCGCCTGTGGGTGATCGAGGACGACATCCGCATCAAGGAAAAGGCGCAGGCGTTCGACGAAGAATTCGTCCGCCTGGCGCGCAGCGTCTACTTCGAGAACGACGAGCGCGCGCGCATCAAGAAGGACATCAACCTGGCGCTGGGTTCCAGCTACGTGGAAGAAAAGTCCTACCAGGACTACCGCACCGGCGCCACGCCGTAAGCCGCACCGGCGCACCGGGACGCCTGGGCGTCCCGGTGGCTTTGTTCACGCACGCGGGCTTTCGACCATCCACGCGGTCAGGCGTCGCACCAGCGGCAGCATTACCAGCAAGGTCGGGAATGCAATCAGCCAGGACAGGCTCCAGGCGCTGAGCCACAGCCATCTCAGGTGTGGATGCAGGCCGGCGCTGCGCAGCGTGCTGATCATCGAGACCACGCAGGTCATCAGCACGGAAAGCAGCAACGGCATCAGCCATGGCGCGCAGCGGGCGGGGAGTTTGCGCGGGAAGCCGCGCCGGAAGGGTGTTGCGTCGGGTTTCATGACATCTTCGTAAGCCGGTCGATCAAAGGCGCCACCCGGCATGTGCCGGGAAACAGCCCCGGACGTATCCGGCGGCTATGGCGCGTTGATTGACGTAAACGCTTACGGCGGGGCCCGACAGGGACAACGCGGGCGGAATGATAACGATCCGCGTGACGCCCGTCGCCTGTCGGCGACGCGCCGTTCAGACCAGACAGGGGGGCTCCTGCGGTCCGAATCCGCGCGCCAGATCCCAGACCCGTTGCGCCGCCGGCTCGGGCCGCGCGCCCGAGACGTTCTGGCCGGCCCACAGCGGTGAGTAGTCGCTGCTGCCGACGGCTTCGGCGGCCTTGCGCAGCGGCGCCATCGCGGCGCCCGCCAATGGAAACGCGGGCGCGTCATCGGCCATCGGCCCCAGCGTGCGCATCGCGTGGTTGACGATGCCGCGCGCGGGACGGCCGGTGAAGACGTTGGTCAGCGCGGTGTGCGCCGCCGCCGGGCTTTGCAGGGCGCTGCGGTGGAGCGGGCCGGTATCCGCTTCCGGACACAGCAGGAACGCGGTGCCCACCTGCACGCCCGCCGCGCCCAGCGCCATCGCCGCGGCAACGCCGGCCGCATCGGCGATGCCGCCCGCGGCGATCACCGGGCAGCGCACCGCCGCCGCCACCTGCGGTACCAGCGCGAACGTGCCGAGCTGGGTGCTGAGGTCGTCGTCAAGAAACAGTCCTCGATGTCCACCGGCTTCCAGGCCTTGGGCGATGATCGCGTCGACGCCTCGGGCCTCCAGCCAGCGGGCTTCGTCCACCGTGGTCGCCGAGGAGAGGATCCGGCAGCCCCATGCGCGCAGCGGCGCCAGCAGGCTTTCCTCCGGCAGGCCGAAGTGGAAACTGACCACGGCCGGGCGCAGTTCGCCGAGCAGGGCCAGCATGTCGGCATCGAAGGGACGACGTCCGCCGCCCACCGCCACGTGCGAAGCATCCAGGCCGAAGCGCGCATGGTCGCCGGCCAGTTTCCGCCGCCAGGCGTCCTCCCGTATCGGATCCGGCGCGGGCGGCGCATGGCAGAAGAAATTGAGGTTGAACGGATGCGCGACCTGCGCACGGATGGCCGCGACTTCGGCGCGGATGGCCTCCGCCGACAGCATCGCGCAGGGCAGGGCACCGAGTCCGCCGGCCTGGCTCACCGCGATCGCCAGCCGGCTGCCTTGCACGCCGGCCATCGGTGCCTGCAGCAGCGGCAGTTCGGTTCCCAGCAGCGTGGCCAGTGACATGGGCAAGCGAAACTCCGGACGCGATGCCCGGAATTATGCGCCCGTGCTTTCCTCAGCGCGTGCGGTCGGCCCGATAGCGCTCGAACGCGGCCATTGCATCCTCGACGGTGACCAGGTCCATCACGTCGTCGAACTCGATCTTGGTGCCCCATTTCAACGCATCGGCGGGCTTGCCCAGGTACTTGCGGGCCGCGGCGTCATAGCGATCCACGCAGTAGCGGATATCCGAATAGGGGCCACTGCGGCGCGGATTGCTGGCCGCGTGCAGGCCCAGCACCTTCGTGCCCACCGCATTGGCGATATGCATGGGACCGGAATCCGGCGTGACCAGCAGGTCGGCGCGTTCCAGCAGGGCGGGGAGCTGCTTCAGGGTGTCCTTGCCGACCAGATCCAGCGCGGGCGCGCGCATCGCGGCGAGGATGGCGTCGGTGGTGCTGCGCTCCAGGTCGCTGCGGCCGCCGCACAGCACGATGCGCCAGCCGTGGCCGGCGGCATGGTCGGCCAGGGCGGCGTAGCGATCCGCATGCCAGTTGCGGCGCACGTGGCTGGAACACGGCGAGATCATCAGCACCGGCGTGCCGTCTTGCGGCCACTGCGCCGCCGCCCAGTCGCGTGCCTCCTGCGGATAGGGCAGGTCCCAGATCACTTGATCCTGCCTGAGCCCCAGCGGCTCGCAGAAGCTGCCGATCGCGTCCAGCACGTGGATGCCGGGCCGGTCCGGGATGCGCTCGTTGATGAAGAGGCCATGCAGGTCCTTGGAGCGCGCATGGTCGTAGCCGATGCGCCGCCGCGCCGGGATGAAGGCCGACAGCACGTTGGCGCGCAGCGCGACCTGCATCTGCAGCAGCACGTCGAAGCCGCCGGCCGGGAGTTCGCGGCGCAGGGCGCGCATGCCGGCCAGTCCGCTGCGCTTGTCGTAGGTGTGGAAGGTGACGCCTTCCAGGCCGTCCAGCAGCTTGTGGCCGACCTTGTCGATGACCCAGTGCAGGCGGGTCCGCGGCCACTGCCGCTGGAGGGTGCGGACCAGCGGCACCACGTGGGTCACGTCGCCCAGCGCCGACAGGCGCAACAGGCAGATCGATTGGGGGATGGCGGACAAGAGTTGTTAGACTCGCTGGATGGTCAGTTTCGACGCCACGGAATCCCTGACGCCGTTCCGCGAAGGCCGCGGATACGGTGCGATTCTGTTCGACCGCCAGCACCTGCGGCAAGCCAATCCGGACTGGTTCGTGCCGGAAAAGTGGGGCGATCGCGCCCAGCCGGTCGGCGAGGGCGGGCGTGGCGGGGCCTGGTTCATCGATGCGCCGTCCAGCCAGTGCGTGCTGCGGCGCTACCTGCGCGGCGGCCTGGCCGCGCGCGCCAGCCGGGACCGCTACCTGTGGCGGGGACCGGACAAGACCCGCAGTTTCGCCGAGTTCAGGCTGATGCGCGCCCTGCTGGCGCGCGGCCTGCCGGTGCCGCAGCCGATCGCGGCCCAGTATGTCCACGAGGGCATGTTCTACCGCGCGGCGCTGCTGATGGAGCGGCTGGCGGGCGTGACCTCGCTGGCCACGCTGGCGCAGGAACTGCGCGGCCCCTGGGAGGAGGCCGGCCGGCTGATCGCACGCTTCCATCGCGCCGGGCTACAGCACGCCGACCTCAACGCCCACAACATCCTGTTCGACGAGCAGGGCAAAGCCTGGCTGATCGACTTCGATCGCGGTCGCCTGCGCATCCCGGCGACCGGCTGGCGCGAGCAGAACCTGGCGCGCCTGCTGCGCTCGCTGCTGAAACTGCGCGGCCCGCGTTCCGGCGAGGAGGTGCGGAACGACTTTGTCCGCCTGCGCCGGGCCTATGATCAGGCCTGGGCACGAGGAGTCTGAGATGGACTGGCGGCTGCGTTTCCATGGCGTCGGCAGCGCGAGCGCGGTGGCGCTGGGCTCGGCCATGGCCACGGTGGAGCGCGAGGGCCGTCCCTGGCTCACCGTCGACTGCGGCGGCGAAGGACTGACCGCGTTCCTTGAACACTACGGCGAATGGCCGCAGGCCTTGTTCGTGACCCACGTCCATCTGGATCACGTGGCCGGTTTCGAGCGCCTGTTCGTCGGCCACTATTTCGATCCCGCGCGGCGCGGCCGGGTACGCCTGTACGTACCCGCGCCGGTGGTGCCGCTGCTGCACCAGCGGGTGGGCGAGTATCCGAACGTGCTGGCCGAGGGCGGCGCCAATTTCTGGGATGCGTTCCAGTTGATACCCGTCGGCGGCGCGTTCTGGCACGAAGGCGTGCGGCTGGAAGTGTTCCCGGTGCGCCACCATTGGCCGGAAACCGCGTTCGGCCTGCGCGTGCCCGGCAGCCTGGTCTGGACCGGCGACACCCGCCCCATTCCCGAGATGCTGGCGCGGTTCGCCGACGCCGATGAAGTGATCGCCCATGACTGCGCCCTGCACGGCAACCCGTCGCACAGCGGCGTGGAGGATCTCGAACGCGAGTATCCGCCCGCGTTGCTGGCGCGCTGCGTGCTGTACCACTACGCCAGCATCGACGATGGCGCGGCGATGCGCGAACGCGGACACCGGGTCGCCGAGCCGGGCCAGGTCCTGCCGTTGAAGGCGCCGCTGGAGATCGCGGAGACCGTGCCGTGAACGCCGTGCCCGGATTGACACCCTTGCCGATGGATCGTCTCGATCGCCCGCTGCACGATCTGCGCCTGTCGGTGATCGAGGCGTGCAACTTCCGCTGCGGTTACTGCATGCCCGCCGATCGCGTGCCGGACGATTACGGGCTGGACGCCGCGTCGCGGCTCTCCTTCGATCAGATCGAAACCCTGGTGCGGGCATTCGTGCGGCTGGGCGTGTCCAAGCTGCGCCTGACCGGCGGCGAACCGCTGCTGCGCAAGGGCCTGCCGGATCTGGTCGCGCGCCTGACCGCGCTGCCGGGCCTGGACGATGTGGCGCTGACCACCAATGGCGCGCTGCTGCGCGCGCAGGCGGCGGCGCTGAAACAGGCCGGCCTGCGCCGGCTGACCGTCAGCCTGGACGCGCTCGATGCCGGTGTGTTCGCCGCCATGTCCGGCGGCCGTGGCCGGGTGCAGGACGTGCTGGCGGGCATCGATGCCGCCGTCGCGGCCGGCTTCGAGCGACTCAAGATCAACTGCGTGGTCCAGCGCGGCCTCAATGAGCAGCAGGTGTTGCCGCTGCTGGATCACTTTCGCGGCAGCGGCCACGTGGTCCGCTTCATCGAATACATGGACGTGGGCACCCGCAACGGCTGGCGGCGCGACCAGATGGTGCCGTCGGCGGAACTGCGCGAACGCATCGGCGCGCGCTGGCCGCTGCACCCGGTGCGGGCCAACTACCGGGGCGAGGTCGCCGAACGTTACGCTTTCGACGACGGACAGGGTGAAATCGGCTTCGTCAGCTCGGTCAGTACGCCGTTCTGCGGCGACTGCCATCGTGCCCGGGTCTCGGCCGACGGGCATCTGTACACCTGCCTGTTCGCCAGCGAAGGAGCGGACCTGCGTCCGGCCCTGGCCCAGGGCGAACAGGCGCTGGCCGCGCACGCCGCCACGCTCTGGCGGCAGCGCGAGGATCGCTACAGCGAACAGCGCGACGACACAGGCGCCCGCCATGGGCGGCCGGTCGAGATGTACCTGATCGGTGGCTAGGCCCCGATGGGCGCGGCGCGCGCGGGACGCTACCATGAGCGGCCTGGAAACCCCGCCGGTGCCATGAAGAAACCGACTCCCGCGCTGACCCACCTCGACGCCGACGGACGCCCGGCGATGGTGGACGTGTCCGCCAAGCCGGTGAGCGCGCGCGAAGCCAGCGCGGAGTGCCGGGTGAAATTCCCGGCCGCGGTGGCCGCGCAGTTGCGCGCCAATGGCCTGCGCAGCGCCAAGGGCGGCATCGTCGATACCGCCGTCATCGCCGGCACGATGGCGGTCAAGCGCACCCACGAACTGATTCCCTTCTGCCATCCCTTGCCCATCGACGGTTGCCGCATCGCCATCGACTGGCACGACGAACGCAGCCTGGACATCCGCTGCACGGTGCGTACCACCCACCGCACCGGCGTGGAGATGGAGGCGTTGACCGGAGCGACCGTGGCCGCGCTGACCATCTATGACATGTGCAAGGCGCTGTCCCACGCCATCGTGCTGGGGCCGGCGCGGCTGATCGGCAAGCGCGGCGGCAAGCGCGACATGGGGGCGATCGCATGACCCGGCTGACCGTGCGTTATTTCGCCAGCCTGCGTGATGCCGCCGGGCTCGGCGAGGAGTCGCTGCAGACCACCGCGCCGGATCTGCGCGGACTCTATGCCGAACTGCAGGTACGGCATGGCTTCGCCTTGCCGGTCGCCCATCTGCGGGTGGCCGTCAATGGCGACTTCGCACGCTGGGACGAGGCGCCGCGCGAGGACAGCGAAGTCGCCTTCATTCCACCGGTGAGCGGGGGCTGAGCGATGCCGCGTTTCGCCCTGAGCGAGGTTTCGTTCGATCCCGCGCCACTGCGCGCGGTGCTGCTGGACGAACGCGCGGGTGCGTTTGCCGCGTTCGAGGGCTGGGTGCGCAACCACAACGATGGCCGCGCCGTGGACGGCTTGCGTTATGAGGCCTATGTGGAACTGGCGGAGAAGGAAGGCGAGCGGATCCTGGCCGAGGCCTGCGAACGTTTCGCCATCCACGAAGCGCGCTGCGTGCACCGGATCGGCGATCTGGCCATCGGCGAGCTCGCGGTCTGGGTGGGGGCCAGCGCGGGCCACCGCGATGCCGCCTTCACCGCCTGCCGCTGGATCATCGATGAAGTGAAATCACGCGTTCCGATCTGGAAGCACGAACGCTACGTTGCCGGTGATGCCGGCTGGCTGCACCCGTCACCCCCGACGGATTGAGGAAAGGATGCTCAAGCGAAACACGGAACAGGGATGTCTGCTGTTGTGGCTGGCGCTGTGCGCGCCATTGTCCGGATGGTGCGCGGACCTGCTGGTCAGCAACCAGTCCGCCGACAGCGTCTGGCGGCTGTCCGCGCAGGACGGACGCAAGCGCGGGGAATACCGCACCGGCGACTCGCCACACGAGATCGCGGTCTCGCCCGACGGGAAGACGGCGGTGGTCAGCAACTACGGCAGCGAAGTGGCCGGCAGCAGCCTGTCGGTGCTGGATCTGCAGCGCGGGCGCCCGACCCGCACCATCGATCTGGGCAGCCACGGCGCGCCCCACGGCCTGCACTTCCTGGACGCGGGAAATGTCGCCGTGACCACCGAAGGCAGCGCGAGCGTGCTGGTGGTGGACGTGGACGAGGGCAAGGTCGCGCGAACCATCGATATCGGTGACGGCATCGGACACATGCTCGCGCTCAACGCGGACCGGCGCATCGGCTATGTCAGCAAACTGGGCCGGGGCACGGTCAGCCGCATCGATCTGGTCACCGGCAGGATGTTGCTGGAACGACCGGCCGGGAAGGGCGCCGAAGGCATCGCGTTGCGCCCGGATGGACTGGAGCTGTGGGTCGCCAATCGCGACGAAGGCACCGTGACCGTCCATGACCCCAAGACCCTGGTGGTGCGGCGGCGGATGTCCAGCAGGGGCTTTCCGCTGCGCGTGGCGTTCACCCCGGATGGTCGCCACGCCTGCGTGGTGAATGCCCGCAGCGCCGAACTGCAGATTTTTGACGCGCGCACCAAGCTGGCGTTGAGCCGGGTGCCGCTGACGCGCGAAGGCATGGACATCCGCGACACCGCACTGGGCCGTGGCGCGCTGCCGATCGGCATCAGCATCGATCCGGTGAAGCCCCGCGCCTACGTGGCGCTCAGTGGGGGCGATCGCGTGGCCGTGGTCGACACGCAGAAATGGCAGGTCGTGGACTACTGGGTCACCGGTCGCGAACCCGGCGCGGTGGTGCTGTTCCCGTAGTTCGGCGCCGCGCCGCGCCCCATGATGGTTCCTCGCCATGGGCAACGAGGCCGTCGCAACGGCGGGAAGCGGTGAATGGCCAAGGCCGCGCTTTTTTGCGCCCCCCAAAGGGTGATGACCCCGCCGGTTGACCTCGGCGCCGCGCCTCGCGGTAACTCCCCGCCAAAGGCAATGAGGCCGTCGCAACGGC
>NZ_JANJUE010000004.1 GCF_024710765.1 Pseudoxanthomonas sp.
GGAATGCGTTTGCCAGCGCTTTCGAACGGGAACCCTCGCCGCCGGGCGAGGCACTGACGTGGAGTACATGGGTCATGCAGGTGTCCTTGTGCGGTTCGCCGCACCGGGTGGGGAGCGGCATTCTTGGGAGCCCGCTCGCCATCGCACAAGTACGCACTTTGGGGTAACCGCCCCAAGGGGCGGCACCTGGCTTCCACATGCCATCGCGCCAGGCAGGCATCGGCCCCGTTTGAAAAAGGGGGACCACGGGAGATTTGCTTTTCGCCAGGTCCCAGCAGCAACATCCCCCGGATCAACCGCCCCGCAGCAGCGGCGCGATCTCGCGCATCCTGCCCTGCGTGGCCGGGCCGACCAGCGCGAACGCGGTATCGCCTTCGGCCCAGTACTGCGCCAGCAACCGGCCATCGCGACGTTCGCCCGTGGTGTTGCGTGGCGTGCGCGGCCGCAGATACAGGCCGATGCGCGCACCGTGCGCATCCTCGTAAACCAGCATCGCCGCCGCGCCTTCCGTCGTGGACAACAGGCGCCCCGCCTGCAAACGGAAGCCCTGCGCGCTCAGATCCGGCATCTCTCCGGCCGCGCCGAAATGCGTGCGCAGCCATGGCTTCAATGCCGCCGGCGCGATGTCGCCCGCGACCGCCCCGCCGTCGCTGGCGAACAGGCGATACGCGGCCACCGCGTCTGCCATCGGCAGTTGCTCCTTCATCAACCGCATGTCGCGCCACTGCCAACCGGCAATGCCGCCCACCCCCAGCGCCAGCAGGCAACTGGCGGCAATGCCCAGGCGGGCGCGGCGCCTGCGGCGCAATTGCGCGCGCAGGCGATGCGGCTGCAACGCGGCCGGCACGGCCGGCTCCAGATCCCGGGCCCAGCCTGCGCGCAGTGCTTCCGCATCGTGCTTCCACGCCTCGATCCGCGCCGCCTGCCCGGGCTGTCCGCGCAGCCATTGCCGCACCACCTCGTGGCGCTCCGCGGCCAGGCGTCCATCGACGTAGGCGTGCAATTCTTCTTCGGTGGGAGACCAGCGATTCATTTGAGTACCCTCAGGGTGCGGGGCGACGGGGCGTCATCGGTCAGCGCGCGCAGCCTTTCGCGCGCGCGCGACAGCCGCGACATCACCGTGCCAATGGGCAGGCCAAGCATGTCCGCCGCCTCGCGATAACTGAAACCTTCCACGCTGACCAGCAGCAGTAGCGCGCGATGATCCGGCGGCAACCGCGCGAACGCGGCCAGCACCGCCTGCCCGGCGTGGATGCGCTCGGGCGAGGGCGACGGGTCCACGGGTTCGGCGCCAAACAGCTCCATCACCCGCTGCCAGCGTCGCGCGCGCCGGTGTTCGGTCACGAACTGGCGATAGACGATCGCGAACAGCCAGGCCTGCAGGGCCTCGTCGTCGCGACGCGAATCCCAGCGCCGCAGCGCGCGCTCCAGCGCGGCCTGCACGATGTCGTCCGCGCCATCGCCAGCCAGCGAGCGCGCGAAGCGCCGCAGCCGGGGCAGGAGCGCGCTCAGGCGCGGGTCGTCGGAAGCATCCATCGTCATCGTTTCGGCACGGGTCCTGGCGTAAGACGCCCCCGATGCCCGGATTATTCCATCCGCATGCGCAAGGAGTGGCGGGAATAAACCGGCCGCCCGGGGCGTCTTATTCCCAGTCCCATCGCCAGGAGCCCACCGTGAGCCCCCCTTCATCCCCTTCTCCCCGCACCGGCGGACGCCGCGGATGGCCCTTGCTGGCCATCGGCGCGATCGCCGCCGCGCTGGCGGCCGCGTTCGCCTGGACCGCCGGCTGGCTGGGCGGCGCCTCCCGCCTGACCGCCCCCGCCATGACCAACGCCATCGAGGCCAATGGCCCGGCGCATCCGGGCTTCCGCCGCGCCCATGCCAAAGGCGTGTGCGTCACGGGCGTGTTCCGCAGTTCCGGCCAGGCCGCCGCACTCTCCTCGGCGCGTGTATTCCGCCAGGCGGAAACGCCGGTACTGGGCCGGATGTCGATCGGCGGGGGCGACCCGCACGGCGTCGACGCGCAGGCACGCGTGCGCAGCATGGCGCTGCTGCTGCGCAGCGACGACGGCCAGCAATGGCGGATGGCGATGAACAGTTTTCCGTTCTTCGTCGTCGCCACCCCGCAGGGCTTCCACGCGCAGACGCTCGCCTCGCGGCCGGATCCGGCCACCGGCAAACCCGACCCCGCGCGCATGGCGGCGTTCGTGGCGCAGTACCCGGAAGCGCGCAAGTTTCTGGCCTGGGCCAAGTCGGCGCCGTGGTCCAACAGCTGGGGCAACACCCGGTACAACGGCGTCAACGCCTTCCGCTTCATCGCCGCGGACGGTCACGAACAGGCCGTGCGCTGGTCGATGCGGCCACACCTGGCATTCGCGCCGTTGAGCCCGCGGCAACGCGAACAGGCCGACGCCGACTTCCTCGCCGAAGACCTGGCGCAAAGGCTGGCGCAGGGCCCTCTGCAGTGGGATCTGGTGCTGACCCTGGCCGCACCCGGCGACCCGGTCAACGATCCTTCGCAACCCTGGCCGGACAGCCGTGCGCAGATCGTGGCCGGTACGCTGTCGCTGACCGCCGCGCAGCCGCAGGCCACCGGCGCCTGCCGCGACATCAACTACGACCCGCTGATCCTGCCCACCGGCATTCGCGCCTCGGACGACCCCATCCTGGCCGCGCGCTCGGCGGTGTATTCGCAGTCGTTCAACCGCCGCGAGCGCGAAATCGGCCGCGGACAGGCACCCGAAGCCATCGGCAAGGGGGATGCGCGATGAACCGCCCCGCCTCCTTCGACATCATCGCGCGGGTGCTGCACTGGACGATGGCACTGATGATCCTGGCGATGCTGTTCATCGGCGTGGCCATGGTCGCCTCGGTGTCCGAGCGTCCCTGGTTGATCGCGCTGCATCGCCCCCTGGGCGCGGCCATCCTGCTGCTAGCGATCTGGCGGCTGGTCCATCGCCTGCGCCATCGCCCGCCCCCGTTACCGGACGATCTTCCCCGCTGGCAGGCCTTCGCCGCGCTGGCCTCGCACTGGCTGCTGTATGCGTTGATGCTGGCAATGCCGCTGATCGGCTGGGCCATGCTGTCGGCGGGCAACTATCCCATCGTGCTGTTCGGCGGCGTGCAGTTGCCACCGTTGCTGGCGCCGGACCCTGCCCTCTACGCCTGGCTGCGCGACGCCCACGGCTGGGGTGCCCGCCTGCTGTTCGCCACCGTGCTGCTGCATCTGTCGGCGGCGCTGTACCACGCCTGGGTGCGCCGTGACGGCGTGTTCGCGAGCATGGCGGGAACGCACATGGCAGGAACGCACACGTCAGGAGCACGCGAACACGTGCCCGCCGAACCGGACAGCGACACCTGATTCAGGCGCAGGGAGGCGGTGATACGCCGCCTCCGCTCAGGGCCGGACTTTCTTCCACTCCTCGAATTCGACCCGCTTGCCGTCCTTCCACCGCTCCAGGCGCCACACATCGCCTTCCACGCGATACCGGAACGAATACGTGCCGCCGTTCTCGGCTGCGAATGACCGCTGCGCCAGCCTCTCGGTGTATTGACCGCCTTCGGCTTCGTACCGTCCCGCACCGCCCGCCCAGAACTTGTCGCCGGTCTGCATGGTGAAGGAGAACCTTCCATCGGCCAGCACTTTCTGGCCGTTGAACTTCATTTCCGCATAGTCCTTCGTCTGCCCGTCCTCGGTGACGTACTCGCCGCCCTGGAGTTCCCAGGCGCCTTCGAGGGTTTTGTCGTTGGCAAAGGCGGGGGGGATGGCGAGGAGGGTGATCAAGGCGGCGGGAAGTTTGGGCAGCATGCGATTCCTTGGTTATGGCTTGGGGAATACAAAAGCTAATGAATTCTCACATTGTTACTGCAAGAGCTCCATAAGTCCTTGTGCGCTTTTTACACCCGCACGCTTGTGTACCAGTTATTGGAGCGCTGCGCGGTGTTGCTATTGATGGCCATAGATGGCGCGCTCGCCGCGGGGCCTTACTTTCTTTGCTTGTGCAAAGAAAGTAAGCAAAGAAAGCACACCCCGGTCCTCGCGCCCCAACGGCTTTGCCGTTGGGGTCCGTGTCGCCGGTGGGAATTTTGGGACGGCACATCCCTGTGCCGACCCAAAACGCTGCACATCCATGTGCAGCGCCCTTCGGGTTTACCCACCGTCGCCACCGCTGCGGATGGGGCCCACAGAGCAAGAGCAAAAGCCAAAGCCGGTAGGCCAGCTTCGGAAGGAGCGGCCTCCGGCCGCGAACTTCTACTCTGCTGTTGTTGCTTTGCTTTTGCTTTGGCCTTTCGGGCCCCCGTTCAGGCGTGGTAAGCGGGCCGGGCAAAACCCGAAGGGCGGCGCACAAGGATGTGCGCCGTTTCCGGCAGGGGCAGGATGCCCCTTCCGGAATTCCCCGTAACGATTGCGGACCCGGAGCTACGCGCCGGCCACGCCGCCAGGGGTGTGTTTCTT
>NZ_JANJUE010000065.1 GCF_024710765.1 Pseudoxanthomonas sp.
GGTGCGGCGGGACAGGTCGGCGTTGCCGGAGGCGATTTCCCCGGCGGCGGTGTTGATGGCGGTGGAGGCGTCCTGGATGCGGCTGACGATGTCGGTCAGCTGGGCGACGGTGGCGTTGGCGTCGTCGCGCATGCGGGCGAACACGCCGCTCAGTGCGGCGCTGCCGTCGCCGTCCATGCGCACGGTCAGATCACCGCGCGACAATGCCGACAACAGCGCAGACACCTGGGCCAGGCTGCCGGCATTGGTGTCCAACAGGCGGTTCAGCTGTTCGGCCAGTTGCAGGAAGAAGCCGCGCTTGCCGGTGGTGTCCACGCGCTGCGACAGATCGCCGGCGATGGCGGCGCCGATGATGCCGGCGATCTCCTCTTCCACCCGTACCTCGGGCGTGCGATCGCGCCACTCCACCACATAGCCCAGCGGCTTGCCCTGGCCGTCGCTGACCCGCGAGATTTCCTGTCCGAACCAGGCGTCGCCCAGACGGATCTGGCCGCGATGGGTGGCCTGCATCCGTTCCAGGTAGCTCGCGATCCGCTGCGGGTCGGCATGGAAGACATCGATGTTGTTGCCAATCAGGCGATCCGGTTCGAACCGGGGCAGGGCACGCTGGATGTCGCCGGCATAGGAGGCCAGCAGGTCGGTCACCGCGCGGTTGGCGTAGATGATCTCGCGCTCCGGCGAGGCGATCATCACGCTGGTGCCGGCGTTGTCCAGCGCGGTGCGGATGCGCAGGTTCTCGTCGGCGATGCGGTGTTCCTGCGCGGTGCGTTCGCGCAACTGGCCGACCATGTCGGCCAGGGCGGCGTTCATCTGGCCGATTTCGTCGCCGGACGCGGCGGCGATGCGCACGTCCAGATTGCCGCCGGCCACGGCCTGGATGGCGCGCACCGCGCCGGCCATCGGGCTCAGCACCGACCGGGCGATCAGCCAGCACAGGACCAGCGCCGCCAGCAGCACCAGCGCGCCGGCCAGGATCAGCACCCGGGCGAAACTCCAGGCGCGTGCGGCGATGTCGTCGACGTATTCGCCGGAACCGACCACCCAGCCCCAGGGGCGGTAGAGCGCCACGTAGGAGATCTTTTCGACCGGCTCGTCCACCCCGGGCTTGGCCCAGGTGTAGTCCAGGAAGCCGCCACCGGCGGGGCCGCGCGCGAGCTTGACCATTTCGACGAAGATGCGCTTGCCGTCCGCGCTGGTCTGGTCGCCGAGGAATTTGCCGTTCAACGCGGTCTGGTGCGGATGCATCAGCATCGTCGGCGCCTGATCGTTGATCCACAGGTAGTCGCTGCCCCCCGGGCTGCGCAGCGCCGCCACCGCGGCCAGCGCCTGGCGCTTGGCGGTGGCTTCGTCCAGCGCGCCCTCCCGTGCCAGGGCCTGGTAGCGGCCGATGATGCCGAGCGCGGCGCCCACCCGGGTCTGCAGTTGCTGGCGCTCGTTCTGCAGCAGTTCGGTGTGGTTGCGGCGCGCGGTCACGGTGCACAGGGCGACGACACCGATGGCCAGCACGGCCAGCATCAGGAGGAACTTGCCGCGCAGGGAGAGATCACTGAAACGCGGGCGGGATGTTGCGGACGTCATGGGGTACTTCCGGTCACTTTCTGGCAGAGGGGCGCGACGGCCCGATAGTGCTATCGGCGTGAATCGCGCTGGCGTTGAATCATCCTTGGTCGTAGGGGAATGCCTGACAGGGGCCGCGCGGGGCGTGCGCGGGCGCAAGGGAAGCCTGGGCTCCCCCTGCGCGGGTCGTCATGCGGCGGAACCGTCGCGCGAAGCGGCCTCAGGCCGCTTCGGCCTCGGCGTGATCAATCAGATCGGCGCTGTCGATCAGGGTCTCGATGTCCAGCAGGATCAGCATGCGGTCATCGACCGTGCCGATGCCGGAAATGAAACGGGTGTCGACGCTGGCGCCGAACTCGGGGGTCGGGCGGATCTGGTCGGCGTCCAGCGGGATCACGTCGGACACGCTGTCGACCACGATGCCGACGACCCGGTCCTCGACGTTGAGCACGATCATCACGGTGAAGGCATCGTAGCGCGCTTCCTTCAGGCGCAGCTTCAGGCGCAGGTCGATGACCGGGACGATGGTGCCGCGCAGGTTGATGACGCCCTTGATGTATTCGGGGGCGTCGGGCAACCGGGTGACGGCGTCATAACCACGGATCTCCTGGACCTTCAGGATGTCCACGCCGTACTGTTCCTCGCCCAGCGCAAAGCTGAGGAACTCCGCGGCCGTGGTCTTGTTGTCGCTCATCGCAATGCTCCTGTGCATTCTGGCGGGGACGCGGAGGCGCCCTTACTCCGCTACTCATCGGCCGGGATGGCCGGGACTTTAGCCCGGGCAGGTGGAACTGCGACGGGCGCCGCAGGCACGCGGCCGGTCAGCCGATCCCGCGCTCGCGGGCGCTGCGCTGCCGCTCCATGCGGAAGATGTAGCGCTGGATCTGGGCGTCGCCGCCGCGCGGCAGGTCGGTGAACTGGCAGCCCGCCCGCCAGATTTCCCGGCCGTTGGGGCGGGACTGGCGGAACAGGTTCTTGACCATCAGGCGCACCTGCAACGGCTCGCCGTCGGGCAGCAGCAGCCGGCAGTCGGCGTACTCCCGGTAGGGACGAAAATCCGGTCGCTCCGGCGGGACTTCCACCGCGACCCCGCCGCCGCTGATGTCGAGGACCCGCATTTCCACCCATTGCGGCGCTTCCTCGCCGACCGCGAACGGGACAAGGCAGCGCACGGGATACGACACCGGCACCTGCAGGCGGTAGAACTCGCGTCGCTGCAGGCGCAGCACGCGCTCCGGAAACGGCGCGCGGAACGCGGTCTGGCCGTCCACGCGCAGGCGCTCGCAATCGGCCAGGGGGAACTGCACATGCACCCGATCCAGTTGCGACACGCACACGATCTGGGTGGCTTCCTCGACCGCGCGGTTGATGGTCTCGCTGATGCTGCCGTCGAACAGCAGGCTGCCTTCATCGGCGGCGAGCTCGATGAGCGCGGTGGGAAAGACGTGCCCGCGCGGAACCAGGTGCGCGCTGATCAGGGCGCGGCGATCGATCAGCGCCTGCAGCACCTGGCGAATGTCGCGCGGATGCCGGAGCAGGTACTTCTCTTCTTCGTCGTACCGCACGGGTTCCTGGGTGGCGGCCTCGATCTGGTCGGACATACGGGTCTTGTGGAAGCGGAATGCGGCCGGACCCTGGTGGGGAGCAGGGCATCTGTCAGATATATCGAACCCCGTCACGGATTCTTTAGAGGAGGAGAGAGCGACGGTGACGGGATTGCTGTCGTACGGAAGCGCAAATCCCCCCGGTCCCCCTTGTTCGAAGGAGGAGGCGATGGCGGGTCGTCCGCGCGGGGATGGCTCCCTTTGAAACAGTCCCGTTTGCAGCGCTTCCCAACCGCCGAATGGCGGGTCAATGGGGCGGGGGCCCGTCGACGGGTGCCGGGGGATTGGCTATTAGGGAAAGCAAATCCCCCTCGGTCCCCCTTCTTCGAAGGGGGAGGCAATCGCTTCCCGGCTCAGAAATACTGCCAGTCGCCCTCGGCCAGGGCGGGTTCGGGCTTGCGGCGGACCGGCGCGGCGGGCTTGCGTGCCGCCGGACGCGCGGGAGCCCGCGTGGCCGGCGCGTTCGCAGCGGCGGGCGCCGCCAGCACTTCCGGACGCGAGCGCTGCACCACCGCGCCTTCGATGATGAACACGTCCACCGCTTCGCTGAGCAGGCGCGCCTGGTCTTCCATGCTGCGCGCGGCGGCGGAAGCTTCTTCGACCAATGCGGCGTTCTGCTGGGTGGTCTCGTCCATCTGGGTGATGGTCTGGTTGACCTGCTCGATGCCGGCGGACTGCTCCTGCGAGGCGGCGGCGATTTCGGCCATGATGTCGGTGACCCGCTGCACCGAGGCGACGATTTCACCCATGGTCGCGCCGGCCTGGTTGACCAGGTTCGAGCCGGTGGCGACCTGGTCCACCGAGGCTTCGATGAGGCCTTTGATTTCCTTGGCCGCGTTGGCGCTGCGCTGGGCCAGGGTGCGGACCTCGGAGGCGACCACGGCAAAGCCGCGGCCCTGTTCACCGGCCCGGGCCGCTTCCACCGCGGCATTGAGCGCCAGGATGTTGGTCTGGAAGGCGATGCCGTCGATGACGGCGATGATTTCGGCAATCTTGCGCGAGGCCGCTTCGATGTCGCGCATGGTGGTGACGACCTGGCCGACGACGTTGCCGCCTTGCGAGGCCACCGAAGCGGCGCCGATGGCGAGCTGGTTGGCCTGGCGGGCGGAGTCGGCGTTCTGCCTCACCGTGGAGGTGAGTTCTTCCATGGAGGCGGCGGTTTCCTCCAGGTTGGCGGCCTGCTGTTCGGTGCGGCGGGACAGGTCGGCGTTGCCGGAGGCGATTTCCCCGGCGGCGGTGTTGATGGCGGTGGAGGCGTCCTGGATGCGGCTGACGATGTCGGTCAGCTGGGCGACGGTGGCGTTGGCGTCGTCGCGCATGCGGGCGAA
>NZ_JANJUE010000066.1 GCF_024710765.1 Pseudoxanthomonas sp.
GGTGCGGCGGGACAGGTCGGCGTTGCCGGAGGCGATTTCCCCGGCGGCGGTGTTGATGGCGGTGGAGGCGTCCTGGATGCGGCTGACGATGTCGGTCAGCTGGGCGACGGTGGCGTTGGCGTCGTCGCGCATGCGGGCGAAAACGCCGTGGAAGTCGCCGTCCATGCGGGTGGTCAGGTCGCCGCGGGCGATGGCTTGGAGCAGCTGGGAGACTTGGCCGAGGTTGCCGTCGGTGGTTTCCATCAGCTGGTTCAGGCCGGCGACCATGTCGCGGAAGTCGTATTGGTAACGGTCCACGTCGCCGCGCTGGCTGAAGTCGCCGGCGGCCGCGGCGCTGGCCAGGCGCTTGATTTCGACGTTGATGGCCGACAGGCTCGCCTTGGTGGCGTCCATGGTCTCGGTCAGCGTGGCCTTCTCGCCGGGCAGGCGGTCCATGTCCGGGCTCAGGTCGCCGATCGCGTAGCGCTGCATGATCCGCTGCGCGCTGCCGATCGCTTCCAGGTGCGAGGCGACCAGGGCATTGGTGTCGCGGACCATGCGGCCGTACTCGCCCGGGAACGCGCCGTCGTCCATGCGATAGCTGATCGCGCCTTCCTCGTGGCGCTGCGCCATCTCCGACTGCGCGGCGATGACCGATTGCACCTGGTGCTGCATGCGCTGCATCGCGGTCAGCAGCTCGCCGACCTCGTCCTTGCGCGAGGTGTCGATGGTGCCGTCCAGTTTGCCGCGCGAGACATCGTTGGCCACGCGCACCGCTTCGCCGACCGCGCGGGCGATGGCGCGGGCGAAGAACCAGGCCAGGACCAGGCCGCCGACGATGCCGGCCAGCAGCATGATCAGGACCATCGAACTGGAGGCGGTGTAGGTCGCGGCCGAATCCTTGGCGGTTACCGCGGTCTGGCGATTCACTTCCTTCAGCAGCGCATCCAGCGACGCGGCCGCCTTGGCGTGCGCGTCCCAGGTGCCGCCGATGAAGGTGTCGATGGCGTCGTCGTGCAGATCCAGTTCCAGCATCTCGTTGACGTCCTGGTAGGACTTGTACGCCTTGCCCCAGTCGGCCACGAACGCCTCGTACGCCTTGCGCTCGGCGGCGGTGGAGATCAGCGGCTTGTAGGTGGCGATGGCCTTGTCGATGTCGGCGTGGATGCGCACGGCGCGGGTGCGGGCATCGTTCTTCACCGTGTCGCTGGCGCGGACCAGGGTGGTGAAGGTGGTGGCGCGGTACTCGCCGAGCAGGCCGCGCAGGGCGCCGGCGGTGCCCACGCTGGGCAGCGTGTTGTCGGCCATCTCGCGGGTCACCCCGTTGAGCGACTTCAGGCCGACGAAGGAGACGATGCCCTGCACCAGCATCAGCGCGAGCACGATGCCGAACGCCAGCATCATCTTCTGGGTCAGGCGGAGGTTCTGGATCCACTGCATGAAAGGTTTCCTCGGTCCGGGGCGGACGACGTCGCGGGCGGAGTGGCTGGCGGGAGGCAAAGGGAAAACCGGCGGGCCCGATGGCGGACCGCCGGGGAACGTCAGCGCATCGACGCCAGCTTCAGGTTGCTCGGCGAGGTGACCACGATCTCGGCGCGCGAGCTGTCGCGCTGGATGCTGCCGATCACGCAGATGTCCTTGCCTTCCAGGCTTTCCGGCGCGGGCTTGAACTTGCCGCGGTCGGCGCCGGGAATGCGCGCGGTGAAGGTGTGGCGCGGGAAGTCGCCGCCCATGTACAGGAAGGTCGGCGTGCCTTCGGAGTTTTCGGCGAAGCGGGCCTTGCCCACCTTGCCGCAGACGATGCCGTCGCGGCCGGCGAAACGCACGGCCTTGTCGGCGGGGATGGCGTCGGTGATCTGGGACTGGCCGCTGGCGCGCTCGGCCGGCAGCAGCAGGGCGGCGCCCGCGATGGCGGCCGACAGGGTGACGAGGGTGGCGATCTTCATGGGTACTCTCCGGGAAGGGATCAGGTACTGGCGCGCAAGGCGTCTCGAAGGCACTCATCGGCCCTGTCGCGGTGAACTTGAGGAACGCGGAAAGCCGACGCCGCCTGTTCGCGGAGGCCGTCACACTTTTTTCGCATCAGGCCGGCGTGACCGGCTCCGTCGCCGCGACCAGGGTGGTCAGGACCCAGCCACCGTTGAAGCAGACTTCGATGCCCTGGAACCGGCGGCCATCCAGGGTCGCCACGGAGAAGATCCGGCGCGGCGCGCGGCGGCGTTGCTGCTGCACGTCCTGCAGCCAGGTTTCGGCATCCACTTCCAGCGCCACGCCCTGCCGCAGGCGATGCGCGTGGCGGATGATGTCCGGAAAGCGCATCACGCCCGGTGGAATGCCGTGCAGGCGGATGTAGGCGTCATTCGCCATCACCAGGTGATCGTCCGGGTTGTACATCGCCACCGGGTTGTCGGCGATGTCGATGCCCTGCAGCAGCTGCGACAGCACCGCCGGCTCGCGCGGCGACAGCGCCGGGCGCAGCGGCGCCTGTGGCGCGGGGCCTTCCGGGACGAAGCTGGCGACGCTGCGCTCGGCGATGCGATCGCGGCCGTCGTACTTGGCCCGGTACAGGGCCAGGTCGGCCTGGCGGATCCAGGCTTCCGGGCTGTCGATGTCCGCGCCGAGTTCGGCGACGCCGAAGCTGGCGGTGATGGTGCGATGGCGCGAGAGCGGCACCTCGTGCAGGCGCCGGTGCAGGCGGCGCACGACTTCCATCGCTTCCGGCAACGGCGTGAGCGGCAGCAGGATGCCGAACTCCTCGCCGCCGTAGCGGCCGGGCACGTCGATGTCGCGGACATGCGTCCGCAGCAGGTCGGCGAAGCGGCGGATCACCGAGTCGCCCTCGGCGTGGCCGTACAGATCGTTGATCTGCTTGAAGTGATCCAGATCGGCCATGATCAGCGTCGCCGCCTGGCCGGTGCGCCGGCAGCGGGCGAACTCGGCACGCACGGTGTCTTCCCAGTGGGTGCGGTTGAACAGCCCCGACAGGCCGTCGTGCCAGCCGCGCAGCTCCAGCTCGTTGCGGCGATGGTGCAGGCCCTGGGTGACGTCGAAACCGATGTGGATCAGGCCCAGGGGCGCGACCCAGGCCAGCGGCAGGCTGGCCAGGAACGACAGCCAGTCCAGGCCGGGTTGCCAGTGCAGCCCGTAGAACGGAATGCCCACCAGCACGCCTGCGGCCAGCGCCAGCAAATTGCCGATCAGCAGGCGCGGTCCCCCGCCGAACATCGCGGCGAAGCAGGTGACCGCGACCAGCGCCGTGCTGATCGGAAGATTGAAGGCGATCAGCGGCAGGCCCATGCCCGCGAGCAGGCCGTCGATCAGGACGTGCTGCATCTCGGCGCGGTTGGGATTGCGCGCGCGGCGATAGCGCCAGCGCGCCAGGTGCGGCCAGCCGAGGCCGAACGCCACGGTGGTCAGCCAGTGCTCCGGCGGCACCTGCAGGGCCCACATCGCCGGCGCCAACGCGAGCACCGCCAAGGCGGTGGCGATGGCGTGCAGCAGGTACAACCGGTGCGGGTAGATCAGGTGCGGTGTCAGGGAGTACGCCGCCGGCAACCGCTGCGCCGGCGGCGTTCGCGGGGCGGCGCTCATGGCGTGGGCGTGGCGCCGTCCCCGGACACCGGCATCGATACGTAGTCGTTGTTGCCCAGCCAGTGTTCCAGCGCCGGCGCCGGCAGCGGGGCGGAGAACAGGTAGCCCTGCAGGACCGGGAAGCCCTGTTCGGCCAGGAACGCGTGCTGCGCGCCGGTTTCCACGCCCTCGGCCACCACCTTCATGCTCAGGCTCTCGCCGATGCGCAGTACCGAGGTGGTGAGCGTGCGGGCGATCGCGCTGCTGTCGATGTCGCGGACGAAGCTCTGGTCCAGCTTGAGCTCGTAGATGGGCAGGCGATGCAGGTGGCTGAGACTGGAATAGCCGGTGCCGAAGTCATCCAGCGACAGGCGCACGCCCATGACATAGATGGCCTCGATGTTCTCCAGCACGTCCGGATTGGGATCCAGCATCACGCTCTCGGTGATTTCCAGGATCAGGTCGTCCGGCTGCAGGTCGTGCGTGTCCAGGCAACTGGCGATCTGCAGGGACAGGTCCGGATCGCGGAAGTTGATCGCCGAGACGTTCACCGCCACCCGTGGCACCGGGATGCCGCGGCGACGCCAGTCGGCGACCTGCGCGCAGGCGTGTTCGAGCACCCACAGGCTGAGGTCGGCGATCAGGCCGCATTCCTCGGCCACCGGCACGAAGCGCGACGGCGGCACGATGCCCAGTTCCGGGTGTTCCCAGCGCAGCAGCGCCTCCACGCCGTACAGGGCGCGTTCGCTGCCGCCGCTGATTTGTGGCTGGTAGTGCAGGCTGAACTGGTTGGCGACCAGCGCCTCGCGCATCGCGGTCTCCAGCGAGACGCGTTCCTGGGCGACCCGGTTCATGTCGCCGCTGAAGAAGCGCACGCTGCCGCCGCCGTCGGACTTGGCGCGGTACATCGCCATGTCCGCATGGCGCAGCAGCAGGTCGATGTCGCGACCGTCGTCGGGATAGATCGCCACGCCGATGCTGGCGCTGGGGTGCAGGGTCATGACCCCGGCGGTGGCTGGCCGCGCGATCGCGCCGAGCAGGCGTTCGGCGACGCTGGCCGCCTGCTCGGTGGAGCATTGCGGCAGCACCGCGACGAATTCGTCGCCGGCCTGGCGGCCGATCAGGTTGGGGCCGGGCAGTTCCTCGGCCAGGCGCGCGGCGATGTCGCGCAGCAGGCCGTCGCCGGCGGCGTGTCCCTGGGCCTCGTTGACCCGCTTGAAGCGGTCCACGTCGATGAACAGGACCGCCGCCTGGCTGTTCAACTGGGCCGAGTTCGCCAGCACCTGTTCGGCCTTGGCGCTGAACATGATGCGATTCGGCAGCCCGGTGAGGGTGTCGTAGAACGCCAGCTGGTGGACCCGTTCGTTGGTCTGCTCGCGTTCCATCGCCAGCGCGCACAGGTGCAGGCAGGTATCGGCGATGCGCCGATGCAGGTCGTTGGGCTCGCCGCGTTCGCGGTAGTAGAAGCACAGCGTGCCGAGCACGCGGCCGCTGCTGGACTTGATCGGGCTGGAGAAGCAGGCGTGCAGGCCGTGGGCCAGCAGCAGGTCGCGGAACGAGGCCATCAGCGGATCGGTGGCCACGTCGGGCACGTGCACCGGGCGGCCACGCCAGGCGGCGGTGCCGCAGGCGCCCACGCGCGGGCCGATCGCCAGGCCGTCGGTCGCGCTCACCAGCGCCGGGGGCAGGCTGGGCGCGGCCAGTGGACGCAGGCGGCCATCGCCATCCACGGCCAGCACGGACACCGCGACCTCCGGGACGATGCGCTCGACTTCGCGGCACATCAGGGTCATCACCTCGGTCACCGGCTGCTCGCGGACCATCGCGTCCAGCACCTTGTGGTGCAGGACCTGGTGGGCCTTGGTCTGGGTGATGTCGGTCAGCACGCTGACCAGGCCGATGGTGCGGCCGTCGTCGTCCAGCACCGGATTGATCGCGGCCGAGACCCACAACGGTCGCCCGGCCTTGGTGTACAGCAGCACTTCGGTCTGCATGCCCTCCGACTGGGCCAGCGAACGCTCGATGAGATCGCCCAGCTGCGGTTCGGTATGGGGGCCGGACAACACTTCGCTGGGCTTGTGGCTGCGCAGGTCTTCCAGCTCGTAGCCGAGCATGCGGGTGAAACCGCTGTTGACGTACAGCACCTGCCGGTTGGGGGCGCTGACGAAGATGGCGTTGTCGCTGCGGTCCACCACCAGCGACAGCTGGCGCATGCGCTCGCGCTGCAAGCGCACGTCGGTGAAGTCGCGCAGGACGGCGGTGTGGTAACGGCGCTGGCCGATGTCGACCGGCGACATCGTCAACGACGCGGTCACCCGTCGGCCGTCGCCGCGTTCCAGCATCACTTCACGGTGCCCACCCACCCAATGGGTCGCGCAGGCATGCCCCGGGAGGTCCGCGCCGCCCTCGACCGGGCAGGGCAGGAAATGATGCAGCGGGCTGCCCACGGCGCGTTCGCGCGGCAGGCCCCAGAGTTTCTCGGCCGCGGCGTTGAACAGCAGGATGTGGCTGTGCTCGTCGAGCACGAGCACGGCGTCGTTCGATTGCTCCAGGGTCTGGAACAGCAGATCGAAGGTGGCATCGAGCGGCACGGGGACGGACACGTTGACCTTCATGCCCGGTCACCGCATGAGGATCCCCGGACCGCGGCGGCGGCATGGCGGGAACGGCAGCGGTGGGGAGGAAAGTCGGGGCTCATGCGCCGTCCGTTTGTTCCAGACGGGATCAGATATCGGCCAAGGACGCGTCCGCTTGAGGCCGCCGTGCCCGCGGCAGGGGGAAATGGCACGGCGGCGGTGCGCATGGTCGGAATCCGGTCCTGTTCAGAAGGTCTGCCATTCCGCGTCCGCCAGGGCGGGCGCGGGCTCGCGGCGGAGCGGCGCGGGCTTGCGACCGAAGGCGGGCGCGGTGCTTTTCGCGACGGAACCCTGGGCGCGGGAAGCCCGCGTCGGGGCCGGCGCTGCTGCGGCCTGGGTGTCGATGACGAACACCGACACCGCTTCGGCCAGGCCCTGCGCCTGCTGCTCCATGCTGCGCGCGGCGGCGGAGGCCTCCTCGACCAATGCGGCGTTCTGCTGGGTGGTCTCGTCCATCTGGGTGATGGTCTGGTTGACCTGCTCGATGCCGGCGGACTGCTCCTGCGAGGCGGCGGCG
>NZ_JANJUE010000069.1 GCF_024710765.1 Pseudoxanthomonas sp.
ACGATGCGCTGGATCTCGCCGACGGAGATCGGGTCGACGCCCGCGAACGGCTCGTCGAGCAGGATCAGGCGCGGCTTGCCGGCCAGGGCGCGGGCAATCTCGACACGGCGCCGCTCACCGCCCGACAGGCTGGCGCCCAGCTGGTCGGCGACGTGGCTGATCTGCAGTTCGTCCAGCAGCGAGGCCAGTTCCCTCTCGATGCCGGCCCCGTCCAGGTCCTCGCGCAGTTCAAGGACCAGGCGGATGTTGTCGGCCACGCTCAGCTTGCGGAACACCGAGGGTTCCTGCGGCAGGTAGCCCACGCCCAGCTTGGCGCGCTGGTACATCGGCTCGGCGGTGATGTCCTGGCCGTCCAGTTCGATCCGGCCGGCGTCGGCAGCCACCAGGCCGACGATCATGTAGAAGCAGGTGGTCTTGCCGGCGCCGTTCGGTCCCAGCAGGCCGACCACTTCGCCGGCCTCCAGGCTCAGGCCGAAATCGCTGACGACCTTGCGCTGGCGGTAGGTCTTGCGCAGGCCCTGTGCCGTCAACATCACTTGGTGCCCTGCGGCTGCGCCGACTTCGGCTTGATCACGGTGCGCACGCGGGTGCCGTCGCCGCCGCTTTCCATGTTGCCGGTCTTGGTGTTGTAGACCATCTTCTGGCCGCTGTTGGAGCCACGCGGCGACTTCACCGTGTAGTTGCCGATGAAGGTGATGGTTTCGGTCGACATGTCGTATTCGACGCGATCGGCGGTGGCGTCCATCCAGGAGCCATCGTCCATCTGTTGCTTCAGCTTGACCTGCTTGCCGGTGAACACGGCGCGCGAGATCTCGCCGTTGTTCATGAAGATCTCGCCGGCGCTGGAGCGGATGTCCAGCGAGCCCTGGGTAACGGTCACGCCCTTGCTCAGGACGATCTTGCTGTTGCCTTCGTAGGAGCCGTTCTGGTGGCCCGCGTCGATGATCATGTCCTGGTTGCGATCGGACGACTTGGCCCAGACCGCGGCGCAGGCCAGCAGGAGCGGAAGCAGCAGGGCGCTAGCGCGCAGACTTGGGTGCATAGACACTTTTGACCTGGGATTTGAATTCGTAGGTTTTGTTCTTGAGGTGGGTCTCGAAACCGACGCCACTGAGTATAGAACCGGGCCGGGTGATGGTAACCGCCAGATCGGTGGTCGCCAGGTTCTTGTCCGGGAAGATGTCCAGCCGCTCGGTACGGAAAACCGTCGGCGGCGGCGCATCGGTCGGGCTGGTGCCCTGGACGTCGGCGAGCAGCCGCAGTTCGGAGTGATCCGGGCTCATCCAGCCGGTCTTGGAGCGCATCTGCCAGTACTTGCCGGCACTGTCGGGCAGCAGGAACAGCGGGGTGGTGATCGACAGGCTTTCATCGGCGGGATTGCGGTGCATTTCCGGCGCGCGCAGGGTGACCGCTTCCTTGCCCTGCTTGTCCAGCGCGACAACCTCGAAGTCATGCATCACGTAGTCGGACCGATCCGGGCCGGCCTGCGCCGCCTCGGGGCGGGCGCGCTGCTTCCAGGCCGACCAGCCGCTGAAGATGGCGGCCACCAGCAGGACCAGGCCGATGGTCAGGCGCCAGTTCATGCGGTGCCCTCCCACAATGCGGCGGCATGGCCCTGCGCGCCCAGCAGCAGATCGCAGGCCTCGCGGGCGGCGCCGCGGCCGGCCCGGGTGCGGGTGCGCCAATGGGCGTGGCGGGCGGTCCAGGCATGGGCGTCGGCCGGCGCGATGGCCAGGCCGACCGCGCGCAGCGGCGGCTGATCCGGCAGGTCGTCTCCCATGAAGGCCACCTGCGCGCGCTCCAGGCCGAGTTCGGCGCAGAGCGCATCGACCTGGGCCAGCTTGTCCTTGACGCCGGCATGGATGCGCACGCCCAGCTCGCGGGCGCGGCGTTCGGCGGCCGGGCTGTGGCGGGCGGTGATCAGGGCGACTTCGATCCCGGCGCGTCGCAGCAGGACCAGGCCCTGCCCGTCATGGATGTGGAACGCCTTGGATTCGCGGCCCTCGTCGTCGTAGATCAGGCGACCGTCGGTGAGCGTGCCGTCGACGTCGAAGCATGCCAGCCGGATCTCCCGGGCGCGGGCGATCAGGGCATCGTCGATGTCGGCGAGATGGGACAGGGGCATGGCGTAGGCTGGGCTGGTGAATCGAGAGGAAGGCACCGGAGGTAGGAGGGGCGGATTCCCCGCCGCCCGTTCCGGTCCAGCGGCTTCTTAGACCACGCGAGCGCGCAACAGGTCATGAATGTTGAGGGCGCCGACCGGCCGCTGTTCAGCGTCGACGACGATCAAGCCACTGATTTTATGGGTTTCCATCATGCGGGCGGCCTCCACCGCGAGCTGGTCGGCGCCGATGGTCTTGGGCTGGCGGGTCATCAGGTCGGCGATGCGGGCATGGCGGATGTCCAGGGCGGGATTGTCCAGGGTCCGGCGCAGGTCGCCATCGGTGAACAATCCCACCAGGCGCTGCCCGGCGTCCACCACCGCGGTCATGCCCAGGCGCCGGCGGCTCATCTCCATCAGCGCCTCGCTGAGGGTCGCGTCCTCGGTCACCCGCGGCACGTCGTCGCCGGCATGCATGACGTCGGTGATGTGCAGCAGCAGGCGCCGGCCGAGGCTGCCGGCGGGGTGGGAGCGGGCGAAATCGTCGGCGGTGAAGCCGCGGGCCTCGAGCAGGGCCACCGCCAGCGCGTCGCCCATGGCCAGGGTCGCGGTGGTACTGCTGGTCGGCGCCAGATCCAGCGGACAGGCTTCGGCCGGGACGCTGACATCCAGGTGGATACTGCTTTCGCGGGCCAGCGTGGACGCGGGCTTGCCGGTCATGGCGATGACGGTATTGCCCTGGCGCTTGAGCACCGGCAGCAGCATCAACAGTTCGTCCGACTCGCCGGAGTACGACACGGCCAGCACCACGTCGGCGTCGGTGATCATGCCCAGGTCGCCGTGCCCGGCCTCGCCGGGATGCACGTAGAACGCGGGGGTGCCGGTGGAGGCGAGGGTGGCGGCGATCTTGCGGGCGATGTGCCCGGACTTGCCCATGCCGGTCGCGACCACCCGGCCATGTCCGGCCAGGATGGCCTGGCAGGCAGCCGAGAAACTGCCGTCGATGCGGCTGGCCAGCGCCGTCAGCGCCTGCGCCTCGATGTCGATCACGCGTCGCCCGCTGGCGGCCAGTTCGGCGTCCTGCACGGCCGGGTTGTGGGGAAGCGTCTGGGGCATGCGGAAGCCGGACCGGGGGTAGAATAGGCGGCCATTTTATTAGGAAATGCCCGTTGGACGCCGAAACCATACGTAAACTCATCGAAGCCGGCCTGCCGGGCGCGCAGGCCCAGGTCGAGGGCGCGGACGGCGTGCACTTCGAGGCGACGGTGGTGGCCGAAGCGTTCCGCGGCAAATTGCCGCTGGCCCGCCACCGGATGGTCTATGCGACCCTGGGCGAGCTGATGGGCGGCGCCATCCACGCGCTGGCCCTGAAGACGGTTACCCCGGACGGCAAGTAAGCCGGATGACGGCGCAACCGTCCCCCGCGGCCTCCGGCAGTTGCCTGTGCGGCGGCATCCGCTACCGGATTGCCGGCGAACTGGGGGCGATGGTGGCCTGCCACTGCTCGCGCTGCCGCAAGGCCAACGGTTCGGCGTTCCAGGCGGTGGTGCCGATCGCCACGACCGACTTCGAACTGCTGGAGGGCGCGGAATGGCTGGCGGGCTACGAATCGTCCCCTGGCGTCCACCGGATGTTCTGCCGCCGCTGCGCGTCGCCGTTGTACAGTCGCCGCGACGCCACGCCGGAAACGCTGCGGCTGCGCGTGGGCACGCTGGATACCCCCTTGCCGGCCGGCCCGGCGATGCACATCTTTGTTGGCTCCAAGGCGGACTGGTACGAAATCCACGACCGCGCCGAGCAGTACCCGACCCGTCCCGGCGAGTGAGCCGGACAAACCCCTCCTTTTTCCATTCGAGTGATCCATGCAGAAAATCGTAGTGACCGGCGGTATCCCGCTGCAGGGCGAAGTCACCATCTCCGGCGCCAAGAACGCGGTGCTGCCGATCCTGTGCGCCACCCTGCTTGCCGACGCGCCGGTGGAGATCACCAACGTGCCGCATCTGCACGATGTGGTCACCACCATCAAGCTGCTGGGCGAACTGGGCGCCGGCATCAGCATCGATGAGGGCACGCTCTCGCGCGGCAGCGGCATCATCGTCGACCCACGCAGCGTCAACCAGCACGTGGCGCCGTACGAACTGGTCAAGACCATGCGCGCCTCGATCCTGGTATTGGGCCCATTGCTGGCCAAGTACGGCGCGGCGGAAGTGTCGCTGCCCGGCGGCTGCGCGATCGGATCGCGCCCGGTCGACCAGCACATCAAGGGGTTGCAGGCGCTGGGCGCGGACATCGTGGTCGAGAACGGCTACGTGAAGGCCAAGGCCAAGCGCCTGAAGGGCGGTCGCTACGTGTTCGACATGGTCACCGTGACCGGCACAGAGAACGTGCTGATGGCGGCCACGCTGGCCGAAGGTACCACGGTGCTGGAGAACGCGGCGATGGAGCCGGAGATCACCGATCTGGCGAACTGCCTGATCGCGCTGGGCGCGGACATCGAGGGCGCGGGCACGCCGCGCATCGTGGTGCGCGGCGTCGAACGCCTCAATGGCGGTCGCCACGCGGTGCTGCCGGATCGCATCGAGACCGGCACCTTCCTGGTGGCGGCGGCGATGACCAGCGGCCGGATCATCGCCCGGCGAGCGCGCGGCGACACCCTCGACGCGGTGCTGGACAAGCTGAGCGAGGCGGGCGCCTCGATCGAAACGACCGCCGACACCATCAGCCTGGACATGCAGGGCAGGCGGCCGCGCGCGGTCAGCCTGACCACCGCGCCGTACCCGGCGTTCCCGACCGACATGCAGGCACAGCTGATGGCGCTGAACTGCGTGGCCGAGGGCGTGGGCGTGATCAACGAGACCATCTTCGAGAACCGCTTCATGCACGTGAACGAATTGCTGCGCCTGGGCGCGGACATCCGCGTGGAAGGCCATACCGCGATCGTCCGCGGGGTGGAGAAGCTCAGCGGCGCGCCGGTGATGGCGACCGACCTGCGCGCGTCGGCCTCGCTGATCCTCGCCGGCCTGGTGGCCGAGGGCGATACCGTGATCGACCGCATCTACCACCTGGATCGCGGCTACGAGAACATCGAAGAAAAGCTGGGCGCGCTGGGCGCCAAGATCCGCCGGATTTCCTGAGTAGGCCACGATGTCGACGACCAAGCGCGCACGCTTCTCGCCCCGCCGCAAGGCGCTGCTGGCCTTCTTCGTCCTGCTGCTGGCGGGGCTGGCCTACCTGCATTTCACCGGCGCCGCCGGCACCAGCGGCATCACCAACAAGGACATGGACTGGAACGGCGACGGCAACGTCACCGAGCAGGAAATCATGCAGGCCTTCTACGCGGTGGTGGTGGAGAAGCAGACCGAGGGCCGGCGCGAATGCCGCTCCTACAGCTGGCGAAGCGACGGCGCCTCGATCCGGGTGGATTGCCGGACCACGGTTGCGGCGGACGCAACACCGGCGAAGTAACAGGCAAACAAAAAAGCCCGGCGAGTGCCGGGCTTTTTTGTTCCGGTGCGCTGGCTCAGCGCCAGGACTTGATGGTCAGGTCGATCGAATCCTGGCCGTTCTCGCGCTGCAGGATGCGCGCCGGCACCGGCATGTCCGGCACCACCCAGACGATCATCTGCTTGTTGCCGTCGGTGCGGACCACCTTGGTGGCCTGCTGGGGCTTGCCGGCCACCGTGATCTGTTCCTTGCCGGCGACCTGGTAGGTCATCGGCTTGGCCCGGCCGTTCTCGACCATGCGATAGCGCAGCGGCTTGCCGGCCGCGACGTCGCGCACGATCGCCAGGTTCACCAGCAGCGCGTCCATGTCGCCGGGCTGAAGCTTCAGCGGGCCGGCGCGATCGGGCTTGATGTCGCCGGTCCAGGTGGCCTGCGACTTGCTCCAGTCGTAAACCGTGTCCACCGACTTCTTCTTGACCAGGATGCGCGAGCTGTCGCTGCTGGACAGCGGGCGCAGGCGGCCGTTCTGCTCGTCGAACACGGTCTTCTGGCTCAGATCGACCAGCTGGTTGCGGATGCTCAGGCTGTACTGCCAGCGGTTGTTGCCCTGCGCGGCGACACTCATCTGGCCTTCGCCGAGCATGCCCAGCGCGCTGGCCTGGTACTGCGCGGTGAAGGCATCGATGGCCCAGGCCGGCGCGGCGGCCAGCGCAAGCAACGCGGCCAGCGCGGGGGCGCGGAAGCGGAACAGCGGAGCGGTCTTGTTGTTCATGGCTTACGGTACTCCTTGGTACTCGATCAGGCGCAGATCCAGTTTGTCCTCGCCATCCTCGCGCTGGAGGATGCGGATGGGCGTCGGGACACCCTGTGCGACCCAGAAAATGGTTTCATCATTGCCGCCATTGGTGCGATCCACGCGCATGGCGTCGTAGCTGAGATCATCCACCGCGACGATTTCCGTCTGCGGGGCGACCGCATACTGGTAGTCGCGGGTCTTGCCGAAATCGACCACCCGGTAATGCAATTGGCGGCCGGGTTCGGCATCGCGGATGACCGCCAGGTTGACCAGCAACGCGCTCATGTCGCCGGGCTGCAGCGGAACGGGCGCGCGGCGGTTCTTCTTCAGGTCACCCTGCCAGCGGGCCGACAGGGCGTTCCAATCATAGACACCGACCACTTTCTTGCCGGTGAAAAGGGCACTCTGGGTCGTGGCCTGGCTGAGCGGCCGGAACCCCTCGCCGACCGTGTCGAACAGGGTGCTCTGCTGGATGTCCAGGCCCGACAGGCGGGCCAGTCCGCGGGTTCCGCGCACGCCCAGATCGACCTGCCAGCGCTCGCTTCCCGGCACCGGCGCCACCTTCATGGTCGCGCTGCCGGCCAGTTTGCCGGCGCGATAGGCATCGTAGGTGGCCACGAACGGTTCCAGCGCCCAGGCGGGAGCACCGAGCAACAACAGGGTGGCCAGCAGCAGTGCGCGGGTCGGGAGCGGCGTCATGTCGCGGTGGGGTGGGTGAGTTGACCGGCAGAATCTAGGGACAGGGGTTTTAATAAGGGCTGACCATCCAGCCAGGCCTCGTCTCCCTGTTCAGTGAGACGGCCCTGGACCACCCACGCCGTGACCGCCGCCAGCAGGGCGTGCTCGCGGGGCAGCAGGCGAACGGCCAGATCGTCGGGCTGATCGCCTGGCAGCACGGGGATGACGGCCTGGGCGATCACCGCGCCGGCGTCCAGTTCCGGCACTACCCAGTGCACGCTGGCGCCGTGTTCGCGGTCGCCCGCTTCCAGCGCCCGCGCGTGCGTGTGCAGGCCCCGGTATTTCGGCAGCAGGGAAGGATGGATGTTGAGCAGGCGGCCGCGGAAGCGCGCGGTGAACGTTTCGCCGAGGATGCGCATGTAGCCGGCGCAGATCACCCAGTCGGGACGAACCGCTTCCACCGCGTCGGCTAGCGCCGCGTCGAAGCTGGCGCGATCCGGGAACCGGCGCGCGTCCCCGCTCCAGCGCAGCGGTTCCGGCACCCGGGCCAGCGCGGGGGCCTTGGGCTTGTCGGAAAACACGCCCACGACCTCCGCCTCCAGTTGTCCGGCGGCGATGGCGTCGAGCAGGGCCTGCAGGTTGCTGCCGCGGCCGGAGACCAGGATGGCGATGCGGTTCTTCTTCATGCGTGGACGGATTCCCGGCGCTCGCGCCGCATCAATGGCCACATCGCCAATGCGCCAAGGGTCGCCAGCAGCATGTCGGCGTGGGCATCCCAGATGTCACCCTGCTGGCCGTTGTAGGACTCGGCCGCTTCCGGCGAAAGCGCCAGCGCGATGCCCCATTCCAGCCATTCATACAGCAGGCTGGTGCACATGATCAGCATCACCGCGATGGCGAAGCCCTGGCCCGCGGCCAGTGGCCAGCGCTGGCGCAGCCAGTGCCAGGCCGCGGGAGTGAAGCAGACGCCGTAAAGCAGGTGGATGAGGCGATCGAAGTGATTGCGCCGCCAGCCGAACAGTTCTCCCGGCGTGTGTCCGGTCAGCGCACGCGCCCACTGGTCATAGGGCACGTTGGAGTACAGCCAGCGCGCACCAATGCAATGCAGGGCGATGAAGAAGCAGATCAACGCGAAATGCGACGTGCGCATCGGCCAGCGCCGATCGTGCGCGTACAGCCAGATCAGGCCCACCACGGTCAGGCTGCTGTGCAGCGCCTGTTCGAGTGGCCAGCGTGGCGCGATCCAGCTGAGGGCGAAGATCGCCAACGTCGATGCGAAGGCGATCCGTTTGCCGGCCTGCATCGGAATCAGCCGATCGACACGCGCTCGGCGCCGTCGGCCCGGGTCACCTCGCCGATGCGCCAGTTGGGCAATTGCAGGCGGGCCAGGTCGGCTTCCACCGCGGCGGCCTCGGACGGCGAGACCACCAGCACGAAGCCGATGCCGCAGTTGAAGGTGCGCCACATTTCGTTGTTCTCGACCGCGCCCTCGCGCTGCAGCCAGTCGAATACCGCCGGCAGGGCCCAGGCGCTGGCTTCGATGCGCAGGCCAAGGCCGTCCGGGATTACCCGGATGATGTTCTCGGTCAGGCCGCCGCCGGTGATGTGCGCCATCGCGTGCAGATCGTGGACCCTCAGCAGTTCCAGGATCGGCTTGACGTACAGGCGGGTGGGCGCCATCAGCGCGTCGACCAGCTTCACCCCGCCCAGATCCAGATCGCCCGGACGGCCGGCGCGGTCGTAGATGCGCCGGATCAGCGAATAGCCGTTGGAGTGCGGGCCGCTGGAGGCGATGCCGATCAGTAGATCGCCGGCACGTACCTTGGCACCGTCGAGCAGCTTCGATTTCTCGACCGCACCGACAGTGAAGCCGGCCAGGTCGTACTCGCCCGGCGGATACATGTCGGGCATCTCCGCGGTCTCGCCGCCGATCAGCGCGCAGCCGGACAGTTCGCAGCCCTTGGCGATGCCGCCGACCACGGCCACGGTGGTTTCAACGTCGAGCTTGCCGGTGGCGAAGTAGTCGAGGAAGAACAGCGGTTCGGCACCCTGGACCAGCACGTCGTTGACGCACATGCCGACCAGGTCGATGCCGATGGTGTCATGGCGGTTCAACTGCTGGGCGAGCTTGAGCTTGGTGCCCACGCCGTCGGTACCGGACACCAGCACCGGTTCCCTGTACTTGCCGGACAGATCGAACAGCGCGCCGAAACCGCCAAGGCCTCCCATCACCTCGGGACGGAAGCTGCGACGGACCAGCGGCTTGATGCGTTCGACCACCTCGTTGCCGGCGTCGATGTCGACCCCCGCGTCGCGGTAGGTCATCGGAGTGGAGGCGGGAGGCGTCGGCTGGGTCACGGTGGTTCGTCGCAAGGGCAAGGCGCGTGATTTTAAAGGAATCCGCGCCCGGTTCGGACGTTCCCTGAACGGCCGGCGTTGGCGCTGGGGACCCATTCGGGCAACAATTCCCCCGATTTGCGGAGCACAGGGACGCTCGATGCGCTGGATGAGAGCTTTCGTATTCGCCGTGGCCACGCTGGTGGCCGCCTCGTGGACGGCCTTCCCGGCCCAGGCCCAGAGCGGCCTGCGGACCGAGGGGGACGTCGCCGCCGCGCGCGGCGCCTACGAGGCCGAGGTGCCGGTGAACGGGCAGGGCGAGCCGGAACGCAACGGCGCGTTCGCGCGCGCGCTGGGCGTGGTCCTGGCCAGGATGTCCGGCGACCGCGGGGTGACCGGACGGCCCGGCGTGGGCCAGGAATTGCGCAACGCCCGCAACCTCGTCGACAGCTATGACTACCGCCAGGACCAGGGCAGTTCGCCCAGTGGTGCGCCGACGTTCCGCACCACCCTGATCGTCCGCTTCGATTCCGACGCCGTCGACGGCCTGGCCGCGGTCCTGGGCCTGCCGGTCTGGCCGCAGCCGCGGCCCAAGCCGGTGGTCTGGCTGGCCATCAACGACGGCAGCGGTCCGCGCCTGGTCGGCCTGTCGCAGGCCAACGCGGTGCGCCCGCTGCTCAACCGCGCCCAGGACCGGGGCTACAGTCTCGGCCTGCCGGCCGGCAATGCCGCCGAGCAGGCACTGGTGGGCGCGATCTGGCGCCAGGACGCCGCCGCCGTGGCGCGCGCCTCGGCCCGCTACAGTCCGCCGATGCAACTGATCGGCAAGCTCTACCGCAACAAGGGCGGCTGGACCGCCGACTGGGTGTTCGTCGACGGCGGCAAGGTCCTGTCCACCTGGTCGACCAGCGACGCCGACGCGCGCCGGGCGATGGCCGGTGGCGCGGACGGCACCGCCGATGCGCTGGTCAAGCGCTATGCCAAGCGCGGCGCGGCCGGTCCGGCCGGTACCTACCGGGTGGTGTTCGCCGGCATCAACAGCACGGACGACTACGTGCGCCTGATGAGCCAGTTGCAGAAGATGGCGGTGGTGCGCCGGATCACCCCGGTACGTGCCAGCGGCGACACCCTGGAACTGGACCTGGAGCTGATCTCCGGCCTGTCCGGCTTCCGCCGCATGCTGGGCGAGGACAGCCCGCTGATCGGCGGCGAGGGCGAGCCGCCGCTGTTCCGCCTGAAGTAATTTCCACCGCACCTACAGGACGTTCATCCGCATGGATCTTTCCTCCACCCCGGTCGGCACCCTGGCGAGGCGTTGGCAGTGGCTGCTGATCGCCGCCATCGTCGGTTGGCTGATCTACCTGCTGGCCCCGGTGCTGACGCCGTTCGTATGCGCCGCGCTGCTGGGCTGGCTGGGCGATCCCTGGGTGGACCGGCTGGAACGCACCGGCCGCTCGCGCACGACCTCCGTGGTGCTGGTGTTCACGCTGATGCTGCTGTTGCTGGTGCTGGCGCTGCTGATCCTGGTGCCGATGCTGGAACGCCAGATAGTCACGCTGGTGGAATCGCTGCCCGAATACCGCGACTGGTTCGTGCAGCGGGCGCTGCCGTGGGTCGAGCAGCATACCGGCCTGGAACTGGTGGCCTGGCTGGATCCGGAGCGGATCATGGAATGGCTGCGCGGCCACTGGCAGCAGGCCGGCGGCGTGGCGGCGACGTTCTTCGGCTACCTGTCGCGTTCGGGCTTCGCGATGATGGCGTGGGTCGCCAACATCGTGTTGCTGCCGATCCTGACGTTCTACTTCCTGCGCGACTGGGACAAGCTGGTTGAGCGCGTGGCCGCGCTGGTGCCGCGTGATCATGTCGCCACGGTCGATCGCCTGGCGCTTGAATCCAACGACGTGCTGGGCGCGTTCCTGCGCGGGCAGTTCCTGGTGATGCTGGCGCTCGGCGCGATCTACGCGATCGGCCTGTCGGTGGTCGGCCTCAAGCTGGGCCTGCTGATTGGCATCATCGCCGGCCTGATCAGTTTCGTCCCTTACCTGGGAACGGCCAGCGGCATCGTCCTGGGCGTGATCGCAGCGCTGGTCCAGACCGGCGGCGACTGGAGCCTGGTGGCGCTGGTGCTGGTGGTGTTCGTGATCGGGCAGATGCTGGAAGGCTACGTACTCACGCCGCGCATCGTCGGCGATCGGATCGGCCTGCATCCGGTGGCGGTGATCTTCGCGATCATGGCGGGCGGCCAGTTGTTCGGCTTCCTCGGCATGCTGCTGGCGCTGCCGGTGGCGGCGGTCGCCAACGTGCTGCTGCGCTATGCACACGAGCGCTATACGCAAAGCAAGTTGTACGCGGGCGAGCATCCAACCATCCTGCTCGATTCCTACGTCGACAAGAGCACCCTGGACAGGGGCGCACCGGACGAGAGCGCGCAGGACAAGGACGCCGGCAACCGGCCGAACCCGGAAGGCAAGTGAAGTGAGCCGAGCCACGTCTTCCGGCGGGCTGACGCCGCAGCTGCCGCTGGCGCTGCGCTATCCGCCGGACCAGCGTTTCGAGAGTTTCATCGGCGCGCCGGAAGGCGCGCTGGCCCAGTTGCGCGCGCTGGCGGAGGGCACATCGTCCGATTGGCTGTACCTGGTCGGCGCGCCGCGCACCGGCAAGACCCATCTCTCGCTGGCCCTGTGCGCGCACGCCGAGCAGGCCGGCGCGCGCGCGGCATTCCTGCCGATGGCGGCGGCAGCCGGGCGGTTGCGCGACGCGCTGGACGCGCTGGAAGGCCACGACGTGGTGGCGCTCGATGGCCTGGACCTGATTGCGGGCGATCGCGACGACGAGGTGGCGCTGTTCGATTTCCACAACCGCGCGCGACCCGCCGGCATCCGCGTGCTCTATACCGCGCGTGACGTGCCCGCCGAGATCGGACTCGTGTTGCCCGATTTGCGCTCCCGACTGGCGCAATGCGCGCGGGTGATGCTGGTGCCGCTGGACGACGCCGGGCGTCGCGACGTATTGCGCGAACGCGCGCAGCGCCGCGGGCTGGTGCTGGAGGATGCCGCGATCGACTGGTTGCTGACCCGCACCGACCGGGACCTGGGCCGGTTGGTGGCGGTGTTCGAGCAACTGGATCGCGCCTCGCTGGCAGCGCAGCGGCGCATCACCGTGCCGTTCCTGCGCAGCGTGCTGGAGCCGCGCTGACCGTCGCCGCCGCAATGGGACAGGCGCGCCGCGTTCCGGCACGACCTCGCGATCCGGCATGGCGAAAAAACCGCCAACCCGCTTGACACGCCCGGCCCGCGGGGCCGCGCGCCACTTATCCACATCTTTACCGGATTTTCATCCACATGGACTGTGGACAACCGTGATGCGGTGGAAATCGTCGCTCAGGCACCGAGTGCCGCGTCTAGCTCCGCCAGCCGTTCCGGCGTGCCGACGTCGGTCCAGCGTCCGCCCCAGTATTCACCGGTGATGGCGCCCGTCGGCATGTGCGCGCGCAGCAGCGGCGCGAGCATGAAACGCGGCGGATCCCCGGCGGTGTCACCAATGACGGCGCGCCAGCCGTCCAGCAGGGCCGGGCGATAGATGCCCAGGCCGGCATAGGTCAGGCGGCGCGCGCCTTCGGCGCGGACGCTGCCATCGTCCTCCAGCGCGAAGTCGCCATGGGTCTTGTGTGCGGGCGGGTCCACCAGGACCAGATGCGCCAGCCCGGCCGGCTCGGCGGGCAGACGGGTGAAGTCGTAGTCGGTCCAGACATCGCCGTTGACCAGCAGGAAAGGCGCGTCACCGAGCAGCGGTCGCGCGTGCAGCATGCCGCCGCCGGTTTCCAGCGGCGCGGGACCCTCGTGGGACCAGTGCAGGCGCAGGCCCCACCGTTCGCCGTCGCCCAGCAACTGCGGGAACTGATCGGCCAGCCAACTGATGTTGATCACCACGTCGCGGATGCCCATCGCCGCGAGCTTCTCCAGGTGCCAGACGATCAACGGCTTGCCGCCCGCGCTCAGCAATGGCTTGGGCGTGTGATCGGTCAGCGGACGCATGCGCTCGCCCAGTCCGGCGGCGAAGATCAGGGCCTTCATGCCGGCGCCTTCGCGCGCATGGCGGGCTTGATGCGTTCGTCCAGCAGGGTGCGCAGATCCGCCAGCAAGGGATGGCGCGGCAGCACCTCGTCGAGGAAGGCGATGAAGCGGGGCGCATCCGGCAGGTAGCGGGTCTTGCCGTCGCGATAGTGCAGGCGGGCGAAGATGCCAAGGATCTTCAGGTGCCGCTGGATGCCCATCCAGTCGGCATCGCGCAGGAATACCGGCCACGGGTCCGGCACCGGTATGCCGGCCTGCAGCGCCCGCGCATGGTATTGCGCCAGCCAACCGTCGACCCGCGCCAGCGGCCAGCTGAGGAACGCGTCCTTGAACAGGCTGACCGGATCGTAGGCCACCGGTCCCCACACGCAGTCCTGGAAATCCAGCACGGTCGGCAGCGGGCGCGTCGGCATCAGGTTGCGCGGCATGAAGTCGCGATGGGTCAGCACCCGCGCCTGCGCCAGCGCGTTGTCCATCAATCGCCGCTGCACCAGCTGCAGCCGTTCGCTTTCGCCGCAATCCAGGGCGATGCCCAGGTGGCGGCCGAGGAACCATTCCTCGAACAGGCCCGCATCCCGCTGCAGCAGCGCCTCGCCGAATTCACCGGTGCCTTCCGGCGGGGTGATGCCCTGCAGCTTGATCAACTCGCCGATCGCCAGATCGAACCAGCCGTCCGCGCTGTCGGCATCGATGCTCTGGGCCAGGGTGGGACCACCCAGATCCTCCAGCAGCAGGAAGCCGGCCTCGACATCGCGCGCGATGACCTGCGGTACCCGCACGCCGCCGCCCTCCAGCAGGTCGCGCGCCTTCAGCCAGGGACGCACGTCTTCCAGCCCTGGCGGTGAATCCATCACGATCCGGCTGGGCCGCGTGCCCTGCGTGCGCCAGTAACTGCGGAAACCGGCATCGACCGAGGCCCGCTCCAGCGCCAGCGCGGGCGCGTCCGCCGCGGTCCTCGCCCAGGCAAGGCGTTGCGTGGCGCGGGCATCTTCTTGGAGCTCGGTGGTCATGCGGTGTCCGGACAGGGGCGGTTGCGGGCTAAAGGGTAAACTGCCGTCCTCATTTCGTGCGAGAGACCCATGGCCGCACTCCAACCCGTCCTGCTTTCCGGCGGTTCCGGCACACGCCTGTGGCCGCTGTCGCGCGAGGCCTACCCCAAGCAGTTCCTCCCGCTGGCCAGTGACCACACCATGGTCCAGGACACCTGGCTGCGGATCGCGCCGCTGGCCGGCGCCCGGCCGATCGTGGTGGCCAACGAGGAACACCGCTTCCTGGTCGCCGAACAGTTGCGCCAGATCGGCGCACCGGCACCGCACATCCTGCTGGAGCCGGTGGGCCGCAACACTGCACCGGCGATCGCCGCCGCCGCCCTGCAGGCGATGAGCACGGGCGACGATCCGGTCCTGCTGGTGTTGCCGTCGGATCATGTCGTCCATGATGCCGAGGGGTTCCGCCAGGCGGTGCGGGCGGCGCTGCCGGCGGCGGAAGCGGGTGCGCTGGTGACGTTCGGCATCGTGCCCGATGCGCCCGAGACCGGTTTCGGCTACATCCAGGCTGATGCCGGCGAAGGCCTGCGCAAGGTATCGCGCTTCGTCGAAAAACCCGATGCCGCCACCGCGCAGGCCTATCTCGACGCGGGCGGCTACTACTGGAACAGCGGCATGTTCCTGTTCCGTGCCAGCCGCTACCTGGAGGAACTGGAACGGTTCCGGCCCGACATCGTCGCCGCGGTGCGCGCCGCGTTCGCTGGCGCCAACAGCGATGGCGACTTCGTGCGCCTGGACAAGGATGCCTTCGCCGCCAGCCCCTCCGATTCCATCGACTACGCGGTGATGGAGAAGACCGGCGATGCGATGGTGCTGCCCGTGGACATCGGCTGGAACGACGTCGGCAGCTGGTCGGCGCTATGGGAAGTCGGCGAGCGCGACGCGGAGGGCAATGCCCACCACGGCGACGTCATCGCGGTCGACACCCGCAACAGCTATGCCTACGCGCAGCGGCTGGTCGCACTGGTGGGCCTGGACGATGTCGTGGTGGTGGAGACCGACGACGCCGTACTGGTGGCGCGCAAGGACCGCGTGCAGGAAGTGAAACAAGTGGTGGCCCAGCTGAAGGACGGCCAGCGCAGCCAGGCGGTCCTGCATCGCGAAGTGCACCGGCCCTGGGGCAGCTATGACTCGGTGGACATGGGCACGCGCCACCAGGTCAAGCGGATCAAGGTCAAGCCGGGTGCCAAGCTGTCGCTGCAATCGCACGCGCATCGCGCCGAGCACTGGATCGTGGTCAAGGGCGTGGCGCGGGTCACCCGTGACAACGACGTGTTCGAACTGTACGAGAACCAGTCCACCTACATTCCGATTGGGGCCAGGCATCGCCTGGAGAATCCCGGCAAGGAAGCGCTGGAGCTGATTGAAGTGCAATCCGGCGACTACCTGGGCGAGGACGACATCGTCCGTTACTCGGACATCTACGGGCGCAGCGAGTAAACCGTGGGCGACGCGGTGCGCTTTGGCCTGGAGGATCTGGTGATCGATCTGGAGCGCCAGCGGGTCGAGCGCGAGGGCGTGCCGCTGAATGTCGCCGGCCTCAGTTTCCAGTTGTTGCGCTACCTGCTGCTGCAGGGCAATCGCGTGGTGGGTTTCGACGAACTCATCGAACAAGTGTGGGCGCCGGCCGTGGTCAACGAGGAAACGGTCACCCAGCGGGTCAAGCTGCTGCGGCAGGCATTGGGCGACGATGGACGGCAACCACGCTATCTGCGCTCGGTACGCGGACAGGGCTATCAATTGTGCGCGCTCCCCCGGCTGTTGCCGGATGAGCGGGAGCCCGCCGACGCGCCACCGCCGGGGCCGGTGATGCCCGAGCGGTCCGTGCCGCGGGCCTGGTGGTGGGGCGTGGGCGCGCTGGTTGTCGTTGCCGTGGTGCTGGCGTGGGGATACGGCAAGCGAAACGCAGGAACGGCGAAGCCGGCCGTGGCGGTTTCGCGGACCGACAGCCTGGTCCAGCGTGCCGCCTACTACGCGGGCATCGGCCAGCGGGACAACAACGAGCGCGCGATCGACCTCTATCAACGCGCGCTGCGGGAAAATCCCGGCGACCTGGAGGCCCGGGTCGGTCTCAGCCGCGCCTACAGCGCACGGGTCTGTCTTTTCAATTTCCCACCCGAGTGGGCGGAGAAGGCGCAGCAACTCGCCGAATCAGCCATCCGCGCTCAACCGGAGCTTGCATCGGCTTATGCCGCGCTCGGTTACGCGCACGATTGCCGCGGCCGCATCGACGATGCGCTCGCCGGCTACGAGCGCGCGGTGGCGCTGGATCCGGGCGCCGACAACAGCCGCGCTTCCGCGGCCTATCTCTATGACCGCAAGGGGCGCCTGGCCGATGCGCTGTCGGCGAACACGTCCCTGCAGGGCGATCCGTCTCGGGTGCGCTACCTGCAATTGCAGATCGCCAACAATCTCGATCTGCTGGGTTATCCGCAGGCGGCCGAGGCGCACTACCGGCGCAGCTTCGAGCTGTATCCGGACAATGTGTTCTCCAACATCGCCTGGCCGCGCTACCTGTTCCGGCACGGCCGCCTGAGCGAGGCGCAGGCGGCATTGGACGAAGCGAAGCAGCGAGGCACCGCGCATGCCGATCTGCACTTGCTGGATGCGGAACTGGCACGGCTGCGCGGCGACGGCGCGGCTTCCGCGCGCGCCTATCGGGATGCGGTCGCGTTGCGGCCGCAGGCCAGCCTGCCAACCACGCTGGCGCGCATCGACGCCGGCCCCGTGGACGCGGCCTGGGCCCGGACGCGCGCCGGACGCCTGGCCGAGGACCTGGCGGGCGGCGCCGGTTATCCCGCCGACTGGCTGGAAGTGGCGTTGCTGCACGATGCCGCCGGCGACCGTGCGGCGGCGCTGGCCGCCCTACAGCGGGCCGTCGACGGCGGTTACAGCGATGCGGACTACCTGCGGGTGTCGCCGTTGTTCCGCGCGATGGCGACCGAGCCCGCGTTCGTGCGCGGACTCGACGCCATCAGCCGCCACATCGCCGCCGAACGCGCGAAGGTGCCGCCCCCGCTGCTGGCGAAACTCACGGCATCGCCATGAGCAGGTAGTCGCCGAACATCCGCTGCGATTGCGGATGCACGTCGCGCTGGTTGTAGGAGGTCCGGGTGATCACCGCCACCAGCTTCCGTTCCGGCACCATGAATACGTAGTTGCCGCCGTTGCCCGACATGGTCCAGGCCGGCTGTTCGCGCCCGTCGCGGGTGAAGCGGAAGCGCCAGAACTGGTAACCGTAGTCGGCGTCCTCGCGCGCCTGCGCGTGCACGGTGAGGGCCAGTTCGATCCATCCGGCGGACAGGATTCGCCTGTCGTGCCAGGTGCCGCCGTCCACCACCAGCTGGCCCAGCTTGGCCAGATCCCGGCTGCGATAGCGGGTGCCGCCGCCGCCCATGCCGACGCCTTCGCTGGAACGGTTCCACTGCACCCGGGTGATGCCGAGCGGACGTTCCAGCACCTCGGCGGCGAACTCCGGCAACGGTTTGCCGCTGACCCGTTCCACCAATGCGCCGAGCAGGAAACTGCCCGCGGTGCAGTAGGAGAACGTGCGGCCATGCGGACTCTGCTCCGGCCGTTTCACCCAGGGCGCGTAGCCGCGCAGCGGCAGGTCCAGAGCAAAGCGGGTCCAGTGCTCGCTGACGTACATGCGTTCCTCGTTGCCGGAGGAGAACGGATTTTCGTCGTCGCAATCCCAGGCCGAACTCATCGTCAGCAGATCCTCGACGGTGATGGCCTGCTTGCGCGCGCTATCGTGCTGCCAGGGTGCCAGGTCACGAAAATGGTCGTACACGCGGGCATGGGCATCCGGGAGCAGGCCGCGATCAATGGCCGCGCCGACCAGCAGCGCGGTGACGCTCTTGGTGGCCGAGCGGGTGTCGTTGAGCACGTCCGGGCCACCGCCGTTGAAGTAGCGCTCGTAGACCAGGCGACCGTCCTGGGCGACCAGCACGCTGGTGACGCCGGGGAAGTCGCCGCGGGCAATCGCGGCCTCCAGCGCGGCAAAGCGTTCGAGCTTCCATCCCTCGCGTCCGGCGTCGGCCACGTCCCAGCCATCGGAAGCGGACGCGGGGATCCGGTAGGCGGTGGCGGCCTGCGCGCATGCGCAGGCGGGGGCGAGCAGGGCAAGGCAGGACAGGATCAGGCGGGGCAGGGCACGCATCGTTCGGCTCCAGGGAAGGGAGCCGGGATTGCAGGGGCCGCGCGGCTGAAGTGCCTGAAAGCTGGATGAAGAATCATGAAGCCCGCCGTTCGGGCGCTTCGTGCAAAGAAAAAACCCCGCCGGAGCGGGGCTTCTTTCCGTGAAGGCATGGCGTCAGGCTCTCTTCTTCCTCGCCAGGCCGTAGATGAACAACAGGATGATGGCGCCCACCACCGAGGCGATGAAACCGGCGGGTTCCTCCGGGCCATACCATCCCAGCGCGCCGCCGACGAAGCGGGCCAGCAGCGCACCGGCCACGCCCAGCACGATCGTCCAGATGATGTTGAGTTTGTCGTCGCCGGGCTTGAGCGCCCGCGCCAGCAGGCCGGCCAGGAAGCCGATGAGCAGGGTCCACAGGATGCCGCCACCAAAGATTTGTTCCATCTGAACACTCCGGTCGGGAAGAAGTGGGGGGTGCCGGCAGGGTAACCCAAGCCGCCGCCGGCGCGCATCCCGACCCTCGGCACCGGGCATCCCGGGCCACCCCAAGCTCGACGGAAACGAAAAGAGCCGGGATGATCCCGGCTCTTTTCGCCCTCGCTTGCTGGCGGGGCTCAGCAGCAGCCGTGATCGCCGTGCTGTTCGCCGCCGGCCACCGCGGCCACGCCGGTGGTCTCGCCGCGCAGGCTCGCCGCGTGGTGCTCGGCGATGACCCGGGCCACGCAGGCGGTGACCTTCTTGCCCATCGGGATGTGCAGGAACTCGTTGGGGCCGTGCGCATTGGAGTGCGGACCCAGCACGCCGGTGATCATGAACTGCGCGCCGGGGAACTTCTCGCCGAGCATGCCCATGAACGGAATCGTGCCGCCCTCGCCCATGTACATCGCCGGGGCGCCGAAGAACTCCTGGCTGGAGGCATCGATCGCCCTTTCCAGCCAGGGCGACATCGCCGGGGCGTTCCAGCCGGTGCTGGCCTTCTCCAGATCCAGGCTGACCTGGGCGCCGTTCGGCGGATCCTTCAGCAGCAGCTCCTTCAGCAGCTCTCCGGCGCGCTTGCCGTCCAGCGTGGGCGGCAGGCGCAGCGACAGCTTCACCGAGGTATGCGGGCGCAGCACGTTACCGGCAGAAGACAGCGGCGGCATGCCGTCCACGCCGGTCACCGACAGGGCCGGGCGCCAGGTGCGGTTGAGCACCAGTTCGGTCAGATCCTCGGCCATCGGGGTCATTCCCGGCAGGAACGGGAACTTGTCGAACACCGCCGTATCCAGCACGCGCGCGGCTTCCTGCGCCTGCGCCAGGCGGTCGGCCGGAATCTCGACCTGCAGGCCCTCCGGCAGGATGTGGCCGGTGTTCTCGTCCTCGAGCCGCGACAGCAACTGGCGCAGCAGGCGGAAGCTGGACGGCACCACGCCGGACGCATCGCCGGAATGCACGCCTTCCTCCAGCACCTTGACGGTGAAGTTGCCGCCGGCCAGGCCACGCAGCGAGGTGGTGCACCACAACTGCTCGTAATTGCCGCAGCCCGAGTCCAGGCAGACGACCAGCGACGGCTTGCCGATGCGATCCGAGAGGTGATCGACGTAGGCGGGCAGGTCGTAGCTGCCGGACTCCTCGCAGGCCTCGATCAGGATCACGCAGCGGGCGTGCGGCGCCCCTTGCTGCTGCAGGGCCTGGATGGCGGCCAGCGAGCCGAAAATGGCGTAGCCGTCGTCGGCGCCACCGCGACCGTACAGGCGATCGCCCTTCAGGACCGGGATCCAGGGGCCCAGATCCGCGTCCCAGCCGGTCATTTCCGGCTGCTTGTCCAGATGTCCGTACAGCAGCACCGTGTCGGCGCCGGTCTCCGCGCCGGTGGCCGGAATCTCGATGAAAATCAGCGGAGTACGGCCTTCCAGGCGAATCACTTCGACCTGCATGCCCGGAATCGCCTGCGCGCGCGCCCAGGTTTCCATCAGCCGGACCGCCGCTTCCATGTAGCCATTCGCAACCCAGTCCTTGTCGAACATGGGCGACTTGTTCGGGATGCGGATGTATTCGACCAACTGCGGGACGATGTCGTCGTCCCATTTCTCGGCCACGTAGCGGTCGACTTTGGCGGTGTCCATGGTGTCTCCAACGGTACGGAATCAGCCGCTCATTCTACGCCTCCCCGAGGGGTAGGAATTTTCCTACACGGTGTCGCGGGGTTTCCCGGCAGTTTTTGACAGCGCCGGGCGATATGTTTTCCCACGGTGGCGGATGAGACTGTTTCCGTCGGTCGACGAAGCGATTCGGAGCCGGCAGGAGCCACAGGGGGAAAACCTCTGTACGAAAGGAATCACCCATTTGCCACAAGGAGAGTTGCCCATGAAATCGCTGACCACCGTGTTGAAGTCGGTCGTGTTGTCGCTGGTCCTGGCCCTGAGCGCCCAGGCCGCCGACAAGGTGAACATCAACACCGCGGACGCGGCCACGCTGCAGACGGTCCTGATCGGGATCGGCCAGGCGAAGGCGGAAGCCATCATCGAGTACCGCAAGACCAACGGGCCTTTCAAGAGCCCCGAGGAACTCGCGATGGTCAAGGGCATCGGCTTGAAGACGGTGGAGCGCAACCGCGAACGGATCGAACTGCGCTCTTCCGCCGAACCGGCCGCCAAGCCGGCGGCCGCATCCCGCCAGGCGCCGGTGACAAGGCGCTGACGGAGATCCGAGGACCCACGCCGCGGTTACTGCAGGATGCAGATCGACCCGGCTGACGGGGCAGGAAGCCAGGGGACAGGCACGGACGCCGACAGGGATGTACCCATTTCGCATCAGCGTGCAGGACGCACGGGAACAGGAGCAGGCAGGACGCCTGTAATTCGGCAGGAGCCGACACGGACGTATCCATCGCCCGGACACGCAGGGAGCGTGCCCGGGCGATGCTTTTTGGGGCGCTAGAATCCCTGCTGGATTCCCATCGAAGAACCGCCGTGTCGCAAGCGCGCATCATCCCCGCCAACGAATACGTCCGGACCCGCTGGAAGAACGGCCAGGGCTGGACCCGTGAAATCCTGCGGGTGCCGGATCGGGACGACTGGAATTGGCGCCTGTCGATCGCCGAGATCGAACAGGATGCGGCGTTCTCGTCGTTCCCCGGCATCGATCGCGAGTTGATCCTGCTGCAGGGCAACGGGGTGCGCCTGGATTTCGCCGACGGCGAGCGGGTCGAACTGGAGCCGCCGCATGGCCGGATCCGTTTCGCCGGCGAGCGCGAGGTCTCGGGAAAACTGCGGGACGGCACCACCCATGATTTCAACCTGATGTGGCGCCGCGACGCGGTGTCCGCCGAACTGCTGCATCGGCCGCTGGTGGGGTCGATGCTGTTCTTCGTCGATGCCGACACCACCTGGGTCATCCATCTGCTGGCCGGCCAGGCGGAATTCGAAGCCGATGCGGATTTGCCGCCGCTGTTCGCGGGCGATACCGCGCTGCTGCCCGCGCAGCCGGAACGCCGCCGGTTCGCGCTGCAGGGCGGGGGCGAACTGCTGGCCGCGCGCATCGTGCCGGCGCAATCCCGGCAGGCGGATCAGTAGACGTCGCGGCGGTAGCGACCGTCCAGCCGCAACTGTTCGAGCGCTTCCGCGCCCAGGAGGTCGCGCAGGGCCGCATCGACGCCGGGTGCCATGCCCTCCAGGCTGCCGCAGACGTAGATCGCCGCGCCGGCGTCGACCCATTGCCGCAGTTCGTCACCCGCATCGCGCAGCGCGTCCTGCACATAACGGCACCCGGGAAGGTCGCGCGAAAACGCCAGATCCAGTCGGTTCAACGCACCTTGTGCCTGCCAGGCCAGCAATTCCTCCCGGTGGAAGAAATCGTGCGCGGCCTGGCGCTCGCCGAAGACCAGCCAGTTGCGGTGGGCGGCATTGGCGATCCGCGCCTTCAGGTGCGCGCGCAGGCCGGCGATGCCGGTGCCGTTGCCTATCAGGATCAGCGGACGATCCGTGGAAGGCGCGTGGAAGTTGACGTTTTCGCGGATGCGCAGCGAAATCGTGCCACCCGGCGCGGCGTGTTCGCACAACCAGCCACTGCCCAGGCCGGGACTGCCGTCCGGACGCAGCATCCGCCGTACCAGCAGGTGCAGCGCACCGTCGGCGGGAACCGACGCGATGGAATATTCGCGATGGGGCAGCGCGGTGAATCCATCCACCGCCATCTGGACGTCGCTTCCGCGCAGCGGTGCCGGATCCGGCAGATGGACTTGCGCCAGGACGTCGGCCAGGGATTGCGGAGCGCCCTGCCAGTCCACCCGGCGTTGCGGGTCCCAGCCGGTCGCCTGGATGAAACCCGCCACTGCCGCCAGCGGATTGCGTGGCCCGATTTCCGCGATGTCGCCGGCCTGCCAACTGGGCAGCGTCCCCTCTAGCGGGCGCAAGGCCAGATGGAACGCCGGCTGGCCCATGCTGCCGGGATTCAGGCAGCGCCGCTCCGCGAGAATCCAGTCTTCATACCGGGGCCTGTCCCAGTCCGGCAGATCGGTGGTGCCGCCCAGTTGTCCGAGGTGATGCTGCCAGTGACGCAGCGCGCTCTCGTCGGCGTTGTCGACGTCCACGCGATCAAACAACGGCTGCGCGCCGTGCTGGCGCAACCAGTCGTCGAGCTGGTGGCCGAAGGCGCAGAACCGCGTGTATTCGCGATCTCCCAGCGCCAGCACGGCGTAGTGCAGGCCGTGCAGCGCCGCCGGCTGCGACATCACCCGGTGGACGAAACCCATGGCGTGATCCGGCGGGTCGCCTTCGCCGGTGGTGCTGACCACGAACAGGATCCGTCCTTGGGCGAGATCGCCAGCCTGCAGGCCGTCGATGGCCTGTACCTGCGTGGGCACCCCGGCGGCGATGAGGCTTTCGGCCGTGCGATTGGCCAGGACGTGGGCGAAGCCGGTCTGGCTGGCGTAGACCACCCGCAGGGCATCGGTGGAAGCCGCGGCCCGGTTGCCGTGTTCCCCGCGGCGCTGGCGTGCCGCCAACCAGCCCCAGGCCCCGGCATACGCCAGCAGCACCGCGCCCGCGGCGAACCAGCGCCCGCTGCGTGGAGCGGCGAGCCACCAGCCTTCGCCCTGCAATCGCGCCAGCATGATCACGGCCACCAGAAGCACGGCGAACACCAGGAGGTTGCCCAGCGCCGCAAACGTAAAGGAAGTGGTTTCGGCGCGCCTGCTCATGGCGCCAGGTGAGTCGCGAAATGGCGGCTGGCGCGCTCTTCCAGCGTGCCCCCGGCACGGATGACGAAACGCGCCGCCAGTCCCGTGCGCTCGGCGAGCCGCAGGCCGGCATCGGCACCGAGCACGGTCAGCGCGGTGGCCCAGGCGTCGGCCTCCATCGCGCTGGCGGCCAGCACGGTGACCGCGGCATTGGCGTGGGAGACGGGATGCCCGGTACGCGGATCGATCGTGTGCGTGTAGCGCTCACCGTCCTGTTCGTACCAGTGCCAGCGATCCCCGGACGTGGCGACGGCCAGGTTGTCGAGTATCGCGATCCGGGGTTCGAGGCCGGCGGCCTCTTCTTCCTCCGGCGAGGATTCAATCAGCACACGCCAGTGTTCGCCGTCCGGCTTGCGGCCGTAGCCATGCAGCTCACCGCCGACTTCGATCAAGGCGGCGGAGATGCCACTCGCGCGCAACGCAGCGGAGACGGCATCGACGGCGTAACCCTTGGCAATCGCGGACAGGTCCAGTTGCACCCCGCCCGGCTGGCGCAGGCGGCGGTGGGAGGTGTCCAGGGATAGTCGTTGCCAGCCAACGCCGGCCTGGATCGCGGTGCGGGCCTCTTCGGTGGGAACCTTGCGCGTGCCGGCCTGCGCGCCAAACCCCCACAGGCCGACCGCCGATCCGATGGTGGGGTCGAAAGCACCCCCGCTCGCCTCGGCTATCGCCAGCGCGCAGCGCAGGACGGTGAAAAAACCTTCGGGCAGATCCTGCCAATCGCCCGCGGCAGCGTGGTTGAAGCGGCTGATGTCCGAATCCGCTTCCCACGTGCTCATCTCCGCCACCACTCGATCCAGTTCGGCCTGGATCAGCGCATGCAGGGCATGCAGATCCGCGCGTGGCGACGCCACCAGCCGGATCGACCAGTTCGTACCCATGGTTTCGCCGTGCAGCGCATGCAGCACCGTGGCGGGAGCGGGAGAGTACAAGGGAACACTCATGCCATGCGGCGCGTCCTCGCGGACGCGCCGTTCGCGGCGATTACTGCGGCAGCACTTCCAGTGTGGCCACGTAGCTGAGCCGGCGCTGCCTGGCCTGCGGCAGCGAGGTCTTGTCGTCCTGCGCGGTGGTTTCCAGCCAGTACATGCCGGCTTCCGGCCAGGTCACGCTGAACTCGCCATTGGCGTCGGTGGTGACCTTGATCTCGTCCTGCGCGTTGCGATAGCGGGTGCCGCCACGGGTGATCTCGAACTCCAGGCCGGCAGCCGGCTTGCCGTCCTTGAGCATGCGGAACTTGGCCGCTTCGCCGGCGAACAGATCATTCGGGTGGGTGACCGGCACCAGTTCCAGGCCTTCGCCGGTGGTCTTGAACGCGGTGTCGTTGGGCGATCCGTTGGTCACGAAGGTCTCGATGCGGCCGACCGACTGCGAGACCTGCAGGTTCTTGGCGTCCTTGGGCACTTCGGTGGCGAAGCTGGCCGGGGTGCCGCGCCAGCGCTTGGGCTTGCCGTTCTCGTCCCAGCTGCCGAACAGGCCGCTGTTGACCACCGCGATGCGATAGGTGCCCTGCTGTTTCAGCTCGACATCGAACACGGTGCGGTACTTGCCGGTGGCCAGGTTCTGCGCATCGACCTTGCTGCCGTCGGGCGCGGTGATCGCCAGGCCTTCGGTGCGCAGCGGCACATGGTTGAAATAGAACAGGTCGTTGGACACCGCGGCATCCACGGTGATCCACGGATTCTGGCCGGCGATCACCGTCTGCGACGGCTGCAGCCAGGCCTTGTGCGCGAACGCGCTCAGCGGCAGTGCGGACGCCAGCGCCATGGCGAGGGTCAGGGAACGCTTCATCGGTTACTCCAGCTTTCGTTGGGAATGGGGAAGCGCGGGCGCGATCGCGTCCGCGCGGGAATCACGGCTTGACGGTCAGGGTGACGGCGCCCAGTTCGGTGCTGCCCTGGGCCTTGCCGTTCTGCGCGGCGCCCTTGGCCGGCCAGGTGAAGGGAATCTTCAGCAGTTCGCGGCCGCCCACTTCGCGCGCCGCTTCGATCACGAGCGTGTATTGGCCCGGGGCAAGCTGGGCCAGCTGCGGCTGCTTGTCGGTGAACTTCAGCGCGTGCTTGCCGACCGGGCGGGTCGGGCCGGTGACGCCATCCACCGGCACCTTCAGGGTGCGGCCGGACTTGCGCCACCACTGCCGCATGTCCGGCAGCCACTTGGTGCCATGGCCTTCGGCGGTGTCGCGCTGCTGGTACCAGACCGACAGGTTGGCGGCGACTTTCTGATCGGCGCCTTCCAGCCAGATGGCGACGTACGGCCGGTGGTACTCGGCGACGTTGAGCTGCGGCACTTCGACATTGATGTTCAGTTCGCCGGCATACGCCGGGACGGTCAGCAGGCCGCTCAACGCGAACGTCAGGGTCAGGGACACGGTGGTCTTGGTCATGGGGCAGGCTCGCGGGAAGGTCAGTGGATGAAGATCAGCGCCAGCAGCAGCGGGACGACCAGGCCCAGGCCGACCATCGGCCAGGTCAGGCGGCGCTGTCGCGCATGCAGTTGCAGCAGGAACAGTCCGGTGATGCAGAACACCAGGCAGGCGATCGCGAAGATGTCCAGGAACCATCCCCACGCGGCGCCGGCGTTGCGCCCCTTGTGCAGATCGTTGAAGTAGGACACCCAGCCGCGATCGGTGCTTTCGTACTCCACCGCGCCGGTCTCGCGGTCGATGCTCAGCCAGGCGTCGGCGCCCGGACGTGGCATAGAGAGATAGATTTCCAGGTCCGACCATTCCGCCGGGCGCCGGCCGATGCCGATGGAGAACTCGTCGCCCAGCCAACTGGCGATCGGCGCGGGCAGCGGGGCATTGCCTTCCTGCCGGCTGCCCAGCTTGGCCAGCAGGGCGGGCGGAAGCTGCGCCTGCCGGTTCACCACCTGGGGCTTGGCCTCGATTTTGGCGGCGTGGTTGAGGGTGATGCCGGTGGCCGCGAACAGCAGCATGCCGATGAGGCAGATCGCCGAGCTGATCCAATGCCATTGGTGCAGCGTGCGCAGCCAGTAACCCCGGCGCTGCTGCTGGCTGGTGACGGATTGTGCGGGCGCTGGGCTCAAGCGGGCGGGACGGGGCGAAGGGAAGGTGAATTAGACCACAAATGAGAATGCCTCTCAATTGAGGTGCCGGCCCGCCGGGACGGGACGGGCCGGTGATGCCCTGGTCAGAAGCGCAGGTTCAGCGACACCCAGAAGCTGCGGCGCTGTTCCTTGACCGCGTAGTCGTCCACGCAGCTGTACTCGCTGTCACTGATCAACAGGCAGGATTGCGATACGAAATCCTTGTCGAACAGGTTGTTCACCCGGGCGTTGACGGTCAGCCATTCGGTGGCCTTCCAACTGCCGCCCAGGTGGAACACGGTGTAGTCCTCGTAGTAGCGAACGTTCGAGGTGGTCGCGCCGTTGAGCGTGGTGAGCACGGTGTCGCGGTAGCGGTCGTAACGGCCCTCGCCGATCAGCGACAGGCTCAGGGCGTCGTTGAGGCGCCAGTTGAGGCTGGCGTTGGCCATGTGCCTGGCCGGATTGCCGGCGATGGGCGTGCCCTCCGCCGCGCCGCTGGTCTGTTCGGACTTGGTGTAGGTGTAGTTGCCGCGCAGTTCCAGGTTGTCCCGCAGGTCCACGTGCGCGGCCACTTCCACGCCACGGGTCTCGGCCTCGTCGATGTTCACGCTCTGGCTGAAGCTGGCGTAGCCCAGTTCGGCCCAGCCCGGCCCCACGTCCACGCAGTAACCGCTGCCGGCCGGTGCGACCTCGCAGTTCGGGAAGGTGCCGCCGCTGGCGATCTTGTCCTCGAAGCGGTTGAAGAAGCCGGTGACGTTGAAACCGAAACGATCACCTTCGTAGTACGCGGCCAGCTCGTAGTTGGTGCTGGTTTCCGGCTTGAGGTTCGGCGATCCGACCAGCGGCAACACGCCCTGGCCACCAAAGCCGACCACACCGGGGAACAGTTGATCCGGGCGCGGCGTCTTGTAGCCGGTGCTGACGCCGCCCTTGATCGTCCAGGCATCGCTGGCGTTCCAGACCAGGTAGGCGCGCGGACTGACATGGCTGCCGAACACGTTGTGATCGTCGTAGCGCACGCCGACGGTGGCGGTCAGGGTGTCGGTGAACGACCAGTTGTCCTCGGCGAACACCGACCACATCCGGTGCTTCTGCTTGACGCCGTTCTTGTAGCCGCCGCCGTCCATGCCGAACACGCCGTCGGTCATGTCGGTGTCGTTGTACTGGCCGCCCACGGTCAGCTTGTGCGCGCCGAAGGTCATGTCCAGCATCGTGTCCAGCACGTAGCCTTCCAGTTCCATCGTGCGCAGGGGGCGCGGCAGGAACGCAGCCAGGCGCGCGCGTTCGGCGTCGTTGAGCACGCTCAGGTTGCCGCTGGCCATGTTGCAGCGGACGGCCTGCCCGCGACGCGCGCAGACATCATTCCACAGGGTCTGCAGATCCGCGCGTTCCTCCAGGGTCAGCGGCAGCGAGCGGCCGAGGTTGTTGCTGGTGGCGCGGGTCAGGCTGGTCTGCCAGGTGCCGAAGTCGTAGCGTCCCTGGTGGCTGAGCGACCATTGATCGCGCTCGTAGCGCTGCCATCCGGTGTAGCCCACGCGCGGTTGCACCACGCGGCGGGTGACGGTGCCGGCGCCATCGGGATTGGGGACGGTGGCATTGCCGCTGCGCCACAGGCTTTCCAGGCTGTCGAGGGTGCCGGTCTGGCCCCTGCGGTTGTCGTACTTCTGCCGGGAGATGTCGTAGTCCAGCCAGAAATCATTGTGATCGTCGAGGCTGAAGTCGAGCCGCGCGCCCGCGTTCCAGCGGGTGCTGGCAACCGCCTTGCCGCCACCGCCGAAGCCCAGCGTGCGCTCCCACATCGAGCCGTCCGGCAGCGGCAGCGCCTTCCATTCCGGATTCGATTCGTCGGTGTCGTACCAACTGCCACGCACGGCCAGGCCCAACCGATCCTTGATCAGCGGCCCGCTCAGGTAGAGATCGGTGGTGCGCGCGTCGCCGAACTGGTCTTCCTGCTGGACGGTGAAGCCCTGGGTGAGCGAGCCGTGCCATTCGGACTGGTTGCGACGGGTGATGATGTTGATCACGCCACCCATCGCGTCGGAGCCATACAGCGTGGACATCGGACCGCGCACCACCTCGATGCGTTCGATCGCGTCCAGCGGCGGCAGGTAGTCGAACTGGCCGCCGCCGAAGTTGTTGGGATACAACTGGCCGACGTTGCTCTGGCGGCGACCGTCGATCAGCACCAGGGTGTACTCGGACGGCATGCCGCGCATGCTGATGGTGGCGCGACCGTTCTTGTCGGTGGTCTCCATGCCCACGTCGATGCCTTCGACGTCGCGCAGCGCGTCGATCAGGCTGGTGTAGGGACGATGGCTGAGGTCCTCACGGGTGACCACGCTGATGCTGGCCGGCGCATCGACGATCTTCTGCTCGAAACCGGCGGCGGTGACGACCACGGTGTCGAGGGTGCCGGGGCGATTGGAGCCATCCGGCAGGTCCTGGGCCATCGCCGGCAGGGAAAGCGAGAGCAGCAGGCCGATGGCGAGCGGATTGCGATGGAGGGACCGCTGGGAGGAGGAGAAGGACGGAGTCGTCTGGGTACGGGTCATGGTCGTCAGGTAGGCGTGTGGATCCCGCGCAGCGGATCGCGGCGCAGGGCAAATCGGAAAAGAGGAGCGGATGGCGGGAACCGCGCGCGCCATGGCGCGCGATGCGCGGGCGGATCGTCAGCCGTTCAGGCGTTGCGGGTCAGCGAAGCGGCCGCGGGAGGCGCCTGGCCGCGATGGCGCTGGCGCGCGGGTGCCGGTGTCGCCGGCACGAGATCAGGGTCATGCGGCAAGGCTTCGCCCGTATGGAGAACGGGGGGCGAGGCGGGCAGGGCGTGGATGAACGCCGCCGCGAGGGGAGCCGGTGCCGGCTCGGCCTGCCGGGATACGAGCGGCGCGCCCGTCCGCCGCTTCTTGGCGGGCAGATCGTCGTGATGGCCGGCTTCGGGGCCGTCTTCGCCCGGGACCTGCTGGAACACGTCGGACGTCTCCGGCCAATGACCGAAACCGTGTGGTTTCTGACCGGTGATGGCGCCCAGGTGGACAGTGGAGAGCAGCAGGCAGAGGGTTGCCAGCACCGACCACCAGGCCGCGCCTGGACGCACCTGGCGGCGCGCCCGGCGGGCGGGATGGACGGCGTGGCGGCTCGCCTGGAACAGAACTTACCCTTGGGACGGCCGCGTGCGGGGAGCGGCAAACGCAGGGATTGTAATGAGAATTATTATCAAACGCAAATGATTGACAAGAACATCCGCGAAGTCAGGTCTCGGCCCAGCGCCGGAGCAGGTTGTGGTACACGCCGGTCAACCGGACCAGGGCGGCCTTGTCGGCGCCGGTGCCGCGCAGGGTTTCCAGCGATGTGTCCATTTCGAACAGCAGGCGCCGGCAGGCATCGTCGCGGATCATGCTCTGCACCCAGAAGAACGAGGCCAGGCGTGCGCCGCGGGTCACCGGCTGGACTTTGTGCAGGCTGCTGGACGGATACAGCACCATGTCGCCGGCGGGCAACTTCACTTCGTGCTCGCCGTAGGTGTCGCTGACGATCAGTTCGCCACCGTCATATTCGTCCGGTTCGCACAGGAACAAGGTGCATGACACGTCGGAGCGGATCGATTGGCTGCGCCCGTCCGGGGTACGGGTGAGCATCACCGAACCGTCGATGTGGAAGCCGTACTCGCCGCCACCCTGATAGCGGTTGAAACGTGGCGGCACGACCCGCAGCGGCAGCGCCGCCGCGAAGTACAGGGGGTTGCGATCCAGCGCGGCCAGGATCCGCTGGCCGAGTTGGTCGCGCAGCGGCGAGGCGTCCGGCAACTGCTCGTTGCGCTTGACCTGGGCGCCCTGGACGCCGACGGTTTCGCGACCGTCGGTCCAGTCGGCCTGATCCAGCGCCTGCCGCATCGCCGCCACTTCCTGCGGAGCGAGCACCTGGGGAATATGCAGCAGCATGTCTTGCTCCTTGGAGAAAACGGGGAGGCTTGCGCCTCCCCGTCGTTGCCGCGTCAGAACCGCAGGTTCAAGGTCAGCAACACCGAGCGCGGCGCGCCCGGGGTGTAACGGTAGCCGCTCTTGTTGATCGCCGCCACGTAGTCCTTGTCGAACAGGTTGTAGGCATTCAAGCGCAGGTCCAGGTTGTTGTTGAAGGCGTAGCTGACCACCGCGTCCCACACCGTGTACGACTTGACGAAGTTCGGGGTGCCGACGGCGCCGTCGGTGCCGCGCTTCATCTCGCCCGAGTAACGCGCGCCGCCGCCGACGGTCAGGCCGAACGGCAGTGCGTAGGTGGTCCAGGCAGTGAAGGCGCTGTCCGGGGTGTAGCCCAGATCGCGGGTCCTGTCGTTCGCCACGACCGGGCCATCCTTCACGGTGGCGTCCATCGCGGTGTAGCCGGCGGACACGGACCAGTCGTCGGTAAGCTTGCCAACCGCCGAAACCTCCACGCCGCGCACGCGCTTCTCGC
>NZ_JANJUE010000094.1 GCF_024710765.1 Pseudoxanthomonas sp.
CCCGGCGGCAACGGCCAGCCAACCACGCCCATGGCTCAATCGCGATGCTGCGATACAATGCGCGTCCGCCGAGGGGCGCTGCGATGGAGGCCGGGTCCAACCCCGCCGACCACCAGGCTCGGCGATGTCCAACAACGGCGCCCGTGACCGCATCCACCGCACTCACGGAGTTTCACCATGAACGCTGTTGCCAGGACCTTCTCGACCGAGGGCGACTACAAGGTCGCCGACATCTCGCTGGCCGACTGGGGCCGCAAGGAACTCGACATCGCCGAGCACGAGATGCCGGGCCTGATGTCGATCCGCCGCAAGTACGCCGCCACCACCCCGCTCAAGGGCGTGCGGGTGACCGGCTCGCTGCACATGACCATCCAGACCGCGGTGCTGATCGAGACGCTGAAGGACATCGGCGCCGACGTGCGCTGGGCGTCCTGCAACATCTTCAGCACCCAGGACCACGCCGCCGCCGCGATCGCCGCCACCGGCACCCCCGTGTTCGCATGGAAGGGCGAGAGCCTGGAGGAATACTGGGACTGCACGCTCGACGCGCTGAGCTTCGGCGGCGGCAAGCAGGGTCCGGAACTGGTCGTCGACGACGGCGGCGACGTCACCCTGCTGATCCACAAGGGCTATGAACTGGAAAACGGTTCGGACTGGGTCAACACCGCCTCTTCCAGCCATGAGGAGCAGGTGATCAAGAACCTGCTCAAGCGCGTCCACAAGGAGCGTCCGGGCTATTGGACCGACGTGGTCAAGGCCTGGAAGGGCGTGTCCGAGGAAACCACCACCGGCGTGCACCGCCTGTACCAGCTGGCCGAAGCCGGCACCCTGCTGGTCCCGGCGATCAACGTCAACGACTCGGTGACCAAGTCCAAGTTCGACAACCTGTACGGCTGCCGCGAGTCGCTGGCCGACGGCCTGAAGCGCGCGATGGACGTGATGCTCGCCGGCAAGGTCGCCGTGGTCTGCGGTTACGGCGACGTCGGCAAGGGTTCGGCGCACTCGCTGCGCGCCTACGGCGCCCGCGTGGTCGTCACCGAAATCGATCCGATCTGCGCGCTGCAGGCGGCGATGGAAGGCTTCGAGGTCAACACCCTCGAGGACACCCTGGGCACGGCCGACATCTACGTGACCACGACCGGCAACAAGGACATCATCACCATCGATCACATGAAGGCGATGAAGGACCAGGCCATCGTCTGCAACATCGGCCACTTCGACAACGAGATCCAGGTCGATGCGCTGGTCAACTTCCCGGGCGTGCAGAAGGTCAACATCAAGCCGCAGGTCGACAAGTACGTGTTCCCCAACGGCAACGCGATCTTCCTGCTGGCCGAAGGCCGCCTGGTCAACCTGGGCTGCGCCACCGGCCACCCCAGCTTCGTGATGTCCAACTCGTTCGCCAACCAGACCCTGGCCCAGATCGACCTGTGGGCGAACAAGGACAGCTACGAGAAGACCGTCTACCGCCTGCCCAAGCACTTGGACGAGGAAGTGGCCCGCCTGCACCTGGAGAAGATCGGCGTCAAGCTGACCAAGCTGACCCAGGACCAAGCCGACTACCTCGGCGTTCCGGTGGAAGGTCCGTACAAGCCGGATCACTACCGCTACTGAGATCGGCTCGTCCGATCCGCTGTACCTCGCAACGGGCGCCTTCGGGCGCCCGTTGTCGTCTGGCGCAGCAATCCGGTTCAAGACCGCGCGCGGGGAGACAGCCAGGATGCCTGTCATCACCGCCACCGCCCCCCTTCCGCCATGACGCCCGCCATCGAACTGCTCAAGCGTGAACGCGTCGCCCACACGGTGCACGCCTACGCGCATGACCGCGACAGCGACTCCTACGGCGACGAGGCCGCGGAAAAGCTGGGTCTGGACCCGGCACGCGTGTTCAAGACCCTGCTGGCCGCCACCGAATCCCGCGAACTGCTGGTCGCCATCGTGCCGGTCGCCGGCCAGCTCGATCTCAAGGCGCTGGCCGAAGCCGCCGGTTGTCGCCGCTGCGACATGGCCGCGGTGGACGCCGCGCAACGCGCCACCGGCTACCTGGTCGGCGGCATCAGCCCGCTGGGGCAGAAGAAGCGCCTGCGCACCTTCCTGGACGCCAGCGCGCGCGCCCTGCCCGCGATCCACGTCAGCGCCGGGCGCCGCGGGCTGGAAGTGGAACTGGCGCCGGATGAGCTGGTGCGGCTGACCGGCTCCCACGTCACCCGCCTCGGGCGGGCGCGCTGACGCATCGCCCCTCCCGCCGACGGGAAGGGCGCCCCGCTCACGGCCGCCAGTTGGCGTTGTTCTCCCAGAACGCCACCGCGCGCCGATAGGCCTCGCGGTCCAGCGGCGTGCCGGAACCACCCTCCTCCACTCCCAGCGCATTGCGCATCACGGTGATGGGCGCCATCGGAAGCTCCTCCGGCTCGGTGGTGTACAGGCAGCCGACCACGCCCCAGTCGGCTTCGATGGGACTGCCTTCGCGCGCCAGCTGCTCGCGGCTGTACAGGATCACCACCAGGTAGCGGGCCACCGGCGGCTCCACGCCCTCGAACCAGCGCACCAGCACCGGCAGCTCCTCGCGCGTGCGGGCCTCGTAGGCCGAACGCAGCTGGTGGCGGTTGGCGTCGGTGATCGGCACCGTGAGGCAGCGGGTGGAAGTCCAGTTCTCGTGCACGTGCAGCTTGCAGAACGGCGCATAGCCCTCCAGCACCTTCAACGGCGCATGCGCGTTGAGATGGCGTTCGAACTGTTCGGGCGTGCAGTCCTGGAGGGTGTTGCGGCGGATTTCCCGGGGAAACAGGCGGGTACGGGCGAAGGGCGTCAGGACGATGGACATGGACGGGCGTGGTGAAGGAACCCGCACAGGGTAGCGCGTGGCCGTTCCCGATTCCGGCCGTCGTTTGCATATCCATCTTGATGGAGAGATATAATGCCGGCATTCCCGTCGCCCGCACCGCCCATGACCGCCCTGAGTTTCGAGTTCTACCCCCCCAAGACCGACGAACAGCGCGCCCAGCTCGACCGCACCGCCGAGAAGCTGAAGGACTACGCGCCGGAGTACGTCTCCTGCACCTTCGGCGCCGGCGGTTCGACCCTGAGCTATACCTCCGAGACGGTCCGCCATCTCAACCAGAAGCACGGCTTCTCCGCCGCGCCGCACCTGTCCTGCGTGGGTGGCAGCCGCGAGGAGATCCGCGAGCTGCTCAAGCTGTATCGCGCCATCGGCTGCAAACGCATCGTCGCCCTGCGCGGCGACCTGCCCTCGGGCATGGGCCATCCGGGCGACCTGCGCTACGCCTCCGAACTGATCGCGTTCATCCGCGCCGAGCATGGCGACAGCTTCCACATCGAAGTCGGCGCCTATCCCGAGACGCATCCGCAGTCCGACGACGCGCTGACCGACCTGAAGTACTTCAAGGCCAAGGTCGATGCCGGCGCCGACGGCGCCATCACCCAGTATTTCTACAACGCCGACGCCTATTTCCACTTCGTCGACGCGGCGCGCAGGATCGGCGTGACCATCCCGATCGTGCCCGGCATCATGCCGATCTCCAATTTCTCCCAGCTCAAGCGCTTCTCCGAAGCCTGCGGCGCCGAGATTCCGCGCTGGATCAGCAAGCGCATGCAGGCCTACGGCGATGACGCGGACAGCATCCGCGAATTCGGCGCCGACGTGGTCGCGCGCCTGTGCGATCAGCTCGTCGCCGGCGGCGCGCCGTCGCTGCACTTCTATACGCTCAACCTGGCCAAGCCGACCCAGGCCGTGCTGAGCCGCCTGGGCCGCTGAAGCCGCACGCCGACGGCGCGGCGCTCCCGTCGCGACCAAGTGATGGCTGGAAGCATTGGCGGATCACGCGCCGGCCGGTAGGCTGGCGCGATGCGATTCCCCGTCCTGATGCTGTTCGCCGCCTGCCTGGCCTGGTCCGGTGGAATCCCGCGCGCGCAGGCGCAGGATCCGGTGCAGCGCTGCACCACCATGAGCGGCGGGACCGTCTACACCGACAAGCGCTGCGAGGACATCGGCGCGATGGACCGCCTGCCCGATCCCGCATCCAGTTCCGTACGCGGTTCCTCGGGTCTGTACCGCGGCACCTGTTCGCGGACCCTCAGCGATCTGGTCTCCCAGATCACCGCGGCGGTCGACGCCCACGACGTCAACCGCCTGGCCGGCATCTATCAATGGAGCGGCATTTCCGACGCCTCCGCCAACCGGATCCTGGACCAACTGGAAGCGGTCGTGCAGCGACCACTAATCGACATCGTCCCGATCCGTCCCACCGCGCCGGTGCTGGCCGAGGACGGCAGCGTGGTGGATGCCAACCTCGACGGCTACTACCCGCAGAACACGCCGCAGCGACCGGTCGGCCTGCGCCTGGAGCAGACGCTGAAGAACAGCGCCACGCCTTCTCGAACCGTGTTCGGGCTGCGGCGCGCCTATAACTGTTTCTGGATCACGTTGTAACTTGTAGATCTTTGAATAAAAAGGAGGAAGCGTTCCGCTCTCCGGTCGAAATTGACTGTTAGCTTCGGACTTGCCCATTCGAGGGCAAATCAGGAATGAAGGAGTCTTTCGTGATTCGTGAATTGAGCAACGTTGAAGTGTCCCAAGTATCTGGTGGCGCCGGAACCGCGACTTTTACAGGTAGCTCCTGGAGCTACGGAAATGCGTGCTATGCCACTGCACAGGATGCAGCACGGGCTGGCGCTACCGGTTTCAAAGTCGGACAGCAGTACTTTGGAAATGCCGGCAATCCGTTCGATGCGCCTTGCATAAAAGAAGATGGATGCACAACGGCAAGCGTTTCCTATCAAATAGGCTAAGAGCTTAAAAAAAAATGAGGTCCGAAATCGGACCTCATTTTTCAGAAGGACAGTGTTGCAACGACGCCTCTCTGTTGTCCTGGCCTTACCCTGACTTGCCAGCCATACAAAGAGCACAGGCGACTGACGATAGAAAGACCGATGCCGCCACCCTGTGATTGCCCCGCATGCGTACCACGATACCCGCGCTCGAACAGGCGGGCCGCATCTGCCTCGCTCAATCCAGGGCCAGAATCAATCACCTGAACGGCATCTTGCGTTAGCCTTACTACAACCTCTCCTTCCTGGGTGTACTTCACTGCGTTCCCGATCAGGTTTCCGAGAGCGACAGACAGCGCAGCCTCAGGCGCATCAATTCGCAGTTCTTCTTCACCCTCAACTCGCAGAACCAACTGTTTTCCCCCGAGCTGTGCGCGGTGCGCATCGAGCAGTTGTTCAGCCACTTTTCCCACATCCGTATTCCCATGCCCGCGCTCGCTTCTAGAAAGCAACAGCAATGCACTAATAAGATCTGTGCATTGCTGTTCCGCACGTTGGATTCGAAGAACCCTAGTACGAGTTTTCTCATCCATATCTTGTCTTGACAGCATCAACTCGACCGAACCCCGGATGATAGCCAGTGGCGTTCGTAGTTCATGGCTCACATCTGCATTGAACTCGCGATCGCGCTGAACTACCTCTGTCAGGCGATCCGAATAGTCGTCCAATGCTTTTGCCAGCTCGCCTACCTCATCTTCTGGAAAATGAGGCGCCAGCGGCTGGGGATCACTACTGCCTCGATAGTCTCGCAAGCGCTGCGCAAGAATCGATACGGGACTCATTACCCGCGAAGCGGACCACCATCCAATCAGGAAACCCAGGCCGGTAAACACGAGAACCGCGAGTACCAGCCAACGGGTCAGTTTCTGCGCAGCCTTTGCTGCATCCGTGATGTCATACCGAACCAGACTGGTGAAATCGGTACCATCTTTCATCTTCCCTTTTCGAAGCGCGACCTTGTAGGAGTGCATCGTTCCATCAGGACCTTCCTGATTGATGTCATGCACGCCTTCCGCCAAGTCCCGATAAAGCGGATTCACCTTATATGCGTTGTCCGAGCTCCATGTTCTGGCATCAAAGACCAGAAAATACGGGGGCTCATTCGGATTCGCCTGGACATGGCTTGCGAGATTGTCTGCTTCCCGTTGAATCGTTCGCTCGACAAGTTGGTTCTCAAGTCGGCTCCGCAGATTCCACGCAGCCAACGCGAACATCGCCGTCAATCCGAAACTCAGAAGGACAAACGAGAGGATGATGCGGGTGCGCAGCCGGTGGCGGAACTTGGCCGCGCGCCGGGCGGCCGGTTGCCGCCGCTCAGCCGTTGCCATCGGGCGCGGCGATCCGGTAGCCGATGCCGTGACGGGTCTGGATCAGCGGGGTCTCGAAGGGCTTGTCGACCACCGCGCGCAGGCCATGGATGTGCACGCGCAGGGAATCCGAATCCGGCAGTTCCTCGCCCCAAACGCGGGTCTCCAGTTCCTGGCGGGTGACCACCGCCGGGGAGGCTTCCATCAACGCTTGCAGGATCTTCAGCGCGGTCGGGTTGAGCTGCAGCAGCTTGCCCTGCCGGCGCACTTCCAAGGTGTCCAGGTTGTATTCCAGGTCGCCGACTTCCAGCACCCGGGTCTGCACGCCCTTGCCGCGCCGCGACAGCGCGTTGAGGCGGACTTCCACCTCCTGCAGGGCGAACGGCTTGATCAGGTAGTCGTCGGCGCCGGAGTCGAAGCCGGCCAGTTTGTTGTCCAGTGAATCGCGCGCGGTGAGCATCAGCACCGGGGTCTGCTTGCGCGCTTCGTTGCGCAGCTTGCGGCAGACTTCCAGGCCGTCCATGCCCGGCAGGTTCAAGTCCAGCACGATGGCGTCGAATTCGTGGACCACGGCCAGGTGCAGGCCGGTGACGCCGTCGGCGGCGAAATCCACGGTGTGGCCGCGTTCCTCCAGGTAGTCCCCGAGGTTGGCGGCGATGTCGCTGTTGTCTTCAATGACCAGAATACGCATGGCGGTTCCTGTGTTGGGATCCATTCGACCCGTCGCGCGGGCCGCGGTTCCAGAAGTGAGACCCCGAATTTAACAAATTCTCCCTGCATGGCCCGCGTGCAGCGTGCCGGGCCTTGCAGCGCCGCCTCCCGGCCAAGAAAAAGCCCAGGCCGGCGGGCGCCGACCTGGGCCAAGATGTGCCCCGATTACCGTAATCCTGTGCTTTCCAGAAGTAACCCAATCCAGGGAAGACGCAGAGCTTATCGGTCGGGCAAGGCTACGCGGATTTCGACTAAAAAACCGTTAAAGGCCGCGTTAATTCTGAGTGAAATCGCCCTGTTCAGGTGCTGGTTCAGCCTGAACAGGCGGCCCCATCCGCCAAGTGGTCGACGATGGCCCCTGCCACGTCCACGCCGCAGACCGCCTCGATGCCTTCCAGGCCGGGGGTCGAGTTGACCTCCAGCACCAGCGGACCGCGGTGGGAGCGGATCAGGTCGACCCCGGCCACCCCCAGGCCCAGCACCTGCGCGGCCCGCACCGCGACCGCCCGCTCCTCCTCGGTCGCCGGGGCCGCCTCGGCGGTGCCGCCGCGATGCAGGTTGGAACGGAAGTCGCCCTCCGGCGCCTGGCGGCGCATGGATGCGATGACCCGTCCGCCCACCACGAAGCAGCGCAGGTCGGCGCCCTCGGCCTCGCCGATGAATTCCTGGACCACGAAGTTGGCGTACAGCCCGCGCAGCGCCTCGACCACGCTGCGCGAGGCCGACGGCTTCTCGGTCAGCATCACCCCGGCGCCCTGCGCGCCCTCGTTGAGCTTGATGACGTGCGGCGGCGGGCCGAGCATCGACAGCAGGTCGGTGGTGTCGTCCGGGTTGTCGCCGAACACGGTGATCGGCAGGCCGATGCCCTGCGCCGCCAGCAACTGGTGCGCGCGCAGCTTGTCGCGCGCGCGCAGGATGGCGTCGGACGGATTCGGGCTGAAACTGCCCATCAGTTCGAACTGCCGCAGCACCGCCGTGCCGTAACGCGTCACCGACGCGCCGATGCGTGGAATCACCGCCGCGTAGCCGGCGATGGGCTTGCCCATGTAGTGCATGGCGAAACCATGCGAGGCGATGCGCATGTAGCAGCGCAACGGATCCAGCACGCGCACCGAGTGGCCGCGTTCGCGTGCCGCTTCGACCAGGCGCCGGGTGGAGTACAGCTTGCTGTTGCGCGAAAGGATGGCCAGTTTCATGGCGGGTCACTGCGGCTGAGGCCCACAGGATCGCACGCTCCCGGCAATCGTGGATGACGGCCCGGTGACATGGAGGGAGGGAGGGGAAAAGTGGAGCGGGTGATGGGAATCGAACCCACGCTAGCAGCTTGGGAAGCTGCAGTTCTACCATTGAACTACACCCGCACGGGAAGGAGTCTATGCGCTGTCGGGGCGCGGATGCAATGCGGCGCCCGCGAGGGGCGCCGCAAGGCAGGCATCAGGCGATCGCCTGGATCAGAAGCCGCCGCCCAAGCTGACGAACACGGTCGCGTCGTGGCCATCCTTCTTGCCGGCGGAGACCCGCGCGCCGACGTCGGCGTCCAGGCCGAAGACCTGCGTGCGGGCACCGACGGTGAAGGTGCCGTAGTTGCGATCGAAGTTCAGGCCCGGCACCGCGTACGGCATCACGCCCGGCATCGATTGCAGGCTGGCGAACACCTGGCGATCGGCTTCCTCGAACTCGTGATCGTAGGTCAGCTGCGCGTAGGGACGGGTGTGCTCGGTGGCCTGGATGCTGGCCTTCCAGCCCACGCTGCCGATCAGCGAGTCGAGGTCCTGGTCGCCATAGGCCAGCGCGGTCGAGCTGATGTTGCTTTCCGCATAGCCGTCCAGCTTGACCCGCTGGGCGATCACGCTGGCGACCGGCCCGTGGCGCAGCTTGCCGTGCTCGAAGTCGTAGCCGCCGCTGATCGCCACGGTCAGGTTGCTGCCGTCCGGCGAACCGCTGTGGCGGCGGGTGGCCGGGCCGAACTGGATCTCGCGATCCACGTCGTACGACAGCCACGTATAGCTGATCTGGCCGTTGATCCACATGCGGTCCTGGTACCAGCCGGCGAAGCCGCCGAGGGTGGAGTCCGACTGCTTGAAGCTGCCGCGCCGATCGCCGAAGTCCATCTTGCCGCGGCCGAAGCCGGCGAAACCGCCGAACACGAAGTCGCCGCGGGTCCAGTCCAGGCCGAAGGTGCCGGTCGGGGTGATACCGTCGAAATCGCCTTCGTCATAGCGCAGCGAATCGCCGCGCAGATCGCCCCACCAGCGCACGCCGTCGCCTTCCGGCTTCACATCGATGTGGCTGGCGACGCGGTCGGCGCGCGAGCGTCCGATCACCGAAGCGGTGTACGGCAGCACGGCCAGCTGGCGCGGGCCTTCCAGCACCGAAATCGCGTACTGGCCGAGCATCTGGTGCGCGGTCATCGACGGATGCACGCCGTCGGCAAACGCGTAGGTGGCGGCGGCATTCGGATCCACGTAGTTCTGCGGCACGCACAGCAGCGAGGAGACGGCGCCGCAGGCCGGCGTGGTCACGTTGGCGAAGCCGTACTGGGCCGGCGCGGCGGTGATTTCGCGCAGGAAGTTGAAGGTGTCCAGCGGGATCACCCGCAGGCCCTGCGCGGTCAGGCCGTTGTAGAGCGCGGCGTTGTAGGTCGCGGCCAGTTGGGTGGCGCCGGCATTGCCGAGGAAGGCCGGGGTCCTGCCCAGATCCGGGATGTTCGGCACCAGGATGTACTCGGCGCCCGCCTGCTTCAGCCCGGCGACGACGGTGACCTGCGAGGTCACCGCGGCGCCGATGATGGCCGGGGTCTGCGACGGGTTGGCGACCGCCGCGAACAGATCATTGGGACCGCCCCAGACCGTATACAGCGCGCGCGCAT
>NZ_JANJUE010000155.1 GCF_024710765.1 Pseudoxanthomonas sp.
GTCTCCGCCGACAACCGCGACTTCCAGACGCGGCAGAGCACCGACATCCAGCCCAAGGGTTTGGGCTACGAGCACGTGCTCGACTCGAACATGAAGGCGCACGCCGCCCGCTGGGTCGAGGAAGCCAAGCAGAAGCTCACCGCGAAGCCCGTCGAGGTCGGCCGCTACGACCTCATCCTGCACCCCACGCACCTCTGGCTCACCATCCACGAGGCCATCGCGCACCCGACGGAGCTCGACCGCGCCTATGGCTTCGAAGCCAACTACGCCGGGACCAGCTTCCTCGCGCCGCCAGAGCAGTTCCTCGGCAAGTTCCGCTACGGCCCCGACTTCATGAACGTCGTCGCCGACCGCTCGGCGCCGGGCTCGCTCTCGGCCTGCGGCTGGGACGACGAAGGCGTCGCGCCGGAAAGCTTCCACATCATCAAGAACGGCATCTTCGTCGATTACCAGACCACGCGCGAGCAGGCGATGTGGCTCGACTGGTGGTACAAGTCGCAGAACATGCCGACGCGCTCGCATGGCTGCTCCTACGCCCAGACCTGGGCCGATGTGCAGTTCCAGCGCATGCCGAACGTGAACCTCATGCCCGGCGAGCGCGATCTCGTGTGGGAGGATCTCATCGCCGCCACCGAGAACGGCATCGCCATCGTCGGCGACGGCTCGTTCTCCATCGACCAGCAGCGCTACAACGCGCAGTTCGGCGGCCAACTGTTCTACGAAATCAAGAACGGCAAGATCACCCAGCAGATCGAGGACGTGGCCTACCAGATCCGCACGCCTGAGTTCTGGAACGCCTGCGCGGCGGTGTGCGACGAAAGCGATTACCGCCTGGGCGGTTCGTTCTTCGACGGCAAGGGGCAACCCGGCCAGGTGTCGGCGGTATCGCACGGTTCCTCCACCGCGCGCTTCAACGGCATCAACGTCATCAATACCGCCCGCAGCCTGGGCTGACGCGTGACGCCGAGCCTGCTCGGCACCTGCGCCCTCCCGGTTCCCGACAGCGAAAGGCGGCGGAGCGAGCTCCGCCCTACGAGAGAACACCAGAACATGAGCATTCTTACCGAAGAGCAGGCCAAGGCCATCCTCGACAAGGTCATCGCGCTGTCCAAGGCCGATGAGTGCACGGCCAGCCTGAGCGGCAGCATCAGCGGCAACATCCGGTTCGCACTCAACGATGTCTCCACCAGCGGCATCGTGAGCAATGCCGACCTCGCCGTGCAGGTGGCGTTCGGCAAGCGCGTGGGCGTGGCCACCATCAACGAATTCAACGACGCCGCGCTGGAACGCGTGGTCCGCCGCGCCGAGGACCTGGCCCGGCTGGCGCCGGAGAATCCGGAGTTCATGCCGGCCATCGACAAGCAGACCTACCAGGCCAGCCCGACCTTCAGCGAATCCACCGCCGCGATCACCCCGGAGTTCCGCGCCGACGTCGCCGCGGCCTCGATTGCGCCGTGCAAGGCGGAGAAACTGATCGCGGCCGGCTTCCTGGAGGACGGCCAGAGCTTCGTCGCCTTCGCCAACAGCAAGGGCAACTTCGGCTACCAGCGCGCGACCAGCTTCGACTACACCTGCACCGTGCGCACCGAGGACGGCCGCGGCTCGGGCTGGGTGGGCCGCAACCTGAAGGACGCCAGCGCGTTCAAGGCCGACAGCGACATCCGCACCGCCATGCGCAAGGCCAGCGAGTCGGCCGAGGCCAAGGCGCTGGAGCCGGGCAAGTACACCGTGATCCTGGAGCCGGCCGCGGCGGCGGGCCTGATCTCCTTCATGATGAATTTCTTCGATGCGCGCCAGGCCGACGAGGGCCGCAGCTTCCTGTCCAAGAAGGGCGGCGGCAACAAGCTGGGCGAGCAGGTCTACGATCCGCGGGTCAACCTGACCGCCGATCCCTGGCATCCGGACGCCCCGGTGCTGCCATGGGATGGCGAGAACCTGCCGCGCGAGAAGATGGCGATCGTCGAGAATGGCAAGATCGCCAACCTGGACTATTCGCGCTTCTGGGCGCAGAAGCAGGGCAAGCGCGCGATCGGTTCGCCCGGCAACCTGCTGATGGCCGGTGGCGACAAGTCCACCGCCGAACTGGTGAAGAGCACCCAGAAGGGCATCCTGGTCACCCGTACCTGGTACATCCGCCTGGTGGATCCGCAGACCGTGCTGCTGACCGGCCTGACCCGCGATGGCACCTTCTATATCGAGAACGGCGAGATCAAGTATCCGGTCAAGAATTTCCGCTTCAACGAATCGCCCGTGATCATGCTCAACAACATCGAGGAACTGGGCAAGCCGGTGCGCGTGGCCGGTGACGAATCCTCGTTCGTGATGATGATTCCGCCGATGAAACTGCGCGACTTCACCTTCACCTCGCTGTCCGACGCCGTCTGATCCTCCGCGTCGCCTCCCGAACGCGGGAGGCGGCGCACGCGCGGGTGCGGAACGCGTCCTCGTGAGAAGCTGGCGTCCGTGCCCACGTACCGTTCCGGGATGCCCGTGCCGTTGATGGATTCCGCCTTTCCCCCGCCGCGCCTCCCGCTCGTGCCTGAGGCCGCCGCGACGTGGGAGCAACCGGCGAGGCGACGGGCGTGACCCGCGCCGAGTTCCTGCGGTTGATGGCCGGCGGCCTGGCCGGCGCATGGCTGGGCGGGTCGCCGCTCGCGGCACGGGCGGCCGCCACCTACGATTTCTGGTTCACCCGCCTGCGCTACGACTCCGGCGACTGGGACGTGGACCAGCGCATGCCGTCCAACCTCATCACCTCGCTGATCGATTACACCGGGATGCGGGTGGATCCGAAGGAGCATGTGCTGGCGCTGTCGGATCCGCGCGTGTTGTCCGCACCGTTCTGCTACCTGGCCGGGCACAAACTGGTCGAATTCAGTCCGGCCGAGCGGCGCAATTTCGAACGCTACGTGCGCAATGGCGGCTTCGTGTTCGTGGACGATTGCAACCACGACATCGATGGCCTGTTCGCCAAATCGTTCGAGGCGCAGATGGCGTCCATCTTCGGTGCCAGGGCGATGAAGAAACTGCCGAACAACCATCCGCTGTACCGCAGCTTCTTCACCTTCGACGGGCCGCCGGCCACTGGCTTCGAGCTCAATGGCTGGGGCGACGATCTGGTCCACGAATACCTGCAGGGCATCGAGATCGATGGCCGGCTCGGCGTGCTCTACAGCAACAAGGACTACGGTTGCGAATGGGACTACGACTGGCGCAACAAGCGGTTCCTGGCCGAGGACAACACCCGGTTCGCGGTGAACATCGTGATGTATGCGTTGAACTCATGAACCGGCCGCACGCAGGGCCTTTCCGACTTTTTCTTTCGCGGGACTTCCGATGAGCGAGCTTTCCGAATCCGACATCCAGGGACAGTTGCAGCGGCTGGGCGCGCTGCGCGAAGCCATCGGCCGGGCCATCGTCGGCCAGGCGCCGGTGGTGGAGCAGTTGCTGATCGGCCTGCTGGCCGGTGGCCACTGTCTGCTGGAAGGCGTGCCCGGCCTGGGCAAGACGCTGCTGGTACGGACGCTGGGGCAGGCGCTGGCGCTGCAGTTCCGGCGCGTGCAGTTCACCCCGGACCTGATGCCCAGCGACATCCTCGGCACCGAACTGCTGGAGGAAGAGCACGGCACCGGCCATCGCCGCTTCCGCTTCCAGCCCGGTCCGGTGTTCACCCACCTGCTGCTGGCGGACGAACTCAACCGCACGCCGCCCAAGACCCAGGCGGCGCTGCTGGAAGCGATGCAGGAGCGCACTGTCAGCTATGCCGGCGTCACCCATGCGCTGCCGTCGCCATTCTTCGTGCTGGCCACCCAGAATCCGCTGGAACAGGCGGGCACCTATCCCTTGCCCGAAGCGCAGCTGGATCGTTTCCTCCTGCACATCCGGGTGGACTATCCCAGCGAACAGGAAGAGCACGACATCCTGCTGCAGACCACCGGCCGCCAGACCGACGACGTGCCGCAGGTGATGCAGGGTGGGGAAGTGCTGGCGCTGCAGCAGTACGTGCGCCAGGTCCACCTGGGCGAGGATCTGCTGCGCTGGATAACCCGCCTGGTGCGCGCGAGCCGGCCGGGCGAGCACTCGCCGGAAGAGGTGCGCAAGTACGTCAAATGGGGGGCCGGTCCGCGCGCGGGCCAATCGCTGGTGCTGGCCGCCAAGGCGCGGGCATTGCTGCACGGTCGCCTCGCCGCCACCCGCGAGGACATCGTCGCGCTGGCCGCGCCGGTGATGCGCCATCGCCTGCTGCTCTCGTTCGCCGCCGAAGCCGAGCAGAAGAGCGCCGACGACGTGATCGCCGCGCTGCTGCGCGACGTGCCGCTGGCACGGTCCTGACCTTCCGCGCCCGGTGTCCTACGACCCGATCCCGCCCGAGGTACGCAGCCGCCTGAAGGATTTGCGGCTGACCTCGCGTCGCGCCGTCGGCGGGCAGGGCATCGGCCTGCACCGCAGCCGCAGCCGGGGCGCCGGCCTGGAGTTCGCGCAGTACCGCGCCTACGAACCGGGCGACGAGCCGCGCCAGATCGATTGGAAACTGTACGCCCGCTCGGATCGCTTCTTCGTGCGCGAGGCCGAGCGCGAGAGTCCGCTGGCGGTGTGGATCCTGCTCGATGCCAGCGCCTCGATGGCGCAGGCGGACGGCATTCGCCCCGGGTGGTCACGGATGCACGCGGCCAAGGCGATGGCGGCCTGCCTGGCGGACCTGGCGCTGCGCCAGGGCGATCGTTTCGGCCTGGTTGCCTTGCATGAGGACGGATTGCGGATGATTGCCCCGGCCAACGGCGCCCGCCAGCGGGATCGCCTGCTGCTGGAACTGCATGGCCTGTCCGCACATGGCGGTTTCCCCGGAACACGGGTGCTGGCGCCGCTGTGGGAGCGTATCGGCGCCGGTGATCTGGTGATCCTGCTGGGCGATTGCTTTGACGAGGCCAGTGTCGCCCTGGCCGAACGGTTGGCGGCGGCGCGTCGCGAGGTGGTGGTGATTCCGCTGTTGACCGTGGAGGAGCGCGACTTCAGTTTCACCGGCGGCCATCGATTCCGGGATCCTGAAACCGGCGAGGAACTGCTCGGCGACGGCGCCGCCATGCGCGCCGACTATCTGGCCCGTTTCGCCGCCGCCCGGCGCGAACTGAAGGCGCGCCTGGATGCCAGCGGCATCCGCCATGCCGACTATTTCCTGGACCAGGCGCTGGACCTGCCGTTGCGGCGGCTGTTCGGCGCGCGCGACGCCGCGGAGTACGCGTGAGCCTGGCCTTGCTGTTGCCCGCGGCGCTCGCAGCCCTCGGCGCGCTGCTGCTGCCGCTGCTGGTGCACCTGGCCCGGCGCAGCGAACAGCGCCCGACCGATTTCGCGGCGTTGCGCTGGTTGCGGCAGAAACCCCGGCCGCGCCACCGTATCCGTTTCGACGAACGCTGGCTGCTGTGCCTGCGCCTGTTGCTGCTGGCGCTGGTGGCGGTATGGCTGGCGCGGCCGGTGTTGCACGGCGGCGCCGGCGGCCGGCCGTGGATGGTGGTGGTGCCGGGCGTGGACCGCGCTGCGCTGCGCGTGGACGGATCGCGCACCGAATTGCATTGGCTGGCGCCGGGTTTTCCGGCCATGGATGCCGCTCCCGCATCGGCCGGCCCCGCGCAGGTCGCCAGCCTGCTGCGTGAGCTGGATGCGGATCTGCCGCCGGAGACGCCACTGACGGTGGTGGTGCCAGCCTGGTTCGAAGGTGCCGACGGACAGCGCCTCCGGCTGTCGCGCGAGGTGGAATGGCGGGTGGTCGAGCGCGCGCCGCCACAGCCGGAGCGTTTCGCCGTGGATGCGCCGCCGGTCCTGGCCATTCGCCACGCCGCGGATCGCCAGGAGGCCGTGCGCTACCTGCGCGCCGCCGCGGAAAGCGGATGGTCAGAGCACCCCTCCCGGAAGGTGTCGGTGGCATCGCCCGGGCAACCGCTGCCGGCGGACGCCGACGCGCTGGCATGGCTGGTGCCGGGCGAGCTGCCGGTGGCGGTGCGCGGATGGATCCGCGACGGCGGCGTCGCGCTGCTGGATGCGCGGGCCGCCGTCGGCGAAACCGTCGTGATGACCCCGCAATGGTCCGACCCGGCCGGCGCGGTGCTGGTCGAAGGCGGTGCGCTGGGGCGCGGTCGCGTGCTGCGACTGACCCGCCCCCTGCAACCGGCGGCGATGCCGCAATTGCTGGAGCCGGCGTTTCCGGCGCGGCTGCGCGGCCTGCTGTCCGCGCCGATGCCCGCGCCCGCGCGGGTGTTCGCGCGCGATTACGCACCGGAAACCGGCGCGGCCACCCATCCGCGGGCGCCGCGTGATCTGCAACCCTGGCTGGCGCTGCTGATCGCGGGGTTGCTGGTGATCGAACGATGGTGGGCGACCCGGCGCCAACGGAGCGCCGCGCCATGAGCACCGCGCAACGATTGCGGCAATGGTTGGCCGCCGCGCGCAGGCGGGTGATCGCCGAAGTGGCGCTGGCGGGACTGCCGTGGGTGCTGGCATCGGCCGCCACCGGCTGGCGTTGGCGGGGCGCGTGGGCCGCACTGGCCGCTTCCGCGCTGGCGACGGTCGTCGTGATGCTGTTCGCGCGCTGGCGCGCACGCGGGTTCGGCCATGCCTGGTTGGTCACGCGACTGGATGCGCGGCCGGAAATGGAGGACAGCGGCGACCTGCTGCTGGCCGACCCCGCGCGCCTGAATCCGCTGCAGCGGTTGCAACTGGCCCGCGTGCGGCAGCGCGTGGATGCGCTCGACGCGCCGGACCTGCGTCCCGGCGGATCGCGACGCGGACCGATTGCGTTCGGCATGGTCGGTGCGTTCGCGCTGACGGCATTGCTGGCCTGGCCTGCGCACAGGCCGGCGGCGGTGACGCTGGCGCCGAGCGATGAACAGGTTCCGGTGGTGGTTGGCGCGCCACGGTTGGTCGCGCAGCATCTGCGCATCGTTCCACCGGCCTATACGCGCCAGCCCGCGCGCGATGAAGCCAGCCTGGACACGCGCGCGCCGCAGGGCTCGCGCCTGCAGTGGACCCTGCGTTTCGCCCCGCAGCCCGAAGCGGCGGAACTGGTTTTCCACCAGGGCCGGCGCATCGCGCTGGCGCGGACCGGCGATACCTGGACCGCTTCAACCACCCTGGACCAATCGGTGCTCTATCGCGTGCTGCCACAGGGCGCGCCCGCGCGGCCGGCGCCACGCCTGCATCGCATTGACGCCATTCCGGACAGGCCGCCGCAGATCACGGTGCTGGCGCCGGATCGCGGACTCAGCCTGATGACGGTGGGACAACGGCGCTGGCCGCTTTCCTTCGAGGCGCGCGACGATCACGGCGTGGCCGCCCAGGCGCGCCTGCGGGTGACGCTGGCGCAGGGCAGCGGCGAGAACATCCAGTTCCGCGAGCAGACCCTGCCGGTGGCGGGCAAGGGCAGTGCCACCGCGCGGCGGTTCGACAGTTCGCTGGATCTGGCGGCGCTGGGCTTCGCCACCGGCGACGATCTGATCGTCCAGCTGGAAGTGGCCGACAACCGCCAGCCGCATCCGCAGCTCGCACGCAGCCCCAGCCTGATCCTGCGCTGGCCTTCGGATCTGGGGACCGAGACCAGCGGTCTGGAGGGCATGGTCAAGAAGGTGCTGCCGGCGTATTTCCGCAGCCAGCGCCAGATCATCCTCGATGCCGAAGCGCTGCAGAAGGAAAAGCGCCGCTTGGTGGCGGATCGATTCCTCGCGCGCTCGGATGCGATCGGCGTGGACCAGCGCATCCTGCGCCTGCGCTACGGCCAGTTCCTCGGCGAGGAGGCCGAGGGCGAACCCAGGCCGCCGCCGACCAACGATGCCGATGATGCACACACCGAAGATCACGACGCCGAAGCCGCGCACCACGATGGCGATGGACACGATCACGCCGGCGCGCCACCGGCCGGGGACGCCGCGCGGACAATGGGCCGGGAGCAGGACGTGCTGGCCGAGTTCGGCCACACCCATGATCACGCCGAAGCGGCGACGCTGCTGGATCCGAACACCCGCGCGACGCTCAAGCAGGCGCTTGACCAGATGTGGCAATCGGAATTGCATCTGCGCCAGGGACGTCCGGATCAGGCGTTGCCGTTCGCCTACAAGGCGCTGGGTTTCATCAAGGAAGTGCAGCAGGCCACCCGCATCTACCTGGCCCGGGTCGGACCGGAATTGCCGCCCATCGACGAGAGCCGCAGGCTGGGCGGCAAGCGGGAGGGACTCGCGCGACGGGAACTGGCGACGGCAGCGGCGACCGGTGCCGATGCGGTGCCCGCGGCGGCCTGGGAAGCGTTGCAGGAATCGCCCGGCGGGCAGGGCGCGAATACCGTGGATCTGGATGCACTGCAGCGCTGGCTGCATGACAACGAGGCGCGCGTGGTCGATCCCCTGTCGCTGTTCGCCGCCATCGATGCAGCGCGCGCGGATCCGGGTTGCCGGGCCTGCCGGCAGCGCCTGCGCGGCCTGCTGTGGTCGGTATTGGCGCGACCGCCGGCGCAGGTGGGGCGCCGCAATACCGATGCGGCGGGCGAACGCTACCTCGATGCCCTGCGCCAGGAGGCCGGACGATGAACGCGTCCTCGTGGCTGGCCGGATTGCTTGCGCTCGCCGCGACGCTCGGCATCGTGCGCCTGCTGTGGTGGCGGCATCGGGCGGTCGAACGCGCGCGCGCGTGGCGGCTGGCCGTGCTGCTGCTGGCCCAGCCCCTCTGCGCGCTGCTGCTGTACCTGGCCCTGATGCCGCCGACCTCGCCGGGCCGGGCCGGCACGATGACGGTGCTGACCGCCGGTGCGCAGGCGCCGCTTCGCACGGATCCCGCGGCAGGCGACGTGATGATCGCCTTGCCCGAAGCGCCGGCCACGATGGCGGCCGAACGGGTTCCGGATCTGGCCACGGCATTGCGCCGGCATCCGGGCATGCGCCAACTGCACGTGATCGGCGCCGGCCTGGAGCCGCGTGATCGCGATGCGACGCGCGGACTCGGGCTGGACTTCACCGCCGCCCCATTGCCGCGCGGACTGGTGCGCCTGGATTCACCCGGGCAGGTGGTGGCCGGCGCTTCGTTCGTGGTCGCCGGCCAGGTGCATGGCATCGACGGCGCGAACGTGGAACTACGGGATCCCGCCGGTCGCCGGCTGGACGTGGTGAGCGCAGCGGAGGATGGGGTTTTCCGCCTTACCGGCACCACGCGCGCGCCCGGCCTGGTGGACTTCCGCCTGCGCGTGTCGGATCGCCGGCACGGGCGGGTGGAGGAGATCGACGTGCCCCTCCAGGTCGTCAGCGAACCGCCGCCGCGGGTGCTGGTGCTGGCGGGCGCGCCCAACGCCGAGTGGAAGTACCTGCGGCGCTGGATGGCCGATGCGGGCATGCAACCGCATGTCCAGATCCAGGTCGGGGTCGGCCTGCAACTGGGCGATGCGCCGCTGCCGCTCAACGCGGCCACGTTCGCGCGATTCGATCTGCTGGTACTGGACGATCGCGCGTGGGCGTCGCTGGGCGGGACCGCGCAGGCGGCGCTGGCCGCGGCATTGCGCGACGGCCTCGGCGTGCTGCTCCGGGTCGAAGGCCCGTTGCCGGACACCACCCGTCGCCAGCTGCGCGAACTGGGGCTGATGGTGTCCGGCGGTGGCGAAAGCACGGAGGTCCGCCTGGCGACGGGAGGCGAGGATGAAGAGGGCCTGCGCGCGCGCAGGGGAGCGGGCAGCCGGGACGCGCCCATCGACATGGAGGCCACCGGCATCCCGGTGCTGGCGCGCCGGCAACTGCGCGGTGCATCGGTCGATGCCGTGCCGCTGTTGCGCGATGCCGCCGGCGGCGTGATCGCCGATTGGCGTGCCGAAGGGCGCGGCAGGATCGGCGTGTGGCCCTTGACCGATACCTACCGGCTGACCCTGGCCGGGCGCGCCGATCGCCACGCCGAGTTGTGGAGCGAGGTCTTCGCCACGCTGGCGCGGGCGAGACGCGGGGCGGGGCCGGCCATCCAGCGCGAGGCGCGCGTCGGCGCGGGCATGCGCCTGTGCGGCATCGCCGCGGGCGCACGGGTGATCGCGCCCGATGGCACGGCCGCGAGGTTGTTGACGGACCCGGCCAGCGGCGGCGCTTCCTGCGCGGGGTACTGGCCGGCGCAGCGCGGGTGGCACCGGCTCCGCCAGGGCGACCAGGATTGGCCGTTCCCGGTCCGGGCCGCCGACGAGACGCCCGGTTTGCGGGTCATGGACCGGTGGAACGGCACCCGGGAGCGGGTCGGGCCGCCCGTGTCGCCCGCCGGCGGCGCGGGCGCCGCGCCGGCCCGGCCCGGCAGTCCCTGGCCGTGGTGGCTGGCATGGCTGTGTTGCAGTGTCGCGCTGTGGTGGTTCGAGCGTTCGCGACTGGGCCGGACGCGGCACGCCGCGGCATCGGTGGGATGACGCACGCGCCGCGTCCCCGGATGCCTGGCGACCACCGGCATGGATGTCCCGCAACGCCGCGTCGTGAGCCTGAACAGCGGACGCGATGCCAGTGGACTGCGAATGGATCGGTCAAAAAACTGTAGCGCGGAAGGGGGCTCGCCCGTATAATTCCCGCTCGCCTGTTACCCACCGCCCCGGACCGGAAAAACGCCGAGTCCGCGGTTTCTTGCAGCCGCAAGTCGGAGGGGCAGGGTTCCTTCACCCCAAGGCGAACCCCGTGACTCAACCCGCAATCCTCGTACTCGAAGACGGCACCGTATTCGAGGGCGAATCCGTAGGCGCAGCCGGCCTTTCCGTCGGCGAAGTGGTGTTCAACACCGCGATGACCGGTTACCAGGAAATCCTGACCGACCCGTCCTACGCCCGCCAGCTGGTCACCCTGACCTATCCCCACATCGGCAACACCGGCTGCACCGACCAGGACGACGAAGCGCGCCAGGTCTGGGGTGCCGGCCTGATCGTGCGCGACGTGCCGCGCCGGCCCAGCAGCTGGCGCAGCCAGGTGTCGCTGCCGGAGTGGCTGATCGCCCGCGGCATCGTCGCCATCGCCGGCATCGACACCCGCAAGCTCACCCGCATCCTGCGCGACCGCGGCGCCCAGAATGGTGCGCTGATGGCCGGCCCGGACGTGGACGTTGAAAAGGCACTGGAAGCGGCGCGCAAGTTCCCCGGCCTGAAGGGCATGGACCTGGCCAAGGTGGTCTCGACCACCGAACGCTACGGCTGGAACGAGGGCCAGCTGGATCTGGATCGCGGCGCGTTCGTCCGCGCCGAACCGAAGTTCAAGGTCGTCGCCTACGACTTCGGCGTGAAGCTCAACATCCTGCGCATGCTCGCCGAACGCGGCTGCGACGTGACGGTGGTGCCGGCGCAGACACCGGCCGCCGAAGCGCTGGCGCTGAATCCGGACGGCATCTTCCTGTCCAACGGCCCCGGTGATCCGGAACCGTGCGACTACGCGATCGACGCCATCCGCGAATTCGTCGCGAAGAAGATCCCGACCTTCGGCATCTGCCTGGGCCACCAGCTGCTGGCGCTGGCCGCCGGCGCGAAGACCTTGAAGATGGGACACGGCCACCACGGCGCCAACCATCCGGTCCAGGACCTGGACACCGGCCGGGTCATGATCACCTCGCAGAACCATGGCTTCGCGGTCGACGAAAGCAGCCTGCCGGCCAACGTGCGGGTCATCCATCGCTCGCTGTTCGACGGCACCAACCAGGGCATCGAACTGACCGACGCGCCGGCGTTCTCCTTCCAGGGCCACCCGGAAGCCTCGCCCGGTCCGCACGACGTGTCGCCACTGTTCGATCGCTTCGTCGCCAGCATGGAACGCGCGGCGTGAGCCGCATGCGGCTGCGGCTGCTGCTGGCGGCGACACTGCTGGCCAGCACCGGCGCCGCCATTGCGGCGCCGGTCTCCGTCGATGCGAAAGCGCGCGAGCGGATGACCGAATACCTGGTCGACATGTTCCCGATCCATCGCATCTTCGCGCAACTGATGGAAAAGGATCCGAAGGCGCTGGAGGCTGAACTGGACGGCAAGCAGCGCGCCTGCTTCAGCCAGCAGGTCGCCCGGCCGGCCTTCGTGGCGCGCAAGCGACGTGCGGTCGATGCCTATGCCGACGAGGCGCCGGATGAGTTCCAGGCCGCGCTGAAGTTGCTGGACGAGGGCGCCGGCGATGCGATGAAGGAACTGGGTGGATTTTCGATCGACAACGCGCTGTCCGGCGAAGGGGAAGGATTCGACCCCAGCGGAATGGCCCCGGATCGGCTCGTTTCCTTCATGACCTTCGCCTACGGCTCGCCGTACCGGCGCCTGCGCGAACTGTCCGGCTACGGCGAGTTCACCGATCAGGACGAGGACCAGCCGTCGGCCAGCGACCTCCAACTCGCGGCCATGGCCACCGAAATCTCCGATGCCTGCGGCATCCCCCCGAAATTCTTCGAGTAAGCCCATGCCCAAGCGCACCGACATAAAAACCATCCTCATCATCGGCGCCGGCCCGATCGTCATCGGCCAGGCGTGCGAGTTCGACTACTCCGGCGCCCAGGCGTGCAAGGCGCTGCGCGAGGAGGGCTACAGGGTGGTGCTGGTCAACAGCAACCCGGCCACCATCATGACCGACCCGGAAATGGCCGACGCGGTCTACATCGAGCCGATCAACTGGCAGACGGTCGAGAAGATCATCGCCAAGGAAAAGCCCGACGCGCTCCTGCCGACCATGGGCGGCCAGACCGCGCTGAACTGCGCGCTGGACCTGGCCGACCATGGCGTGCTGGAAAAATACGGCGTCGAACTGATTGGCGCCTCGCGCGAAGCCATCCGCATGGCCGAGGATCGCGAGCTGTTCCGCGTGGCGATGGGCGAGATCGGCCTGGAATGCCCGCGCGCGGCCGTCGCCCACACGCTGGAAGAGGCGATCGAGATCCAGGCCCGGGTCGGTTATCCCACCATCATCCGTCCCAGCTTCACCCTGGGCGGCAGCGGTGGCGGCATCGCCTACAACCGCGAGGAATTGATCGACATCGTCACCCGTGGCCTGGAACTGTCGCCGACCACGGAAGTGCTGGTCGAGGAGTCGGTGCTGGGCTGGAAGGAATTCGAGATGGAAGTGGTCCGCGACACCGCGGACAACTGCATCATCGTCTGCTCCATCGAGAACCTGGATCCGATGGGCGTGCACACCGGCGACTCGATCACCGTGGCCCCGGCGCAGACCCTGACCGACAAGGAATACCAGCGCCTGCGCGATGCCTCCATCGCGGTGCTGCGCAAGATCGGCGTGGACACCGGCGGTTCCAACGTGCAGTTCGGCGTCAACGCGCAGACCGGTCGCGTGGTCGTCATCGAGATGAACCCGCGCGTGTCGCGCTCCTCGGCGCTGGCCTCCAAGGCCACCGGTTTCCCGATCGCCAAGGTCGCGGCCAAGCTGGCGGTCGGCTACACCTTGGACGAACTGAAGAACGAAATCACCGGCGGCAAGACCCCGGCCTCGTTCGAGCCGACGATCGACTACGTCGTCACCAAGATCCCGCGCTTCGCGTTCGAGAAGTTCCCGCAGGCCGACGCCCGCCTGACCACCCAGATGAAGTCGGTGGGCGAGGTGATGGCGATGGGCCGCACTTTCCAGGAATCGCTGCAGAAGGCCCTGCGCGGCCTGGAGACCGGCAAGGTCGGCCTCGACCCCACCGGGCTGGATCTGGCCAGCGAGGACGATCTGGCGCAGCTGCGCCGTGAATTGAAGTCGCCGGGTCCGGAACGGCTGTTCTACGTTGCCGACGCGTTCCGCGCCGGCATGAGCGTGGAGCAGGTCCACGCGCTGTCGTTCATCGATCCGTGGTTCCTGGACCAGATCGAGGAAATCATCGCCGACGAAAAGCAGATCGCCGCCGACGGCCTGGGTTCGCTGGACGCGCGCCGCATGCGCCGGCTCAAGCGGATGGGTTTCTCCGATGCGCGCCTGGCCCAGCTGGCCGGCACCGACGAGGCTGCCGTGCGCGTGCTGCGCAAGGCACTGGGCGTGAAGCCGGTCTACAAGCGGGTGGATTCCTGCGCGGCCGAGTTCGCCACCGGCACCGCCTACCTGTATTCGACCTATGAGGACGAGTGCGAAGCCGAGCCGACCAGCCGCGACAAGATCATGATTCTCGGCGGCGGTCCCAACCGCATCGGCCAGGGCATCGAGTTCGACTACTGCTGCGTGCACGCGGCGCTCGCCCTGCGCGAGGACGGATACGAGACCATCATGGTCAACTGCAACCCGGAAACCGTGTCCACCGACTACGACACCTCCGATCGCCTGTACTTCGAGCCGCTGACCCTGGAAGACGTGCTGGCCATCGTCGAGCTGGAACAACCCAAGGGCGTGATCGTGCAGTACGGCGGCCAGACCCCGCTGAAGCTGGCGCGCGCGCTGGAAGCCAACGGCGTGCCGGTCATCGGCACCTCGCCGGATTCGATCGACCTGGCCGAGGACCGCGAGCGCTTCCAGCAACTGGTCGAGAAGCTGGGCCTGAAGCAGCCGCCCAACCGCACCGCCCGCACCGACGAGCAGGCGCTGGCGCTGGCCCGCGAGATCGGCTATCCGCTGGTGGTGCGCCCGTCCTACGTGCTGGGCGGCCGCGCGATGGAAATCGTCTACGGCGAGTCCGACCTGGCGCGCTACGTGCGCGACGCGGTCAAGGTCTCCAATGACTCGCCGGTGCTGCTGGATCGCTTCCTCGACAACGCGGTGGAAGTGGACGTGGACATCATCGCCGACAGCACCGGCAAGGTGCTGATCGGTGGCGTGATGGAGCACATCGAGGAAGCCGGCGTGCACTCGGGCGACTCGTCCTGCTCGCTGCCGCCGTATTCGCTGTCGGCCAAGACCCAGGACGAACTGCGCCGGCAGGTGGTGGAACTGGCCAAGGCGCTGAACGTGGTCGGCCTGATGAACACCCAGTTCGCCATCCAGGCCAACGACGACGGCGACGACACCGTCTACCTGCTGGAAGTGAATCCGCGTGCCTCGCGCACCGTGCCGTTCGTGTCCAAGGCCACCGGCGTGGCGCTGGCCAAGATCGCGGCCCGCTGCATGGCCGGGCGCAGCCTGGAAGAACAGGGCGCCACCCGCGAAATCGTGCCGGATTACTACTCGGTGAAGGAAGCGATCTTCCCGTTCGCCAAGTTCCAGGGCGTGGATCCGATCCTCGGACCGGAAATGCGCTCCACCGGCGAAGTGATGGGCGTGGGCCGCAGCTTCGGCGCGGCGATGGCGCGCGCGCAGGAAGCCGGTGGCATCAAGGCCCCGCAACCGGGCAAGGCGTTCGTGTCGGTGCGGGATCCGGACAAGAAGCGCGTGCTGCCGGTCGCCCAGGCGCTGGTCGAGCGCGGCTTCAGCCTGGTCGCCACCCAGGGCACCGCGGCGTGGCTGCGCGAGCATGGCCTGGCCTGCGAGCAGATCAACAAGGTGGTGGAAGGACGCCCGCACATCGTCGACCTGATCAAGAACGGCGAAATCGTGTATATCGTCAACACCACCGAAGGGCGGCAGGCCATCGCCGACTCCTTCTCCATCCGGCGCGAGGCCCTCCAGCATCGCGTCACCTATTCGACCACGATCGCCGGCGCCAAGGCGCTGGTGCATTCGCTGGAATACCGCGGTACGGGCCCGGTCTGGGCCCTGCAGGAACTGCACAAGGAGCTGCAAGGGTGAGAGCACCACTGACAATGAAGGGCGCGCAGCGGCTGCGCCAGGAACTGGATCTGCTGAAGACGGTGAAGCGGCCGGAAGTGATCACCGCGATCGCCGAGGCGCGCGCGCACGGCGATCTGAAGGAAAACGCCGAGTACCACGCCGCCCGCGAGCAGCAGGGTTTCATCGAAGGCCGCATCAAGCAGCTGGAGAGCGAACTCTCGCACTCGGAGATCATCGACGTCACCAAGCTCAATGCCGGTTCGCGCATCGTGTTCGGCGCCACGGTGACCCTGGCCGACGTGGAGACCGACGAGGAGAAGCGTTACCAGGTCGTCGGCGATCTGGAAGCGGACATCAAGCAGGGCCTGATCGCGATTTCCTCGCCGCTGGCCCGCGCGCTGATCGGCAAGCACGAGGGTGACGCGGTCACCATCGACGCGCCGGCCGGACAGCGCGAGTACGAAATCGTCGGCGTCAGCTACACCGACTGAGCGGCCGATGGCGACCGCCACCCTGCTGCTGCCCGCGCGCCATCGGCTGGCGGGCCAGTCGCTGCCGGCTGATGTCGCCAGGGCGCTGGGGCGGGCCGATCGCCACACCGGGCAGGGCGGCGAACGCGAACAGCTTCGCCGCCATTTCCGGCAGGTGCCCGATCACTGGCCGGTGGCCGCCCTGACCCGGCAACTGGACGCCGGCGACGCCGAAGGCGCCACCTGGCTGCGCGCGGATCCGGCGCGGGTCTCGCCGGACATGAACGGTGCGCGCATGCTCGCCTACGGCGAGGCGCTGGGACTGGAGGGGGAGGATGCCGCGCAACTGCTGCCGGCGCTGAAGCCCCTGTTCGGCGACGCCGGCCTGCTGCTCGATGCGCCGCAGCCCACGCGCTGGTACCTGCGCCTGCCGCCGGATGCGCGGCTGCCCGCGTTCGCGCCGATTGGCGACGTGCTGGGCGATGATCTGTTCGCGCACCTGCCCGAAGGCGACGACGGCCGGCGCTGGCGCGCGTTGCTGACCGAGGCGCAGATCGTGCTGCACAACCATCCGTGGAATGCGCGGCGCATCGCGGCCGGCAAGGCGCCGGTCAATTCGCTGTGGTTCTGGGGCGGCGGCCGGCTGCCGCAATCGGTGACCACCCGCTTCCGCCAGGTCAAGGGCCAGGACACCGTGCTGCGCGCGCTCGCGCGCGCGGCCGGCGT
>NZ_JANJUE010000171.1 GCF_024710765.1 Pseudoxanthomonas sp.
CGTCTTTGGCGCGATCGTCGTGACGTCCGTCATCGCGATTTCGCATTTCGTCACTGCGCCATTGAGGCCCATCCCCGCCATCACCAGCATGCGGGCGTGGCGATGGGAGGAAGGCACGATGCGCGAGGAGACGATCCGGACCGAAGTGGTGGAGACGGAAGCGGGTGGGTACCTGCCCGGCGAGGGAGTCCGGGATGCGTGGACACGGCCCGACCCGGCAATGCGTTTGCTGGAACCCGCCGCCGCCGATGCCGTGCTGTTGCCCCCCGGTCGGCAAACGCCGCTGTGCCTGGTGCACGCCGCCAACAGCGGGACGTTCATGGAGCTGCCGGCTGGATGGCTTGTCCTGCTCGTGCCGGTGTCGGGAACCATCAGCGCCTGTGGCGACCACCTGCGCTGGGAGCTGGAACCCGGCCAGTGCCTGGTCTGGGATCGCCCGTTGCGTGTGCTGGGCCATCGCCAGCGCAGCCGCTGGTTCTGCCTGGGGGGACCGGCCGAGAGCTGGATCCGGGCGGGCTGCGATCCGGCGGTGATCGCCGAAATCCTCGCGGATGAAATGGATTGCCCCGAACGGCAGGTCTCGAGCCTGGAATCGCTGCGAAGGGCGCTCTCCCGTGATGGCGATGGGGAGGGCGAGGCATCCGTCCGCGTGCGCGAGGTCATGGGAACGCTGCACGATAGACAGCAGGATCTGCGCGCGCTGATCACCCGCTGTCCCGGGCGCAGCCAGCGCCGCAAGCGCTGGTCGATGCAGCGGCTGCTGCGCATCCGCCACGCGATCCTGGCCGGAGGCCAGGGCGGGCGGACGAGCATGGGGCTGTTGTCCAGCCAGGTCAGCTATTCACGCGGCCATCTGGCGCGCGTCTACCACGCGGTCTTCAACGAGACGCCGATCGAATGCGCGATCCGGATCCGCCTGCACCGCGCGCGCCGGCTGGTGGAGGAAACCGGCCTGGCGTTCTGCGACATCGCCGAGTCCACCGGCTTCGACAGCCAGAGTTCCTTCAGCCGCGCGTTCAAGAACCGCTATGGCCTCACGCCGACCGACGCACGCTCCCGCGCTCCGCGAGCACCGTAGCGGGGCGCGGCCGCGAACGGACGCAAGCCCGGCTCAGAACAGCAGCGAGGACATCCGGCGGCGATAGCGGCCGACGAGATCTTCGTCCTCGACGACGCGGAAGGCGTCGATCAGCACCTTCTTCGGCAGGCCGTCCTGGTAGCCGCGATCGCGGCCGAGCATTTCGATGAACTGGGCCAGCGCGGCTTCGTCGTCGCCGGCGATGAGGCGGTGCACGCCGAGCAGGTGGCGCGCGCGTAGATCGTCCGGATTGGCGGCGATCGCCGATTCCAGCACCTCCGCCGGCGGCGCGTCCTTCAGCGCAGAGACGAATCCAAGCCGGGCGCGGGCACGTACCGCGCGATCATCGGTGGCGAGGTTGGCGGGCAGGGCGTCGAGCAGTTGTTCGGCCTCCTGCGCCGCGCCGGTCTTCAGCAGGGCCAGGGCCAGATCCAGCTTCAGTTCGTCCTTGTCCGGCTCTGCTTCCACGGCATGGCGCAGGGCCACGACCGCGGCATGCGGATCCTGCGCGACTTCGGTGGCCTCCTCCGGCTCGGCGCCGGCGGCGGCGGGCTCGATGCCGTGTTGCTTGAGGAACTCGCGCAATTGCCCTTCCGGCAAGGCGCCCGGGAAGCCATCGACGAGTTGGCCGTCCTTGACCAGGAACACGGTCGGCACCGAGCGGATCTGGAACGCGGCGGCAATCTGCTGTTCCTTGTCCACGTCGACCTTGGCCAGTTCGAATGCGCCGTTGTACTCGCCGGCCAGCTTTTCGAGGATCGGGCCAAGGGTCTTGCAGGGGCCGCACCAGGTCGCCCAGAAGTCGACCAGCACCGGGACTTCCAGCGACTTGCGCAGGACTTCGGCTTCGAAGGTTTCGGCGGTGGCGTCGAATACGTGGGGCAGGTCGGTCATGGGAGGAAGGTGGTCGAGTGGACGGATGCGGCCTGAGATGGCGGCGATTGTCGTTGGTTTCAAGCATGGCGGGGGCATCGTCCCGGCCAGGACCTTCCACCTCCTTCGGGATCGCATCGCATGAACCTGCTGTTTCGCCTGGCCGCAATCGGCCTGCTCCTGTGCGCCGTCCGCCCGTCATGGGCCGGCGAGGAAATCCGTCCCTCCGTCGAGCGCAACGCCGCTCCGTCCGTGCAACTGGATCACTACGCCCGGTTCGAATTGAAACCGGTGCAACTGGTGCCGCCCTACGCGGGACAGGAAACCAACGAGAAAGCACGCGATTCGGTGCAGGGCAATCTCCAGCAGGGCCTGGGCCAATGGGTAGCCCAGCGCAACGCCGAACCGGTACAGGCCGAGCCCGCGCGGACGCTGGTGATCGAACCGGTCATCGAGAAAGTGCGCTTCATCAGCGGCGGCAAGCGCTTCTTCGCCGGCGCCTTCGCCGGCAGTTCACGCATCCTGCTGCGGCTGCGGCTGACCGACGCGGCCAGCGGCGACGTCATCGCCCAGCCCGAGTTCTACCAGCACGCGCGCGGCATGGCCGGGGCCTGGACGGTCGGCGGCGCCGACAACGCCATGCTGGCGCGGGTCGCCAGCCTGGCCCGGGACTACGTGGCGGCCAACTACACGACCCTGGCCGGTGGGCCCACCGGCTGGGAAGAGTAGCCCCGACCGGGATGTAAAAAAGACTTGACATGTCTCGAGGCGAATGTAAGGTTTACATTACATTCGTGGAGGGCGTGTCATGTCGGGACTGCCGGGAAGGACGATGGGCCGCTACGGCGTGGTGTTGGTGGCGGGGGCGGCGTTGTGGCTGCTGATGGCCGGGCCCCGGAAGGTACTGGGCCTGGATCCCGGCCATCTGGGCATGATCCTGCTCGTGGCCAGTGCCTGGGCTGCCCTGTATTTCGTGCAGTTCTCTTCGCGGGATGAAGCGGAACACGCGATTTCGCCGGGCGAATGGCGCGCCCGCATCGGTTTCGCGTTCATGCTGGGGGCGGTGGCCTACTTCGTGGCCAAGCTGGATCTGTTCGCCGGGCCCGGTGCGGCGGACAGCGCCGACGCCCGCGCGGTGGCTCGCAACCTGGTCATGCTGGGCATTGCCTGGGCGGTGCTGGGCCAGGCCATGGCCTTGCGCTGGAAGGGCAGGATCCAGGAAGACGAGCGGGATCGCGAGATTGCCCGGCACGCGGGCCAGTGGGGACGCGGCATGCTGGTGTTCTGCATGATCGCGCTGGCCGTCACGCTGGGTTTCTCCCCCGCGCACCGGCTGCAATGGGCCACGCCCTTCCTGCTGGCCAACCTGCTGGTGCTGGCCCTGATGTGGGGTTGGCTGTGCGAGTACGCGGCCACCGCCGTGTATTACTGGCGGGATCGCCGATGACCGGAACCCCGATCGCCAACGACATCCGCCGCCTGCGGACCGAGCGCGGCGACATGACCCAGCAGGGGCTGGCCGATGTCTGTGGAGTGACCCGGCAAACTATCATTGCGTTGGAGGCGGGGCGTTACGCGCCCTCGCTGGAACTGGCGTTCCGCATCGCGCGGGCGTTTGGCGTGGGCGTGGAAGAGGTGTTCCGTTGGGAATCGAAATGAATCGCTGGCTGCCGCTGGCCGGCATCGCCGGCCTGGTGGTGTTCACCGCCGCCGTGGTCGGCTTCGGCGCCGCGCTGCCCGGTTTTTCGCATGTGACCCATCCGGTCGCGGTGCTGGGCGCCAAGGGCATCCCGCACGCCAATGCCTTCAATCTGCTGGGCCTGATGCTGCCGGGCCTGCTGGCGTGCTCGGCGATGCTGGCGCTGCGCCAGCGCCTGCCGCGCGATGCCGGCTGGACCGTGCGGATCGGCGCGCAGTTGCTGCTGCTGTCGGCGCTGGGCGTGGTGGCGCTGGGATTGCTTCCGCTGGATCCGACGGACCTGCACAACCCCGCCAGCAGCTACCACGCCACCGCGTGGATGCTGTGGTGGGTGGCGTTCGTGCCGGGTGCGTTGCTACTGGCGGCGGGACTGCGGGGCAGGGATGGCTGGTGGCTCGTTGCCCGCCTCAGCGTGCTGGCCGCGGCGGGCGTGCTCTACGCGGTGCTGTTCGCGGTCGACACGCTGCCGGCCGGTATCGCCCAGCGGCTGGGTTTCGGGATCTGGTGGCTGTGGATCGCCTTTGCCGGCTGGGTCGCGTGGCGGGCCTCGTCCCGATCCGCCTGACCGCTCACGGCTGCTTGAACAGGACGCCGTCCTTCATCACCAGCGCGACTTCGAGCACGCGCTGGATGTCGGCGATCGGATCCCCGGGCACGGCGACGATGTCGGCGCGCTTGCCGGCCTCGATCACGCCCTGATCATCCACGCCCAGCACTTCGGCCGCGCGCACGGTGGCGGCCTGCAGGGCCTCGGCGGCGGGAATGCCGGCTTCCACCATGTAGATGAACTCGCGCGCGTTGTCGCCGTGCGGACCCACGCCCATGTCGGTGCCGAAGGCGATCTTCACCCCGTTGCGATACGCCTTGGCGGCGGTGTCCTGGATCTGCGCGCCGATGCGGGCGGCCTTGGGCCGCACCACGTCCGGGAAGTAGCCATCCACCTTGGCCTTGTCGGCCACGAAACGGCCGGCGTAGATCGTCGGCACGTACCAGGTGCCGTGCTGCTTCATCAGCCGCATCACCTCGTCGCTCATGTAGGTGCCATGTTCGATGCTGGTCACGCCGCCCAGCACTGCGCGCTTCATGCCCTCGGTGCCGTGCGCGTGCGCGGCGACCTTGTAGCCATAGTCGCGCGCGGTCTCGACGATGGCCTTGACCTCGTCCACGGTGAACTGCGGCGCGTCGCCGGACCTGGCGTAACTGAGCACGCCGCCGGTGGCGGTGATCTTGATGACATCGCTGCCATCCTTGTAGCGCTGCCGCACCGCCTGGCGGGCGTCATCGATGGAATTGATCACGCCTTCGGTCGGGCCGGGCGGACCGATCAGGTGGGCCAGATGGTCGTTGTAGCCGTTGCTGGGATCGGCGTGCCCGCCGGTGGTGGCGATGGACTTGCCGGCCGCGAAGATGCGCGGCCCCTTGACCAGGCCCTGGTTGACCGCGTCACGCAGATGGGGCGCGATTTCGCCCCCCAGGTCGCGCACGCTGGTGAATCCCGCCATCAGGGTCTTTTCGGCGTAGCCCACCGAGCGGTAGGCGAAGTCGACGGGATCCAGGCGGAATCCCTCGGAGTAGCTCTGCGGGTTGGATTGGCTGCCCAGGTGGACATGCAGATCGGTCCAGCCGGGCAGGCAGGTGTGGCCGGCCAGATCGACGGTGCGGGCGCCAGGAACCTCCACCCGGCCCTCCAGCACCTCGGCGACACGGCCGTCGCGCACCACCACCGTCTGCGCCGGCAGCAGTTTTCCGCTGCGCGCCTCGAACAGCCGCTCGCATTGGAGCGCCAGCGGTTCGGCGGCGGTGGCTGACAACGGGACGAGCAGGAAGGTCAGGGCCAGGGGCAGGGCGGGACGGGACATGCGGCTCTCCGAAGCGGGTCCGGCCCATGGTATCGGAGCCCCCGGGCGCGGATCCGCCAATCGGCCCGTGACCTTCCGGAGTGGAGCCCCCTGCTGCACTGCGGTACCCTTGCCGACTTTGCCGTCGCCTTTCCCGCCAACGCCTGCCATGTCCGCTGCCGAACCCGTCGCCTACGAACCGAAATCCGTCGAATCCGCCGCCCAATCGTTCTGGGAGACTCGCCGGGCCTTCGAGGTCGACGAACAGTCCGACAAGCCCAAGTACTACTGCCTGTCGATGCTGCCGTATCCGTCGGGCGCGCTGCACATGGGCCACGTGCGTAACTACACCATCGGCGACGTGATCAGCCGCTACAAGCGCATGACCGGCCACAACGTGCTGCAGCCGATGGGCTGGGACGCGTTCGGCCTGCCGGCCGAGAACGCGGCGATCAAGAACCGGACCGCGCCGGCCAAGTGGACCTACGCCAACATCGATCACATGCGCAGCCAGCTGAAGCTGCTGGGCTACGCCATCGACTGGTCGCGCGAATTCGCCACCTGCCGCCCGGAGTACTACGTCCACGAGCAGCGCATGTTCACCCGCCTGCTGCGCAAGGGCCTGGCCTACCGCAAGAACTCGGTGGTGAACTGGGATCCGGTCGACCAGACCGTGCTGGCCAACGAGCAGGTCATCGATGGCCGGGGCTGGCGTTCCGGCGCGGTGGTCGAGAAGCGCGAGATTCCGCAGTGGTTCCTGCGCATCACCGATTACGCCCAGGAACTGCTGGACGGCCTGGATGAACTGCCGGGCTGGCCCGACGCGGTCAAGACCATGCAGCGCAACTGGATCGGCCGTTCCGAGGGCCTGGAGATCCAGTTCGCCGTCGAAGGCAACGAGCCGCTGACCGTGTTCACCACCCGCCCGGACACCCTGATGGGCGTGACCTTCGTGTCGATCGCCGGCGAGCATCCGCTGGCGCAGAAGGCCGCCGCGTCCAATCCGGCGCTGGCGGCCTTCCTGGCCGAACTGAAGCAGGGCGGCGTGTCCGAGGCCGAACTGGAAACCCAGGAAAAGCGCGGCATGGATACCGGCCTGCGCGCCGTGCATCCGATCACCGGCGAGAAGCTGCCGGTGTGGGTGGCCAACTTCGTGCTGATGGGCTACGGCACCGGCGCGGTGATGGCGGTGCCCGGCCACGACCAGCGCGACTTTGAATTCGCCACCAAGTACGGACTGCCGATCCAGCAGGTCATCGCGCTGAAGTCGCCGCGCAACGAGGAAGAGGCCAGCTACGACGCCACCACCTGGCGCGACTGGTATGGCGACAAGACCCGCGAGGATCTGGAACTGGTCAACTCCGGCGAGTTCGACGGCCTGGGCTACCAGGGCGCCTTCGAGGCGCTGGCCGAGCGCTTCGAACGCCAGGGCCGTGGCCAGCGCCGGGTCAACTACCGCCTGCGCGACTGGGGCGTGAGCCGCCAGCGCTACTGGGGCTGCCCGATTCCGGTGATCTACTGCGACAAGTGCGGCGCGGTGCCGGTGCCGGATTCGCAGCTGCCGGTGGTGCTGCCGGAGAACGTCACCCTGGACGGGGTGAAGTCGCCGCTCAAGGCGGATCCGGAATGGCGCAAGACCACCTGCCCGGAGTGCGGCGGCGCGGCCGAGCGCGAGACCGACACCTTCGACACCTTCATGGAGTCGAGCTGGTACTACGCGCGCTACACCTCGCCGGGCGCCAAGGACATGGTCGACAAGCGCGGCAACTACTGGCTGCCGGTCGATCAGTACATCGGCGGAATCGAGCACGCGATCCTGCACCTGATGTACTTCCGCTTCTATCACAAGCTCCTGCGCGACGCGCGGCTGGTGGACAGCGACGAGCCGGCGACCAACCTGCTGACCCAGGGCATGGTCATCGCCGAAACCTTCTATCGCGACAATCCGGAGGGTTCCAAGGACTGGATCAACCCGGCCGACGTGGACGTGCAGCGCGATGAGCGCGGCCGCATCACCGGCGCCACCCTGCGCGCGGACGGCGCGCCGGTACACATCGGCGCAGTCGAGAAGATGTCCAAGTCGAAGAACAACGGCGTGGATCCGCAGGCGATGGTCGACCGCTTCGGCGCCGACACCGTGCGCCTGTTCTCGATGTTCGCCGCGCCGCCGGAGCAGTCGCTGGAGTGGAACGAGGCCGGCGTGGAAGGCATGGCGCGATTCCTGCGCCGCCTGTGGACCCAGGTGCAGAAGCACGCGGCCGATGGCCAGGCGCCCGCGGCCGACCTGGCCGCGCTGAGCGCCGGGCAGAAGGCGCTGCGCCGCAAGATCCACGAGACCATCGACAAGGTCGGCAACGACTACGGCAAGCGGCACAGCTTCAACACCGCGATCGCCGCGGTGATGGAACTGTCCAACGCGGTGTCGAAGTTCGACGACGCCAGCGGCAATGGCCGCGCCGTGCGCCAGGAAGCGCTGGAGGCGGCGGTGCTGCTGCTCAATCCGATCACCCCGCACGCCAGCCACGCACTGTGGCAGGCGCTGGGCCACCCGGAAACCCTGCTGGAGGACGTCGCCTTCCCGCAGGTCGATCCGGCCGCGCTGGTGCGCGATTCGGTGACCCTGGCGGTGCAGGTCAACGGCAAGCTGCGCGGCACCATCGAGGTGGCCGCGGATGCCGCCCGCGACCACATCGAGGCGCTGGCGAAGGCCGAGCCGAACACCGCCAGGTTCCTGGACGGCGCAACCATCCGCAAGGTGATCATCGTGCCCGGCAAGATCGTCAACATCGTGGCCGGCTGAGCGCCGGCCGCGATTCCATTCCGCCACGCCTTCGCCGCCCCCTGGGGTTCCGGCATCCGGATGTCGTCGTCCCGGCGAAAGGGGGACGCGTTCGGATTGGCCGCAGCCTCCTGCGGGCATAGATTCCAGCGTTCGCTGGAATGAAGGATGCCGCGAGCCCGGCGCCCGGCGGCTTCCCTTCCGACCTTCCCGTTTCCATTCGCCCCCGGTTTCGTCATCCCGGCGAAAGGCCAGGATCCCTTTTCGCGGAAGGACAGACGCGTCCGAACGGTTGCAGAACAGCGCGCGCAGCCAGGATTCCGGCATCCACCGGAATGGCTCGAGGCGAGACATCGCATGCAGCCATAGCCCATCGCCCTGGGCTTGAATCTCCTGGATCCCGGGCGGGGGACATCACCGGTGTTCACCTGCGGGCGGGCTAGGCTATTGCCGGCTTCCGTCGCCTCGTACAGACTTCGTCCATGATCCGAACCCGTCTCCTCGCCGCCGCCGCGCTGGCCCTGTTGCTGGCCGGCTGCGGTTTCCATCTGCGCAGCCGCATCGCGCTGCCGTCCGATCTGGGACCGGTCCTGGTCCGCTCCTCCTCGACCTACAGCGATCTGGCCTACAAGCTGGTACGGGGCCTGCAGGTGGCGGGCGCAGACGCCCGCACCCTGACGACGGCGGATGTGGACGTGGAGAAGGCCGCCGCCGCGCGTGGCGAAACGGCGCCCAGGAAGGCCGAACTGGTCATCGTCTCCGAGCGCTGGGGTGATCTGCCGATCGCGGTGGACGCTTTGGGCCGCGCCCAGGAGTACAGCCTGCGCTATGCGGTCGTGTTCGCGTTCCGCAAGGCCGACGGTACCGACCTGGTACCGCAACAGGTCGTCGAGTTGTCGCGCGATTACGTGTCGCCGCCCGAGAACGCCACCGGCACCACCACCGAGCGCGAAATCCTCGCCGACGAACTGCGCCGGGAAATGTCCGCCTCGATCCTGCGCCGCATCGACGGCGTCGTGCGCGCCGGCCAGATGGTCAAGCCGGACGATGGAACTTAAGCCCGAACAGATCGCCGGGCGCGCCGACGAGCCGCTGCGTCCGGCCTATCTGATCGCCGGGCCGGAAATGCTGCGGGTGCTGGAAGCCGCCGACGCGGTGCGTGCGCAGGCACGCGCCCAGGGCATCGGCGAGCGCGAGGTATTCGATGCCGATGGCCGCGATTTCGACTGGGACGAACTGGATGCCAGTTTCAACGCGCCCAGCCTGTTCAGCGCCCGCCGCCTGGTCGAGGTGCGCCTGCCGGGCGGCAAGCCGGGCAAGGAGGGCGCCGAGGTCATCAGCCGGTTCTGCGCGAACCCGCCACCGGATGTCGTCCTGCTGATCACCGCCGGCGAATGGTCCAAGGCGCACCACGGCAAATGGGCCGACGCGGTCGCGCAGGTCGGAATCATTGCCGTTGCGTGGGCGATCAAGCCACACGAATTGCCCGGCTGGATCGAAAGCCGCCTGCGCGCGCGCGGCCTGAAGGCGGATCGTGACGCGGTGCAGACCCTGGCCGAGCGGGTCGAAGGCAACCTGCTGGCCGCCGCGCAGGAAATCGACAAGCTCGCGCTGCTGGCGCAGGGTGAAAGCCTGACGGCGCAGGCCATGCAATCGCTGGTGGCCGACGCCGCCCGCTACGACGTGTTCCGCCTGACCGACGCGATGCTGGCCGGGCAGGGACCGCAGGTGTCGCGGATGCTCGCGGGCCTGCGCGCCGAGGGCGACGTGGTCGCCGGGTTGATGCCGATGGTGGTCAAGGAACTGCTGCGCACCGCCCAACTGGCGCGCGTGCAGGCCGTGGGCGGCAACCTGGCGGCGGAAATGAAGGCCCAGGGCATCTGGGAATCCAAGCAGGCACCCTTCAAGCGGGCCCTGCAGCGACATGCCGCGCCACAGCGCTGGGAGCGTTTCGTCGCCGAGGCCTCGCGCATCGATCGCATCGCCAAGGGGCGCGCGCCGGGCGATGCCTGGGTCGCGATGGAACGCCTGCTGCTGGCGGTGGCCGAGGCGCGCGCGGTGCGCCTGCTGGTGGCCTGAGCCGGGGCCTTTCCCGGCGACGGAGATCCCCGCACACTGGCTTCCGGTTCCCGGCGAGCAGCCCCAGACACCGCATGCTCCATCTCTTCTATGGCGGCACCTTCGACCCCGTCCACAACGGACACCTGGCGATCGCACGCGCCGCTCGCGACGAACTCGACACGCTGGTCGCGCTGACGCCCGCGGCGGACCCGCCGCACCGCGCACCGCCCGGCGCCAACGCCGCGCAACGCGCGCGGATGCTGGAACTGGCCATCGAAGGCGAGGCCGGGCTGCACGTGGACCGACGCGAACTGCGGCGCGCGCTGCGTCATCCCGGGCGCCGTTCCTACACCGTCGACACCCTGCGCGAACTGCGCGGCGAGCTGGGGCCGCGGACACCGATCGCGTGGCTGGTGGGAGCGGACAGCCTGGTCGGACTGCCGGGCTGGCATGAATGGCGGGCGCTGTTCGATCTGGCCCATTTCGTGGTGGCCGAGCGCCCGGGCAGCCCGCTGGACGGTGAATTGCCCGCCGCGCTCGCCATCGCGACCGCCGGCCGCTGGGCCACCGATGCCGGCGACCTGCGCGCGTCTCCCGCCGGCCGGATACACCGGCTGCACCAGCCGCTCCAGCCCGAATCCGCCAGCGACGTGCGCCGGCGCATCGCCGGGGGAGGGGACTGGGAGGATCTGGTCCCCCCCGCCGTGGCCGCCTATATCGCGGACGAACGGCTGTACTTCACGTCGGCCGCCGCGAACGGTCCGGTATAATCGCGGCCGAGTACCCGGAGTCACCACGCCTTTGTCCAGCCAAGCGCAAGTCATCAAGACCCGTCTTCCCAGCCCCCCGCCGGCCGTGCCGGTCCTGCTCGCCAACGTGCATGCGGCGGTCGAAGAACTGAAAGCCAAGGATGTCGTCGAAATCGATGTGCGCGGCAAGTCCAGCGTCGCCGATTTCCTGGTGATTGCCTCGGGCACCTCCACCCGCCACGTCAAGTCGATCGCCGACGAGGTGGTCAAGTTCGCCAAGAAGCTCGACGTGATGCCGCTGGGCGTGGAAGGCGAGCGCGAGGCGGAATGGGTGCTGGTGGACCTGGGCGACGTGATCGTCCACATCATGCTGCCGCGCGTGCGCGAGTTCTATGCGCTGGAACGCCTGTGGACCGTTGGCGACCAGCCGCCGGAGCATGACGAAGTCGAAACCGGGGCCGAGGATCGGCTGTAACGTTCCGCCCCGCGATACCAACGAAACAACGGCGCCGAAGGGCGCCGTTGTCGTTTCCGTGATGCCTGCGCGGGCTTACAGCGGCCCGCGTTCCCATGGCCCGGTGATGGCGAAGGTGATGCCCGGGGTCTGGATGTTGACGAACAGGGTGCGGGACATCGGATCCCAGCAGGCGCCGCAGAACTCGCTTTCGCGGTAGTCGCCCTCGGCAATCGTCTTGCCGGCGTTGGCAATCTCGGTCGAGGTCACCTGCACGTTGTTCTTGCACAGGTAGAACGATTCGCCCGCGCGGGTGAGACCGATCAGGCGCGCACCGGGACCGTACTCGTCCGGGCTCTCGCCGCCGTCCTCGCACAGCACCACGCCACCGCGCGCGCTGACGGTGATGTTGTCGGGGTTGTGCGCGGCCAACTGGTGGCCGCTGACGAACAGCGCCTTCAGCTGCTGGGTGAACAGATCCAGCACCCACACCGCGCCGTTGCCGCGGCCCTTGCGGCCACGCTCGTCGACGCCGGTGCTGGTGTCGACGATGAACATCTTGCCGTAGCTGTACCAGATGCCCTCGCCACGGCTCATGCGCAACGCGCCATCGCTCCAGGCCTGCGCGAACGGGCCACTGAGGGTTTCACCGGCGGAGATGTCCGGGAAGCCGGCGGGTGCGGCGATGGTGTCCAGATCCGGTTCCGGAACGTCGACCCATTCCAGCTGGTAGCGGTCGCCGATGGTGGCCACGGTGAGATCGGCGTTGCGCTTGCCGCGCACCCGCGCCGCCTGCAGGCGGCCGCCGTTTTCCAGCGAGCCGTTGCGGCCGCGGCGATCATTGGGGATGAAGCGGTAGAGGCCGGCCTTGTTGCGGTCGTCCTCGGTCAGATAGACGATGCCGGTGCGCGGATCCACCGCGACCGCCTCGTGGCTGAAACGGCCCAGGCCGACCAGCGGACGGCCGCTGGTGCGCTCGTTGTCCGGATCCACTTCGAACACGTAGCCGTGCTTGCGGCCGGCGCTGGAGCTCGCGTCGGTCTTGATCTCCTCGCAGCTCAGCCAGGTGCCCCAGGGGGTCAGGCCGCCCGCGCAATTGACCAGGGTGCCGCCGAGGCTGGGCTCCAGCGCGTTCCAGCCATCGCCGACGCGATAAGTCAGCGTGGTCGTGCCGCCGCCGGCCACCTGGCTGCCGTCGACGGTACCGGTGTCGTACATGCCTGGCGCGCGGATGGGCGCGCCCGCGCCGCGTTCGTGATTGCGGATGAGCACGTATTCCAGGCCGCCGTGGCCATGGCCATGCCCGCGTCCATGCCCGTGGCCGCGACCACGGTGGGCCAATCGGGTAGCGACCACGGCCATGCCGTCATGCCGATCCGGGCAGGGCTGGCCGTCGTCCATGCGGTCGCCGCTCCAGCCGAACGAGCGATAGCTGAATCCGCGCGGCAACTGCAGCAGCGGCAGGCCGGTGGTGCGGTCGGCGACCGGCGCGATCGGGCCGTAGCGACTGGGAACGGGGGACAGGCGCACCGACTCGGTGGCGGCGAGGGCCTGGCGCGAATACAGCGCGCCCAGGCTGCCGACGGCGCCCATCGCCATGGCGGCGGCGCTGCCTTTCAGGACGTTTCGGCGGGCAGGATCGAACACGGTCATCATGCGACTCCAGCTGGCGGGGAGTCGGTGACGCTAGGCATCGCGTGTAACCGCTGGATGACAAAGGCATGACGCTTGCATGCGGCCCGACGAAAGCGTGGCGCCGGTATCATTGCCGCATGAAGAGCAGGTTGATCGCCACCGGTGAACGCGCCCCCGCCTGGGTCGCGCAGGGCTTCGCCGAATACCAGAAACGCCTGTCGCACTGGCTGCCGTTCGAACTGGTGGAAATCGAGCCCGGCCTGCGCGGCAAGGGCCGGGATCCGCAGCGCGCCATCGAGGACGAGGGCAAGCGGGTGCTGGCGGCGGTGCCGAAGAACGCCCACATCGTCGCCCTGGAAGTCACCGGGAGACCGTATTCCTCCGAACAACTCGCGCAGCGCCTGGAGCATTGGCGCGGCCAGGGCAGGGACCTCGCCTTCCTGATCGGCGGCCCCGAGGGCCACGCGACGGACGTGCTGGCCGCCGCGCACGAGAAGTGGTCATTGAGCCCGCTGACCCTGCCGCACATGCTGGTGCGGCTGGTGGTGGCCGAACAGATCTACCGCGCCGCGGCGATGCTGGCGAACCATCCTTACCATCGCGCGTGAGTATCGAGAATATCGCGCACATCCGGGAAATGAAGGCAACCAGATAGGCTCGGGTACTTATATCGCTCACATTTGCTGAAGATCGCCAACTTTCACGGTCGGTTTTCCACCGCCGCAGTTTCCGTAGCAACCGCCCCCGATTACAACGAAGCCACTGCCACCGCTGGAGCCGCCGCCGCCGTTGGCACTGCTGCCTCCGTCGTTGGGAGGGCGCGATTGTTCTGTTTCTCGGTCCGCAGCCCTCTGTCCACATTCTTTTTCAAAGTAGACCGTATTGAGGCCACCGGCCGGCGTTGAATACGTTATTTGGCCCTTCCAGCCATTGTCCCGCCAAATATTCGCGCCTAGCAGTGTTTCAGCGCGTTTATCCAATGATTTCAAGAATGCTCGGTATAGAGCGCGATTGACGTCGCCAGATTTGATTTCCTGGATGATCGAAAGAGCGCTGACCTTGATGACGCCCATCGGGGGAATCGCGTTGAACGAACACGCCAGGCCAATGGCAGTGACCAGTACCAGAGAGAGACAAAGGAATATCTTTCTTTTGATTTTCATTCCCCTTCAATCCTCGAGTTCAACCACGGGCCTGCGAACGGGGGGAGGGGGCGGCGAGCCGTGCTTGTCCTGGTACATTCGATCCAACTGGTTGTTCATTCTTATGGCGTCGGCTTCCGCCTGCATCTTTTCAAGAACATCCAGCCTCCTTGGCATCCCGACGTCACGTGCCATCGCGAGGCGGGAGTCGCCGCGCATTTCCGCGACGCGTGAAAGGGAGTAGCCAACTTGAAGGTTGCCATCCTTGCTGCCCATCATGTAGGCGGCGAGGCTGTTGAGAGCAAAAATATTTCCTTCCGCACCGGCCGAGAGCAGTCTTGTCTTTGCCTCCGGATCCTCGCGAAGACGGCGTGCGTCGAGCATCGTTCTGGCGACCTGGTCGCCGGAATTTGCGGCCTGCTCCAGTAGATAGTCGGAAGCAGTGGTGTAGGTTTCCCATTGCCTTGCATTGGGGAATCCGTGGGCGTCCAGCCATCTTTGTTCGGCTTCGCTTGTTGGCCCAAATGGATCACTTTCAAGGTCAAGGTTCTTTCGACTCTGGGGTACTTCCGGGAAAGGAGTTCTGGTGGAGAGCGCCGCTGGCGCTTGGGCAGTGCTTGAATCAGCGGTGGCTGGTGTTGCAGGCTTGATTGGAGTATGCGGAATGATTGTGGATTCGTTTGAAAAGGCCCCGTTTTCGCGGTGCGCCGTGTCGTTGATGCTGGAGCCGGAGCCATCGCGATTGCACGCGATCGCAAGAGAGGCCAGTACGACAAGTGTGATTCCTTTGTAGGCTTTCTCTCTCACAGTTGCATTTCCTCTGGCCGCGAGACGGCATCAATTCCTGGTGTGTCGACGGGTTCTATTTCGATAGATGTCAATCGTCAACTAACATTGAATGCAAGTGCGCAAGGCATCTCTCGAGGCTGGATTTGAAACCGGAAATCCATGCTTGCCGGCGCGGCGAAATCGTTCTGCCTGTTTCATGAAGGTAATTCCCAGGCAAACCGGACCAAATCTGAGAGGATTTGGTCATGAAGCAATGTCCTGCTTGCGCTGGTAGCCGGCACTACAGCCTGTCGGATGGACGACTCAAGTGCCGCGCCTGCGGCAAGCGCTTCACGTGGACGTCAGTGTGGGATT
>NZ_JANJUE010000394.1 GCF_024710765.1 Pseudoxanthomonas sp.
ACGTGCCCTTCGTGCAGACCGGCAACCTCGTGTTCCTGAGCGGCCACATCGCGCGCAAGGATGGCAAGCCCTGGGCCGCCCAGTTCGGCCGCAACATCACCACCGAGGAAGGCAAGCTGGCGGCGCGTGCCGTGGCCATCGACCTCATGGGCACGCTGCAGGCGGCCTGTGGCGGCGACCTGAACCGCGTCAAGCGCATCGTCAAGGTGATGAGCCTGGTCAACTCCACGGGCGACTACACCGAGCAGCACCTCGTGACCAACGGCGCCAGCGAGCTGCTGGGCGAAGTGTTTGGCGAAGCCGGCGTGCATGCGCGCAGCGCTTTCGGCGTGGCGCAGATTCCCCTGGGTGCCTGCGTCGAGATCGAACTGATCGCCGAACTGGCCTGATCACCTGGGCCGCCGCCCGGCCCTGCCCGCATTACGGGCGGTGCCGCGTCAGAAGGATTCCCAGTCGTCCTCGCCCCCGGCGGGCGCCGCGCGGGGCGTCGCAGGGGGTGGCGGCGACGCAGCCTTGGAAGGCCGGGCAGGCGCCGTGGCAGCAGGCTGGGCCAGCCGCGCCGAGGCCTTGGGTGCCGGGGCCCGTACCGCAGGCTTGCGGGCCGCCGGTGCACGCGCCGCAGCGGCTGCCGGAACCGGCGCTGGCGCCGGGGTACTGCGCGCCACAGGGGCGGCAGCCTGCACGCCACCGCCCTGGACCTTGAACACCGACACCGCCTCGGCCAGCTGCCGGGCCTGCTCGCGCAGGCTCTGCGCGGCGGCGGTGCTTTCCTCTACCAGCGCGGCGTTCTGCTGCGTCATCTGGTCGAGGTTGACCACGGCCTGGTTCACCTGGCCGATGCCCGTACTCTGCTCGGTGCTGGCCGCCGTGACCTCGCCGATCATGTCGGTGACACGCTGCACCGACTGCACGATCTCCTGCATGGTGCCACCGGCATCCTGCACCAGGCGTGAACCCAGCTCCACCTTCTCGACCGAAGCACCAATGAGCTGCTTGATCTCCTTGGCCGCCTCGGCGCTGCGCCCCGCGAGGCTGCGCACCTCGCTGGCCACCACGGCAAAGCCCCGGCCTTGCTCGCCCGCGCGGTCTGCTTCCACGTGGGTGTTGAATTCCATGATGTTGGTCTGGAAGGCAATGCCGTCATTGAACTTGATTATGTGTTCTTTGG
>NZ_JANJUE010000395.1 GCF_024710765.1 Pseudoxanthomonas sp.
CCTCGAGTTGCGCGCGGCCCGCGAGATGCGCACGCGGCATCCGAGTACCCGCGTCGCCTGGGTGCTGGAGGCCCGCGCCCTCGCCGCGCTGCGCGACAGCAGCGCCCTCGAGACCGCGCTGGAGCAGGCGGCGACGCTGGACCCCGACGTGTACTGGTCGTACGGCGGGATGCTCGTCACGGCCGGCGAGGAGTTCGCGGCCCATGGCGATACGCTCAGCGGCCTCCGCTACGCCGCCCGTGCGCTCACGTGGCTGCGCGGCCGGCTCGCCGTGAACCCCGACGACACCGACCACCTGTACTGGATGGCGTCGGCGCAGCACTTGCGCGGCGATATCGCCGGGGAACGGCAGACGCTCGAGCGGCTCGTGCGCCTCGACGCGCGAAGCAGTTACCGGGAGTCAGTGGCGCTCGCGATGGAGCTGAGCGGCACGATCGGCGCCCTCGCGCAGCTGCCGGAGCCGCCGCCCTACGATCGCGGCGGCCGCTTGGAGACCGAGGCACGCCTCGCCGCCGCCCGCGGGGACCGCCGCACGCGCGATGCCCGCCTGCAGGAGATGAGCCGCGTCGGATTCCGCTCGCGCCCGTGGATGCACGGCAAGGCCTGGCGGGAGTTCGGTCCCGTACCGCGGCGCTAGCGCGATGTCGTAAGTCCGGGCTGGGCTGCGCAGGAGAATACGGACCGCCAGCCCGGAGACCCGATGCCCCGCTACCGCAGCTCGTTGCCGCAACTCACGCCGCAGCTCTTCCTCACGGACGGCGGCATCGAGACCACGCTGATCTACCACGACGGCCTCGACCTGCCGGAGTTCGCGGCGTTCCATCTGCTGCGCAGCGAGGCCGGTCGCGCGGCGCTGCGGCGCTACTTCGTCCGCTACGCCGAGATCGCACGGCGGCACGGCAGCGGGCTCGTCCTCGAGAGTGCCACGTGGCGGGCCAGCATCGCCTGGGGCCGCAAGCTCGGTTACTCCGCCGCGCAGCTCGTCGATGTCAATCGCGATGCCATCGCGATGCTCGAGGAGATCCGCGCCGACTTCGCCACGCCGGACACGCCGGTCATCATCAGCGGATGCGTCGGCCCGCGCGGGGACGGCTACGTGCCCTACGACCGCA
>NZ_JANJUE010000411.1 GCF_024710765.1 Pseudoxanthomonas sp.
GCTGGATGAGTGCACGGGCGATCGAGGCGTCCGACGGCGCGATCTTTGCCGAGATCATCGCCCGCAGCTGGTCGGTCACGCCCCGCATCCACCTGCTGTTGCGGGTGGCCCCCGCCGAGTCGGCACGCCTGGCGGACACGCTGGAGAGCCTGAACTATCAGCTCTACGGAAACTGGCAGGTCGACATCGTTGCGACCTTTCCGGTCCCGGGCGAGGCCTTCCTGGCGCTGGACGCGGTCGGCTGGCACGAGATCGGCTCGATGGACCAGGCGGTCGCCACGCTCAACCTGCTGGTCCTGTCACGCCGCTGCGACTGGATCCTGGAACTGCCCGCGGGTGCCGTGCTGGACCCGATGTGCCTGATGCGCATCGCCCACCAGATCAACACCTCACCCGCAAGCGGTCCGCTCGCGTGGTACTTCGACTCCGATTCCATCGATGCACGGCAGATCCGCAGACAGCCGCGCTTCAAGCCTGATTTCGACCCCGAGTGGCTGCTCTGCGCGGATCTGCTCGGGCCACTGTGCGTGCACGCGCACGCGTGGTCCGACGCTGGGGGGGCGGGTCCGGACCCGGTGCGCCCCTGGTACGATCTGGCGCTGCGACTCGACGAGGCCGCCGGCACCGCACGCCGGATCGGGCACCTCGCCGAGCCGCTGCTGAGCCTGCCCGAGGCGATGCAGCATGACGGACATGCCCCAGCGTGCGCCGCCGCTGTCGAGCGCGCCCTTCTTCGTCGCGGCATCGAGGGCCAGGTCGGGACAACCTCGGCGACAACCTGGCGCATCGATCGCAGCTTGCGTACGCCACCCTCGGTGACGATCGCGATACCCAGCCGGGACAAACCCGAGTACCTCGAAGCGTGCGTGCACCACCTCCTGGCTTCGACGCACTACCCCGACTACGAGATCCTGATCGTGGACGGAGCATCGCAGGAAGCCGACACCCAGGCGTGCCTCGCACGGCTTCTCGCCGGCACCGGCGTTCCGCTACGCAGCGTCACGCTCGAAGGTGCATTTCACCTGGCCCGCTTCGAG
>NZ_JANJUE010000419.1 GCF_024710765.1 Pseudoxanthomonas sp.
GAAACAATCAAGTGGAAGACCCCGACGTTCACCTTCAACGGCAATCTTGCCAGCTTCAATCCACGCTCCAAGAACCATGTGAGCCTGCTGCTGCATAATGGCGCGCGTATTCCCGGCGATTTCCCGAGCCTTGAAGGGACCGGGGACGAGGCGCGCACAATGAAATTCAGGGATGCGGATGATCTTGTCGCCAAGACGCCGGAACTTGGACGGCTGGTGGTGGCCTGGTGCGACTGGAAATCTACCTGACTAGACTGGCCTGGGTGCGATGAGGCGCGCGAGGCCAAGAACGCCCAGTGCGAGGACAGCCGGACCAATCGAGAGGATAGAGCCGGCGGCCCAGAGGGCCCCCGTGGCGGCCCAGAGGATGGACGAGAAGGCTTCGCTGAGTGTGGCTGCGCGAGAGGCGACCTGGCGACGCCGGAACAGCGAGCGTTTTGCCGCAACCCGGAACCAGAGCTGGATGGCTGTTGAAGCGGCTGCGGCCAGCAGAGCGCAGATGGCAGTAATCAACGCCATTGGCCAGGCGACGAGGGCCAGCAGCATGAGAAGCGGCGCCAGGACGAGGGCAATGACCATCAGGACCGCCTCGATCTTGGCGCGGAGGATGGTGCCTTGGGTGAGGGGCGCAGTGGCCACTAGATCATGCGCGTCCTCGCCCGAAATGGCGAGCCAGGCGAGACCGCCGGCCAGTTGGCCGCAGGCCATGACCAGCACCGGCACGACGACCACGAACGTACCGTCGCCGGCCCCGGCGCCGAAGTTGATCCAGAGCAGCAGGGCCGGTGGCACCAGATAGAGCAATTGCATGAGCGTTTGCGACAGCAGCCAGGGATCGCGCTGAAGCAGTTTCCATTCCTTGCGCCGCAGGGCCTGGCGCTGGGTGGTCGGGACGAAGCTGCGGGCGGCAGCGCGGCGCTGGCTGCGAATGTGCGTGAGACCGGCGGCGGCCGTGGCCAGGCGCCCGTAGCTCGGCGCGATGAGGGCGGTGGTGAGGAAGAGGATGGCCAAGGCCAGTCCGACCAGCATCAAAGCCGGGATTGGTTCGCCGAGGACGGCGCGCGCGGGGAGCCAGAGCAGGCTGGACTCGCCCGGTGCGGCGGCGATCAATTGATCGGACTGAAAAAAGGCGAGCCGCGAAAACCCCTCGTGGGAGAGGATGGCGGCCGCCTGGATGCCGATGACAAAACCGGCGCCGACAATGCCGGCAATGATCTGGGCGATGAGGCGCGTGCGTCGTGGACCGACGATGCGGAACAGCAGGCGGGTGACGGCCATGGCGCTGGCCG
>NZ_JANJUE010000346.1 GCF_024710765.1 Pseudoxanthomonas sp.
GCGGCCGACTGGGCCATGCATCTGGCGCTGTCGCCGGGCCGCCAGATGGTGCTGGGGCAGCGCGCCCTGGCGCGGGCGCAGCCGGCCTGGCTGTCCGCGCGGCGCCCGCCAACCGACGAGCCGGGCAGCGCGCGGCCCGACAAGGATGCGCGGTTCCAGGACGAGAGCTGGCAGCACTGGCCCTTCAATGCCCTCAATGAAGGCTTCAAGGCCAGCGATGCCTGGTGGCGCGAGGCCGCGCAGGTGGACGGCCTGACGCGGCACCACCAGCATGTGGTGGATTTCTTCACCCGGCAGGCGCTTGATGCCGTGTCGCCCTCGAACTGGCCCTTCACCAACGCCGAGGCACAGCAGCGTGCGCGCGAAACAGGCGGGCAGAGCCTGCTGCAGGGCTACCAGCATTTCACCGAAGACCTCAAAAAGCACCAGAGTGCCCCGCACGATGCCGATCCGCAAGCGCTGGAGCCCCTGACTTTCGAGGTGGGCAAGGACGTGGCGGTCACGCCCGGCAAGGTGGTGTTCCGCAACCACCTGATCGAGCTGATCCAGTACACGCCCACCACGGCCAAGGTCTACCCGGAGCCGTTGCTCATCGTGCCCTCGTGCATCATGAAGTACTACATCCTGGACTTGTCACCCTCCAACTCCATGGTGCGCTACCTGGTGGGCCAGGGTTACACGGTGTTCATCGTCTCGTGGCGCAACCCCGACGCCTCCGACCGTGACCTGGGCATGCAGGACTACTTGCGCCTGGGCGTGATGGAAGCCATGGCGGCCATCCGGGAGCGCACGAAGGCGCCGCGCATCCACGCGCTGGGGTACTGCCTGGGCGGCACTTTCCTGGCCATGGTGGCTGCGGCCCTGGGGCGCAGGAGCCGCGCAGCGCAGGGCAAGGGCCACACGCGCGAGCATGCCGCCTTCCCGCCCCACATGCCCGAGCTGGCTTCGGTCACGCTGCTGGCGGCGCAGACCGATTTCAGCGAGCCCGGCGAGATGGGCGTCTTCATCGACGACGACCAGATCCAGACGCTGCGCCAGGACATGGAGCGCAAGGGCTACTTCTCGGGCAAGGCCATGGCCGGTTCGTTCCAGTTCCTCAACGCGCGCGACCTGATCTGGTCGCGCAACACGCGCCGCTACCTGCTGGGCCAGGACGAGGTGGATTTCGACCTCATGAGCTGGAACGCTGACGTCACGCGCCTGCCTGCGCGCATGCATTCCGAATATCTGTCTTCGCTGTTCCTCAACAACGCCCTGGCCGCAGGCCAGTACCGCGTGGGCGGCGTGGGCGTGGCGCTGATGGACATCCATGCGCCCATGCTGGTGGTGGGCACCACGCGCGACCATGTCTCGCCCTGGCGATCGGTCTACAAGATCCACCTGCAGACCGACACGCACGTCACCTTTGTGCTGGCCGCCGGTGGGCACAATGCCGGCATCGTCTCCGAGCCGGGCCGTGCGCGGCGCAGCTACCAGATCGCTGCCACCGAAGACGGCCATGGCTGGACCGACCCGGATGACTGGGAGGCCAATGCGCCGGTGCGCGAGGGCTCCTGGTGGGAGGCCATGGACGAATGGCTCCGGGCTCGGTCGGGCAAGCCGG
>NZ_JANJUE010000260.1 GCF_024710765.1 Pseudoxanthomonas sp.
GAAGCGCTCGAAGAGCTCCGGCACCGCCCCCGCGGTGGCGAACTCTGCGCCCGGACTGCGGCGCAGCAGGCGATGCAGGTACAGCGGCCCGCCCGCCTTTGGCCCCGTACCCGAGCGGCCTTCGCCACCGAAGGGCTGCACGCCGACGACCGCGCCGATCATGTTGCGATTGACATAGATGTTGCCGACATGGGCGCGTGCAACGACGTCGTTGATGGTCTCGTCGATGCGCGAATGGACGCCCAGCGTCAGGCCGTAGCCGGTGGCGTTCACCTCGTCGACCACGCGCATCAGCTCGTGCGCCGGGAAGCGCAGCACGTGCAGCACCGGCCCGAAGACCTCGCGCTTGAGCCGGGACAGCGAACGGATCTCGATCATCGTCGGCGGCACGAAGGTACCTTTCGCGCACGCTTCAGGCAGCGGCAACTGGAACACCTTCGCGCCATCCTTGCGCATCGCCTCGATGTGCGCGAGCAACCCGGCCTGCGCCTCGGCGTCGATCACGGGGCCGATGTCCGCACGCACGTCGGCGGTGTTGCCGACCGTCAGCTCGCGCACCGCGCCGTCGATCATCTCGATCACGCGGTCGGCGATATCCTCCTGCAGGCACAGCACGCGCAACGCCGAGCAGCGCTGGCCGGCCGAATCGAAGCTCGACGCGATCACGTCGCCCACGACCTGCTCGGGCAGCGCCGTCGAATCGACGATCATCGCGTTCTGCCCGCCGGTCTCGGCGATCAGCGGCACATCGCCACCGCGCTCGGCGAGCGTGCGGTTGATGATCATCGCGACCTCGGTCGAACCGGTGAACATCACGCCGCGCACGCGCGCATCGCGCACCAGCGCCGCACCGACGACCTCGCCACGGCCGGGCAGGAGCTGCACGACCGCATCCGGCACGCCCGCCTCGCGGAACAGGCGCACCGCCCAGGCGGCGATCAGCGGCGTCTGCTCGGCCGGCTTCGCCAGCACCGGATTGCCGGCCACGAGCGCCGCGGCGACCTGCCCGGCGAAGATCGCCAGCGGGAAATTCCACGGGCTGATGCACAGCACCGGCCCCAGCGGCAGGTGCTGCGCGTTGTCCAGCTCACGCGCCTGCTGCGCGTAGTAGCGGCAGAAATCCACCGCCTCGCGCAGTTCCGCGATCGCGTTCGACCACGACTTGCCCGCCTCGCGCACCGCGAGCGCGATCAGCGCCGCCCCGTCGCGTTCGAGCAGGTCCGCGGCGCGCTCGAGACACTCGGCCCGCTGCGCCGGCAGACGCGCCGCCCAGTCATGCGCGGCCGCCTCGGCCGCACGCAGCGCCGCCTCGACTTCGGCCAGATCGGCTTCGATGACGTCGCCGACGACATCCTCGAGATCCGCGGGATTGCGCACCGGCTGCGGCGACCCCTCGATGACGAGCCCGGCCACCAGCGGCCCGGCCGAATGGCGCTGGCGGCGGCTATGCACCAGCGCGGCGGCGATCGCGCAACGCACCGGCTCGCTCGACAGGTCGAAGCCCTGCGAATTGCGCCGCCCCTGCCCATACAGATCCTTGGGCAGGGGGATGCGCGGATGCGGCGAGCCGGCGAGCGGCTCGGCCAGCGCCACCGGGTCGCGCACGAGTTCCTCGACCGGCACGTTCTCGTCCACGATCAGGTTCACGAAGCTGGTGTTCGCGCCGTTTTCCAGCAGGCGACGCACCAGGTAGGCGAGCAGGGTCTCGTGGCTCCCTACCGGCGCGTAGATGCGCACCATGCGACGCAGCGCCGGATCACCGACGATCTGGTCGTACAGCGGCTCGCCCATGCCATGCAGACACTGGAACTCATAGTCGCCGTTGCGGTAGTCGCCCTCGGCCATGTGCATGATGGAAGCCATCGAGTGCGCGTTGTGCGTCGCGAACTGCGGATAGATCACGTCGCGCGCGGCCAGCAGCCGCTTCGCACACGCGAGGTAGCACACGTCCGTATAGACCTTGCGCGTATACACCGGATAGCCATCCAGCCCGTCGA
>NZ_JANJUE010000024.1 GCF_024710765.1 Pseudoxanthomonas sp.
CTGCATCATCTGGCCGAACTGACCGGCAGTGAGCGCCTGGCGCGCCGGCTGCTGTCCGGCGGCTGAGGTGGTCACGCATTCCGGGATTGCCGGGATGCGGTCTATTGCGGGGGAGCGGCCAGCTCCCGCGCATCCAGGTAGCCGTCGCCATTCCGGTCCTGCTTGCGGAAGGTGGCCGCCAATCGCTCGCGATGGGTTGCGCGGGTGATGGCGGCCCCCTTGCCGCCCGGCAACTCGTCGGCGGACAGCACGCCATCCCGGTTGCGATCACGCGCGTCGAACGCATAACTCATCCAGTCCAGGAACTCCACCTGGCTGATCCGGCCGTCGCGATCGGCGTCCATCCGTTGCAGATAGTCACTCGTGCCATTGACCTGCGCCATCGCGAGCAGCGGCAGGGCCAGCAACATCCATGCGGGCAGGGAACGCGTCATTGGCGGATTGTAGGGCGGGATTTGTCTGGGCGCCGAGCACGCGCGCCCGTCCCAGGCAACCCGCGCCAATCCCCCGTCGCCTCCGGCGCCCGCCCCCTTTTGCAAAGAGGGCAAGAGCTCGCCACGCCTCTTGATCGGCGTTTCGACGTTGGACAACACCGAAGCCTGCTTTGCCTCAAACTTCATCGCGCCCGCGTATATCCCTTGAAGCCCGCTTTGCCGCCCCCTTCGGAGAAGGGGGACCGAGGGGGATTTGCTCTTCGCCGCAAACCTCAATGCGCCAACGCATATCCCTTCAGGCGCGCGGAGTATTCCTGCAATGCGCGGATGCCGCTGGCCTCGGCCTCATGGCACCAGGCCTGCAGGGCTTTGAGCCGTTCGGCCGCATCGTGGCTGCGGGCCTCCAGCAATGCCGCCAGGCGCGCGCGATGTTCGACCAGGGCACTGATCCGCGGCCGCTGCGATACCCAGCTGCGCAGTTGTTCGCGCGCGTCGGGCTTGAGCCAGCGGCCATCGTCGACCAGGCCACGGCGCAGCTTGCGCGGCAGCAACGCCCGCAGCTTGGCGCCGGCCTGGGCGGCCTCTTCCTTCAACGCCGGCTTGAGCACGTTGCGTTGGTAGTCGGTCATGGCCTGGAAACGATGCGACAGCAGCGCCCTGAGCGTATCGGCGTCCGGTACCGCGATGTTCGGGCGGATGTCCAGGGTCGGCGCGACCCGCAGCACTTTGGCCAGCCGGATCTTTTCCAGCCCCTTGATCACGATCCAGCCGATGTCCACTTCCCAGCGCCGCATCGAGAAGCGCGCCGAACTGGGGAACGCGTGATGGTTGTTGTGCAGTTCCTCGCCGCCCACCCACACGCCCCACGGGGTCAGGTTGGTCGAGGTGTCGGAAGATTCGAAATTGCGATAGCCCCACCAGTGGCCGAGGCCATTGATCACGCCCGCCGCCCAGAACGGAATCCAGGCCATCTGGATCGCCCACAGGGCGACGCCGGGCAGGCCGAACAGCGCCGCGTTCACGAACAGCAGGAGAACCGGGCCCCCGGTGGCGTACCGCGTATAGAGACGACGCTCGATCCAGTCGTCCGGCGCGCCCTTGCCGTACTGCTCGATGTCCGCGCGCTGCCAGCGTGCTTCGCGGTACAGCTCCACCCCGCGCCAGAACACATTGCCGATGCCCTTGGTCTGCGGACTGTGCGGGTCTTCCTCCGTCTCCACCTTCGCATGATGCTTGCGATGGATCGCCACCCACTCCTTGGTGATCATCGAGGTGGTCAGCCAGGTCCAGAACCGGAAGAAGTGGTTCAGCACCGGATGGAAATCCACGCCCCGGTGCGCCTGGCTGCGATGCAGGTACAGGGTCACCGAGAAGATGGTCAGCTGGGTGAACACCAGCAGCACGATCAGCAGCTCCCACCAGCCCAGGCCCAACAGGCCTCCGGTCAGGAACTGCAGCAGCGAATCGGACATGAAGGGATGCTCCGGGAGGCTCCGGCACCGGAGGAATCCGGCGCCGTCAGCGCATCATGCGGCCTGCACGTGACGATTTCACCCGACGCCGCCGAATGTTGTTCAGGTGGCCGGCGGCGCTGCGGCCGTGGCCGCTTGCCGGCGTTGCATTTCCTCGGTCAGCACCCGCTTGATTTCGTCGACGATCGCCTGCAGCGAGTCCTCGCCGTAACCCACGTGATGGCTCGCGATGCGGCCCTGGGGGTCGATGACCCACAGATTCGGGTAAGCCTTCACACCGTAGGTGCGCGCGATATCACCATTGTGGTCGCGCGCCTGCAGCAGGCTGTAGTCCCGCATCTGCCGCATCATCTGCCGATAGGTCGCCGGAGGATCCTCGACATTCACCGCGATGATCTGCAGCCATTGGGGGTCGACCTTCTTCTGCAGCGCGTCCAGCACCGGCAGCTCCTTCAGGCAGTAGCCGCACCAGGATGCCCAGAAGGTCACGATCACCACCTTGTCCCGGTGCCCGGCCAGATCGACTATCTTTCCGTCACGTCCCTTGCCGAGCACGGTCGGCGCCGGATCGCCGATGGCCGGCGACTGCGCGAACGCGGGGGTAACCATCGCAAGACAGAGCAGCAGCACGGCGAGGCGGATGCGGCGCATGGTCGGTTCCCTCCCTGGACTGGCGCCGAGTCTATCCCGCTTCCGCTCCCTCCACACAGCCCCCGCCGATGTCCCTAGCCCCTGACGCCACCCCGCCGGCCGCGCCCCTGTTCGAACTCGACCGCGCCACCGTCATCCGCGGCTCGGTCCGCGTCCTGCGCGAGCTGACCCTGAGCATCCCACTCGGCCAGCACACCGTCATCCTCGGCCCCAACGGCTGCGGCAAGTCCACCTTCATAAAGCTGATCAACCGCGAGCTGTATCCGCTCGCCCGCGAAGGCCAGGCCCCGGTGAAGGTGTTCGGCCTGCGCCGCTGGAACGTGGCCGAACTGCGCACCCGGCTGGGCGTGGTCACCAGCGATCTGACCCGCAACCTGCAGGACATGCCGCACCTGCGGGTGGAGGACGCGGTCATCACCGGCTTCTTCTCCAGTTTCGTCATCCCGCCCCATTGCGAGGTGGACGCGCAGATGCGCGCGCAGGCCCGCCGCGCCCTGGCCACGGTCGAGGCCACCGCCCTGGCCGATCGCGAAGTCGCCGAACTGTCCACCGGCGAAATGCGCCGCGTGCTGATCGCCCGTGCACTGGTGCACCAGCCCGAAGCCCTGCTGCTGGACGAACCCACCGCCGGCCTGGACCTGATCGCCCAGCGCCACTTCCTGGAACTGCTGCGCGATCTCGCGCGCCAGGGCATCACCCTGGTGCTGGTCACCCACCATCTGGAGGAAATCGTCCCGGAGTTCCAGCGCGTGATCCTGCTGCGCGCCGGCGACGTGATGGCCGATGGCGTCCCCGAAGACGTCCTCACCTCGGACAATCTCTCCGCCGCCTACGGCGGTCCGCTGCAGGTGCGGCGGGAGGGCGGGCGGTTCGTGCTGGGACTGGAGTGATCCTGACACGGACCTTGCCGCCGGCCGCCACGCCCCCATCTGGATTTCATCGCATCCTGCTCCCGGCTTCCACGGCTCCGCCATGCCCGAACTGCCCGAAGTCGAAACCACCCGCCGTGGCCTGGCCCCGCACCTGGAGGGCCGGCGCATCCAGGCCGTGACCCTGCGCCGGCCGGATCTGCGCTGGCCGATTCCGCCGGAGATTGCCCAGGACCTGCCCGGCCAGCGGATCGCGGCGGTTCGCCGGCGCGCCAAGTACCTGTTGATGGACGTGGAGGGTGGCAGCGCGCTGCTGCACCTGGGCATGTCCGGCAGCCTGCGGGTGCTGCCGGTGGACACCCCGGTGCGCGCGCATGATCACGTCGACATCGCGGTGGAGGGACCGCGCGGGCAGCAGCGGGTGCTGCGCTTCAACGATCCGCGCCGGTTCGGCTGCGTGCTGTGGCAGCCGGCCGGGGAGATCCATCCGCTGTTGCAGGCCCTGGGGCCGGAGCCGCTGTCGGACGAATTCGACGGCGACTACCTGTTCGAGCTCAGCCGGGGCCGCAAGGCGCCGGTGAAAACCTTCCTGATGGACCAGGCCGTGGTGGTGGGGGTGGGCAACATCTACGCCGCCGAGAGCCTGTTCCTGGCCGGGATCTCGCCACTGCGCGCCGCCGGCAAGGTCTCGCGCGAGCGCTATGTTGCCCTGGCCGAGGCGGTGAAACGGATCCTCGGTTACGCCATCACCCGCGGCGGCACCACCCTGCGCGACTTCATCAGTCCGAACGGCGCGCCCGGCTACTTCGAGCAGGAACTGTCGGCCTACGGGCGCGGCGGCGAGCCCTGTCCGCGCTGCCGGCGGCCGATGAAGGAAGCCAGCATCGGCCAGCGCACCACGGTGTGGTGCGGCCACTGCCAGAAGTGACAGAGACCTTCTCCCGAATGCCTTTACTCACGTTTGGGGCTATATTCGCCGCCTGACTTGTGGGGAAAGCACATGGCGGACGCTTCAGACATCACCATCTGGCTGGATTCGGCCCGGAACGGCGATCGCGCCGCGCTGGATCGGGTGCTGGCCACGCTCTACCAGGAACTGCACACCATGGCCCGGCGCCAGCTGTCCGGCCAGCACGGCTATACCCTGGACGCCACCGCCCTGGTCCATGAGTCCTACCTCAAGCTGATCGGTTCCACCGGCACGGCCAAGTTCGAGGACCGCGCGCATTTCTTCGCCTATGCCGCCTCCTCCATGCGCAGCGTGGTGGTGGACTACGCCCGCAGCCGCCTGGCGCGCAAGCGCGGCGGCGACCTCAAGCGGGTCGCCGACATTCCCGAGGAAGTCGAGGGCAACCTGAAGCTCGACGAGGATCTGCTGGCGCTGAACGCCGCGCTGGACCAGCTGGCGCAGGCGGACGAACGCCTGGCCAAAGTGGTGGAGCTTCGCTACTTCGCCGGCCTGTCGGAACTGGAAATCGCCGAGCTCCTGCAGCGCTCCGAACGCAGCATCCGCCGCGACTGGCAAAAGGCGCGGATGTTCCTGCTGTCGTCGATGCAGGAACCCTGATCACGGCGCTCCATCGTGGACGTCGAACGCTGGAAACAGCTATCCCCGCTGCTGGATGTCCTGCTGGAACTGGCGCCGGACGCGCGCGCGCACCGACTGGACGCATTGCGCGCCGAGGATCCGGAGGTCGCCGCCGAGCTGGAGAAGCTGCTCGAACTGGAAGATGACAGCGACGGCTTCATGGAGGCGCCGCTGCTGGACAAGCCGCAGAGCGGACTCCAGCCCGGCATGCTCATCGGTCCCTACCGGCTGGAGGATCTGCTGGGCGAAGGCGGCATGGGCATGGTCTGGCTGGCCTCCCGGGCCGACGGCCTGTACCAGCGCCGGGTCGCCCTGAAGCTGCTGCGTCCCGGCTTCGCCGATCCCAACCTGCGCCTGCGCTTCACCCGCGAGCGCGAGATCCTCGCGCGACTGGAACATCCCAATATCGCGCGCCTCCTGGATGCCGGCGTCAGCCAGGGCAGCCAGCCCTACCTGGCGCTTGAATACGTCGAAGGCATCCCGCTGACCGAGTACTGCCAGGTCAACAACCTGTCCGTCGACGACTGCCTGCGCCTGTTCCTGCAGGTCTGCGAGGCCGTCAGCCACGCGCATGCCAACCTGATCGTCCACCGCGATCTCAAGCCTTCCAACATCCTGGTCTCGCCCGATCGCAACGTCCGCCTGCTCGACTTCGGCATCGCCAAGCTGCTGGACGAAAGCGAACCGGCCCCGCTGAACCCGCGCACCGAAGTCCGCGCCTTCACCCTGCACTACGCCGCACCCGAGCAGATCCGCGGCGAACCGGTCACCACCATGACCGACGTCTATTCGCTGGGCGTGGTGCTGTACGAACTGCTGGCCGGCACCAAGCCCTACCGGCTGCGTAGGCAGAGCGACGCCGAATGGGAAGAAGCGATCCTGGCGGTGGAGCCGCTCAAGCCTTCGGTCGCGGCGCAGCGCACCACCGGCGGCGGTCGCACCGACTGTCCCAACGCCCGGCGGCACGGCCGGCGGCTGAGCGGCGATCTGGACAACATCGCACTGAAAGCGCTGGCCAAGTCGCCGGAGCAGCGCTATCCCTCGGTCGAGGCGCTGGCGCTGGATCTGCGCCGGCACATGGACGGACGGCCGGTGCACGCCCGCCCGCAGAGCCTGGGCTATCGCGCACGCAAGTACATTTCCCGCCATCGCTGGGCGCTGGCCGCCGGCAGCGTGACCGCGCTGATCCTGATCGCCGCGCTCGGCGCCAGCCTGTGGCAGAGCCAGCAGGCGGTGCGGGAAGCGGCGCGAGCGCAGGCCATGCAGAACTTCGTCATCGGCCTGTTCGACAACGCCGGCAGCGCGCAGCGCGGCAACACCTTCGATGCGCGCGAACTGCTGGTCGCCGGGGAACGGCGCGGCGAGCGCGAACTGGCACGGCAACCGTTGGCGCACGCCGAACTGCTGGGCGTGATCGCGCGCCTGCGCGTCGGCCTGGGTGATTACCGCGAGGCGCTGGCGCTGCTGGATCGGCAACAGCGCCTGCTGGCCGGCAGCGATGCGCCGGCGCTGCGGCTGGAAAGCACCACCCAGCGCGGTCGCGTGCTGGCCCTGCTGGGACGCCCGCGCGAGTGCATCGACGCGATGATCCGGCTGGAACCGGAGATCGCGCGCCTGCAGATTCCGATGCCGCAGCAGGCCGCCGACTTCCTGTCGCAGGATGGACGTTGCCGCCGCGCGGTCGCCGACCGCCAGACCGCGCGCCAGTTCTTCCTGCGCTCGCAGCTGCTCCGCCGCGGCCTGCGCGATCAGACCGGCGTGGCCGAAAGCCTGTACGACCTCGCCGGACTGGAAAGCGACATGGGCAACGCCGATGGCGCGATCCGCGGGTTCAACGCCGCCCTCGTGCACCTGCGCCAGTACGATGGCCAGCGTCATCCGCTGACGGTGGATATCGAACGTAGCCTTGCCAGTCTCTATCGCATTCGCGGCGACTCGCAGACCGCACTGATGCACTACCAGCGCGCGCTCTCGCTGTCCCGCGACATCCATGGCGATCGCCACCCGGCGACCCTGGCGGTGCGCCGGCAGATGGGCGCGGTGCAGGTGGACCTGGGCCACTTCACCGAAGCCGACGCGCAGATGCGCCAGCTGCACGAGCGCACCATCAGCGCGCTCGGCCCTGCCCATCGCGAGACCGGCTCGAGCTGGAATTCGCTGGGCATCATCGCCTGGGAACTCGGCGACACCGACACCGCCATCGCCGACATCGAGCGCGCGGTGAAGGTCTGGCGCAGCCCGGACAGCCGGCAGCAGCTGCCCGGCGGGCTCTACAACTACGGCATGGTGCTGCACAGCGCCGGCCGCGAGGATGAAGCGCTGGCCGCGCTGCAGGAAGCACGCGGCTTGCGCGCGGAATTGTTCGGCGCCAGCCATGCGCTGGTCGGCGAGACCGATCGCATGATCGGCGAGGTGTTGGCGTCCCGGGGCGATCTGGCCGCGGCCGGCGAGTATTTCGATCGCGCCGAGAAACTGACCCGCATCGGCTACGGCACCGAGCACCCGCGCACGCTGTTCGCCGAACTGTCGCTGGCCCGCCAGCTCGGCCGCACCGGCCAGATCAGCGAAGCCCTGCGCCGGATGGATGCCTTGGCCCTGCGCAAGGGTGAAGGCAGCGAGATTCCAAAGCTGCGCTGGAGCGCACGCGGCTACGCCGCCGAACTACGCTGCGAACAGAACCAGCGCGAGCGGGGCCGCCAGGATCTCGATGCACTGCTGATCGAACTGCGCAACACGCAACCGGATGGTGGGGTCATACCGCGCGAGATTGCGCGGATTCGGGCGCGGTGCATTTGATGCCGGGAGCGAAGCCTTGCCGCCGCTGAAAGGGAGCAAGGTGTTGGCTTCATTTCTGGCGCCAAGAGCAAATCCCCCGTCGCCTTCGGCGCCCGCCCCCTTTGGCAAAGGGGGCAGTCAGCAAACTTCGACGCCCGGAAAACACTGCTGCCTCCCCTTTGGAAAAGGGAGCAATTAGGAGACTTCAACGCCCGAAACCGGCTATGCCTCCCCCTTTGCAAACGGGGGACTGAGGGGGATTTGCTTCTGGCTTCCCAGGACAAAGCAGCCGAGCAACCCCTGCCCTACAGCGGCAACGGCGCCTGCATAGGCT
>NZ_JANJUE010000284.1 GCF_024710765.1 Pseudoxanthomonas sp.
ACGCCGCGCAGCTGCTGGCTGCGCTGCGCGGCCAGCTCACGGCGCGCATCATCCAGGTCGCGCTGCAGCAGAGCAAACTTGCTGATGAGCGGCTGCAGGGTGGTTTCGGGGTGGTCGAACAGCACGATCCCAATCGCGCCAATCACCTTGCCCGCATCGTCGCGCAGCGGAATTCGGCTGACCACAAAGGTGCCGGCCTTGTTCGTGAGCAGGTCGATCAGCACCGCCTGGCCGGTTTCGAGCACCCGGCGCATGCCGGTGTTCGGGATCACTTCCTCCACCGTGCGCCCGACAAACTGGTCCACGGAGGTCAGGCCCAGGTCTGGCAGGAAGCGCTGATAACCCTCGTTCACCCAGACGATGCGCCCGCGCAGGTCCACCAGGAACATCCCCTGGCTGACGCTGGAGAACAAATGGAACATCGACCGCGCGGCCAGTTCGAGAATGCCTTGCGCATCCAGCGGCAATGCGGGAATCGGATCGAGGGTGTCTGGCATGGGCACCGATGGTAGCGTGCAGGCCGTGGCGCCGCACGGCACAATCGCCCCATGAATACCCTGGAGTCCATGCGCATCGACAAGTGGCTGTGGTGCGCCCGCTTCTACAAGACACGCAGCCTGGCGACCGAGGAAATCGGCAAGGGCCGTGTCACCATCAACGGCCAGGCCATCAAGGCCTCCCGCGAGGTGCGGCCCGGCGACACCGTGGCCCTGCGCCAGGGCCAGGTGCCGCGCACCGTGGTCGTGCGGGGCTTGAGCGCCCAGCGCGGCCCGGCGCCCGTGGCCCAGCTGCTGTATGAAGAAACTGCGGAGAGCATCACCGCACGCGAAAAAGCCCAGGAGCTGCGCCGGCTGGCCCCCGAGCCCGCGTCCACGTTGCAGGAAGGACGCCCGACCAAACGGGACCGGCGCAACATCGACCGCGCCCATGACTGGGGCGACCGCTGGAGCGCTTCCATCGACGATTGATCACTGCACTGCGACTGTGGGCGCTCCCAGCGAGGCTGGTGCCTACAGTTGCGCGCATCAGCAGAAGATGCCATGAAAAAAGCCCAAGTAGATCAACTACTTGGGCTTTTGTCTGGCGGAAACGGAGTCCGCCGGAATCGAATTTCTGAAGGTTTCCAGTCATCTCCTATCG
>NZ_JANJUE010000056.1 GCF_024710765.1 Pseudoxanthomonas sp.
CCTGCGTGATCTGGAAGGCAAGGCCGCCCGCATCAAGGAAGACCTGGCCGCCAACGCCGCCGCCAAGAAGGCGCGCCTGGCTGCCGCCGCCGAGTAATCCGCTCGCAGGCGCCATCGCTGAACGGCCACCTCCGGGTGGCCGTTTGCATTTGTGGCGCCGGGGGCGGCATCGATGCAGACTGTGACTTCATCCTCGGTGCAGCAGAGCGTGACGATGCGTGGCATTCATGGTGGCCGATGGAGTGCGGTGGTGTTGGCGGGCGTGCTGGCCGGTTGCGCCGGCGGCGACGCGATGACCCTGGATACCCGGTCGGATCTGCCGTTCCCCTGGTGCGCGGACGAGCTTCGCGCGGCGGCACAGCAGCCATTGCCTGACAACGCCACGGTCGAGCAGCGCCAGGCCGCGCGTGACTACCATGTTTCCAAAGCGTGCCAGCAGGCCGACCAGCACAGCGTTGCCGTTCCCCTGAGCCATCCGTTGCCACGCAAACCCTGAGCCGATGAATTCCGATTCACCCAGCACCGTCACCGCCGGCATTCGTCTCGACATCTGGCTGTGGGCCGCACGCTTCTACAGGACCCGCAGCCTTGCCAAACAGGCGGTGGAAACCGGCAAGGTGGAAATCGGCGGCCAGCGCGCCAAGCCATCGCGCGTCGTGCGCGTGGGCGATGAACTCAAGGTCGTTCGCGGCGAGGATACGTTCGGCATCCGCGTCGAAGGCCTGAGCGATCAGCGTGGGTCGGCGCCCGTGGCGCAGGCGCTGTACCGCGAAAGCGAGGAATCGCGGCAACGCCGCGAGGCCGCCGCCGCCACCCGCCGCGCCGAACGCACCGGCTATCAGGCGCCGCTGTCCAAGCCCGACAAGCGTGCGCGCCGGCTGATCCGCGCTTTGGGCGACATCGACGCGATGTAAGGCGGCACGCGGGGCGGAGCGAGCCGGTTGCGGAAGGATGCGGGTGGGGCGCGAAAGCCGGGTTCAGTGGCCCGGCTTCCTCTGTTGGCTCAGCGACCGCCGCCGAGAAAGCCGCTGCCGACCTTCAGCAGGTCGCCGAGACCGAGCTGGCCGTCGCCGTCCTGATCCAGCACCGCGCCGAGCAGGCCACCGCCCAGGCCGCCCTGCTGGCGGATCTGCTGCTGCTCCTGTCCCAGCACCTGGCTGAGCGCGCCGGGGGAGCCTTGGCCGCCTTGGCTCATGCGCTGGGCCAGGAAGGCCAGCACGATGGGGGCGAGGATCTTGAGCAACTGGCCGGCGCGGTTGCTGTCCAGGCCCGTGGCCTGGCCCAGGCCCGCCTCGGCGCGCGGCTGGCTGCCGCCGAAGATATGGCCGAGGATGCCGGCGCCGTTGGCTTCCGGGGTGGAGGCGCCGCCCAGGACCGAACCCAGGACGCTGCCGATGTCCAGACCGCTGTGGTTGCGCTGGAGCGCGCCGAACAGCGCCTCCGCGCCCTGCGGCTGTTCGGCGTTGCGGCCCAGGGCGCCCATCAGCAAGGGCAGCGCCGCGCCGACCGCGCCGGACGCCTCGGCCTGGCCGATGCCCAGTTGCTGCGAAACCTGCTGCAGCGGTGCGCCCTGGAGCTGGGCGAAGAGTTCTTGCGCGAGAGACTGGTTGCTCATGACGGCCGTCCTCCTGGACGCGGGTTGGAACCGCCGATGCTAGCGCCAAACTGTGACGCCGGTGGTTAACCGGAGGAGAAGGCGTGTTGCGCCGGCATCCGGTGCTCCTGTGGGCGAAAGGCCCCGCCCGTCCGGTGAACATCCGGACGAGCGGGGCGCCGGGGCGATGCCTAGGCCGCCTTGCGGGTGGCGCGCAGATCGAAGCGGTCCAGTTCCATCACCTTGGCCCAGGCGGCAACGAAATCGCGCACGAACTTCCCCTGCGCGTCCGTGCTGGCGTAGACCTCGGCCAGGGCGCGCAATTGCGAGTGCGAACCGAAGATGAGATCCACCCGGGTACCGGTCCATTTGCGCTCGCCGGTCTTGCGATCGAGCGCCTCGAACACCGCCTCGTTGTCCGAGGTGGCTTTCCACTCGGTGCGCATGTCCAGCAGGTTGACGAAGAAGTCGTTGCTCAGGACACCGGGTCGATCGGTGAACACGCCGTGCGTGGTCTGGCCGACGTTGCCGCCCAGCACGCGCAGGCCGCCGACCAGTACCGTCATCTCCGGTGCGGTCAGCGTCAGCAACTGCGCCTTGTCGATGAGCAGCGACTCGGCCGGCACGCTGTACTTGCCCTTGAGATAGTTGCGGAATCCATCCGCCGCCGGTTCCAGCACCGCGAACGACGCCACGTCGGTCTGCTCCTGCGACGCATCGGTGCGACCCGGCGAGAACGGCACCGCGACGGGATGTCCGGCCTTCTTCGCGGCCTCCTCGATCGCGGCCGCGCCACCCAGGACGATCAGATCCGCGAGCGAAACCTTCTTGCCGCCCGGCTGCGCGCCATTGAAGCCCGCCTGGATGCCCTCCAGCACCTTGAGCACCTTCGACAACTGCGCGGGCTCGTTGGCCTCCCAGTCCTTCTGCGGCGACAAGCGGATGCGCGCGCCATTGGCGCCGCCGCGCTTGTCCGAACCCCGGAATGTGGAGGCCGAGGCCCACGCCGTGGAGACCAGTTCGCCGACCGAAAGACCCGATTCGAGGATCTTCTTCTTCAGCGCGGCGATGTCCGCTTCATCGATCAACGGATGATCCACCGCCGGAACCGGGTCCTGCCAGATCAGTTCCTCGGCCGGCACTTCCGGTCCCAGATAGCGCGCGCGCGGGCCCATGTCGCGATGGGTCAGCTTGAACCAGGCGCGGGCGAACGCGTCGGCGAATTGGTCCGGATGCTCCATGAAGCGTCGCGAGATCTTCTCGTAGGCGGGATCGAAGCGCAGCGACAGATCGGTGGTGAGCATGTTGGGCGCCCGGCGCTTCGTGCCGTCGTGCGCGTCGGGTACCGTGTCGGCGCCGGCGCCGTTCTTGGGCTTCCACTGGTGGGCGCCGGCGGGGCTCTTGGTCAGTTCCCATTCGTAGCCGAACAGGTGCTTGAAGAAATCCTGGCTCCATTGCGTGGGTTTCGTGGTCCAGGTGACTTCCAGGCCGCTGGTGATCGCATCGCCGGCGATGCCGGTGCCGTGCGTGCTGCGCCAGCCCAGGCCCTGGGCGACGATATCGTCGGCTTCCGGATCCGCGCCCACATGCGAGGCTTCGCCCGCGCCATGGGTCTTGCCGAAGGTGTGGCCACCGGCGATCAACGCCACGGTTTCCTCGTCGTCCATCGCCATGCGGGCGAAGGTCTCGCGGATGTCGCGCGCGGCGGCGACCGGATCCGGGTTGCCGTTCGGGCCTTCCGGATTCACGTAGATCAGGCCCATCTGCACCGCGGCCAGCGGGTTCTCCAGATCGCGCTCGCCCGAGTAGCGCTTGTCGCCACCCAGCCACGCGGTTTCCGAACCCCAGTACACGTCCAGATCCGGTTCCCATACGTCCTCGCGTCCGCCGGCGAAACCGAAGGTCTTGAAGCCCATCGTCTCCAGCGCGACGTTGCCGGTGAGGATCATCAGGTCGGCCCAGGAAATACGGCTGCCGTACTTCTGCTTGATCGGCCACAGCAGCCGGCGCGCCTTGTCCAGGCTGACGTTGTCCGGCCAGCTGTTGAGCGGCGCGTAGCGCTGCTGTCCACGTCCGCCGCCACCGCGTCCGTCGCCGATGCGATAGGTACCGGCGCTGTGCCAGGCCATGCGGATGAAGAGCGGACCGTAGTGGCCGAAATCCGCCGGCCACCAGGGCTGCGAATCGGTCATCAGTGCTGCCAGATCCTTCTTGAGCGCGTCATAGTCCAGGCTCTTGAAGGCTTCGGCGTAGTTGAAGTCCTTGTCCATCGGATCGGACTTGGACGAGTGCTGGTGCAGCAGATCCACGCGCAACTGGTTCGGCCACCAGTCGCGGTTGCTGGTGCCTCCGCCGACGGAATGGTTGAACGGGCATTTGGCGGTTTCGAGATTCATGGTCATGCTCCCTGGGCAGCGGAAGTGGAGAGGCGTGGGGACGGCGCGGTCGCGGCGACGCGCGCGTGGTCATGGAAATGCAAGGGGGAGCGCCGGCGTCGCGGCCGGAGCGGTACGCATCGGTCAGCGTTGTCGTCGCTGCGCCGCCACGGAGGCGCAGGTTGAGCGGGAGAGCACGGACGTGTTCATGGCTGGCGTTTCCGTTGGCGATGAAGAAGACACGGCCAGACTAGGCAGGCTCGGCGATTAAGCAAAATTGTTTGTGACGAACAATCCGATAGCATGTCTCAATGGTGCGGCGCGCAAACAAGCGGCCCCGGCGGGCCCACGATACCGGGCTCGCGTTACGCCGATGTTGTCGCTGACGACACGGATGCGCGAAGGCGAGCCCGCCGCGATTTCCGCAGCGGGGCAGGGCATCGTGAATGTCTCAGAGCAGGCTCTTGAGCCGGTACAGCGCTTCCAGCGCCTGCTTGGGCGTGAGTTCGTCCGGGTCCAGCGCGGCAAGTGCTTCCTGGGCCGCCGACGGGGCCGGGGTGAACAGGCCGATCTGCTGCGGGGCATCCAGCGCCTGCGGGGCCATCGCCGAGGCGTGGCTTTCGCGGCCGCGTTGTTCCAGTTCGGCAAGGCGTCTGCGCGCCTGTGCGACGGTGGAGCGGGGCAGGCCCGCCAGTGCGGCCACCTGCAGGCCGAAGCTGCGATCGGCGGGGCCATCCTTGACCGCGTGCATGAACACCAAGGTGTCGCCACGCTCGCGGTCGTGATGTTCCACCGCGTCCAGGTGGACGTTGGCGATGCCGCTTTCGCCGCCGTCGGCGGAGGCATCCGCCAGGGCGGTGAGTTCGAAGTAGTGCGTTGCGAACAGGGTGTAGCAGCGGTTCTGGCTAGCCAGGTGGCGGGCGACCGCGTCGGCCAGGGCCAGGCCGTCGTAGGTGGAGGTGCCGCGGCCGATTTCGTCCATCAGCACCAGCGACTGCGCGGTGGCGTGATGGAGGATGTAACTGGTCTCGGCCATCTCGACCATGAAGGTCGATTGCCCGCGTGCCAGGTCGTCGCCGGCGCCGATGCGGGTGAGGATGCGATCGATCGGGCCGATTTGCGCGCGCGACGCCGGGACGAAGCTGCCGATATGGGCGAGCAGCACGATCAGCGCGTTCTGGCGCATGTAGGTCGATTTGCCGCCCATGTTGGGGCCGGTGATGATCAGCATCCGGCGCTGTTCATCCAGAGCCAGGTCATTGGGCTCGAATGGTTCGGCGCGGACGGCTTCCACCACCGGATGGCGCCCGCGCTCAATGCGCAGGCCGGGTTCGTCGACCAGGGTCGGCCGCGACCAGTCCAGTGCCTGCGCGCGTTCGGCGAAGCCGGCCAGCACGTCCAGTTCGCTGAGCGCGCCGGCGCAGCGCTTGAGTGGCTCCAGATTCTGGTTGAGCGAATCCAGCAGGCCCTCGTACAGCGCCTTCTCGCGCGCCAGCGAGCGCTCGCGCGCCGACAGTACCTTGTCCTCGAAATTCTTCAATTCCTCGGTGATGTAGCGCTCCGCGTTGGTCAGGGTCTGCCGCCGGGTGTAGTGGACCGGCGCGCGATCCGACTGGCCCTTGCTGATCTCGATGTAGTAGCCGTGCACGCGGTTGTAGCCGACCTTGAGGGTGGCGATGCCGCTGTTTTCCCGCTCGCGCGCCTCCAGATCGACCAGGAACTGATCGGCATGGCTGCTCAGGCGACGCAGTTCGTCCAGGTCGGCATCGAACCCGTCGGCGATCACGCCGCCGTCGACCAGCTTGAGCGCCGGATGCGGCGCGACCGCGCGGACCAGCAGCGCGGCGGTGTCGTCGTGTTCACCCAGCTCGGCCGCCAGCTCGGACAGGCGTGGTGATGCGGCCAGGTCCGGCGAACCGGAGGCGGTGCCTGACAGCGTCTGGCGGATATCCGGCAGCAGCGCGAGGGCGTCGCGCAGGGTCGACAGGTCGCGGGGACGCGCCGAGCGCAGGGCGACGCGGGTGAGGATGCGCTCCATGTCACCCAGTGCGCGGAAGCGTTCGCGCAGTGCGGTGTCCAGGCCGTTGCCGATCAGGCTGTCCACGGCCTGGTGGCGCTTGCCGACCACGCGGCGATCACGCAGCGGGCGATGCAGCCAGCGCCGGAGCAGGCGGCCGCCCATCGGGGTGATGGTGGTGTCTAGCACGCCCAGCAGGGTGTTGCCGGTGTCGCCATCGACACGGCTGTCCAGCTCCAGATGGCGCCGGGTCGCCGCGTTCATGGCGATGGCGTCGCCGGCCGATTCGGTGCGGATGGCGCCCAGGTGCGGCAGGCGCTGTTTCTGGGTCTCCTCCACATAGCCGAGCAGGGCGGCGGCGGCGCCGGTCGCCAGCGGCAACTGCTCGATGCCGAAGCCGTTGAGATCGCGGACCTGGAAGAATTGCAGCAGTTGCCGGCGGCCGTTGTCGGCATCGAACAGCCAAGGCGCGCGCCGGCGCAGGCCGTGGCGTCCGTGCAGGAAATCCGGCCAGCCGTCCTCGTCCGGCAGCAGGATCTCCGCCGGCTCCAGGCGCGAGAGTTCCGCTTCCAGGCCGTCCTCGCCCTCGACCTCGTTGACGACGAAACGCCCGCCGGCCAGATCCGCCCAGGCCAGGCCATAGCCCTTGCGGCCGCGCGCAATCGCCATCAGCAGGGTGTCGCGGCGCTCGTTGAGCAGGGCCTCGTCGGTGACGGTGCCGGGCGTGACCACCCGTACGACCTTGCGTTCGACCAACCCCTTGGTCTGGGCCGGATCGCCGATCTGCTCGCAGATGGCCACCGACTCGCCCATCGCCACCAGCCGGGCCAGGTAGCTCTCGTAGGCGTGGTGCGGCACGCCCGCCATCGGAATGGGGGCGCCCGCCGAATTGCCGCGCTGGGTCAGGGTGATGTCCAGCAGTCGCGCGGCCTTGCGGGCATCGTCGTAGAACAGTTCGTAGAAGTCCCCCATCCGGAAGAACAGCAACAGGTCCGGATACTCCGCCTTGGCGGCGAAGAACTGCCTCATCAGCGGGGTGTGCTCCGCGGCCGCCTGTTCCTGCCTGCGCTTCTGGGTCGAATCGGTGTCTTGCAAGTCTGTCTTCTTCCGGAGGTGGGCGGACCGCGGCCGGTTTCCCTGATGAAATCCGGCATAGCGCTGCGGTTGCCATGATACGGGCGGCGGTATCGAGTTGCGATGTCGCCGCCCGATGCGCGTTCGCCTGGACCGGCGTGCCTGCTTTCCGCCAGCGCAGGGAAGGCGCCCGGCCGACATTCCTTTGCGGAGCCCGCAAGGCGGGCGCGTGCGCTCAGGGGACCGGTACGATCTCGCCCAGTTCCAGGCGCATCCGTTCGAAATCCACGCACCAGTAGCTGAAACGACCCAGCACGTCGCCACCGAGAACGCCGAATTGCCGCGTTTCCACGTCCTCGCTTTCATCCAGGCCGATCGCGATCTGCTCCAGCGGGATCGTCTTTCCATCCAGATCCAGCGTCGCGTCCGGGAGCACCGCCGAGCGTCGCGAAGTGGCGCCGCCGGCGCTGGCGAAGTGCTCCTGCCGGGTGGGCAGGCCGCGAATCAGTTCCGGATGGCGTCGGGCGAACAGCGGCGACAGGGAAGACGAAGAGGCGCCGCTGTCCAGATGCAGCGCAACCGGCTGTCCGTTCACGTGCGCGCTGACGAACAGGTCGCTGCCGATGACCCGCAGGTTGCCCGGCGCTGCCCCCGTCCCGGACGCGGCCGGCTCCGGCACCAGTTGACCATCGCGTTGGAAACGGATCCGGCGCAGTTCGCGCAATACCGGGAAGCCCAGGATCGCCTCGATGTGATAGCCGCCGGGAACGGAAAATTCCAACCCGGCGTCGTCAAGGACCAGGAAGACGACGTTGCGGATCCGCAAGCCGGCAAACGCCAATTCGTCGGCGATACCGATCAGGGTAGGGACCTCGTTGCGGCTCGCGCTGCCGACGCTGACTTCGCTGTCCAGCAGGCGCAGTCCCAATCGGCTGGCGGTCGTGCGCGAAACCACGGACAGGTTGGCGCCGGTATCCAGGACCATTTCCTGCGTCCTGCCATTGACCCGGACATCCGCGCGCCTCAGGCCCACCTTGTCGCGCCGGGTCTGCGCCGGCGACGGCTCGAACGAAGCCACCTGCTGGCGCTGGACACTCGCCAACGGCCGGGCGATCCCGTGCATGCGCGCGGCATCGGCGGCATCCTGCGGATGCGCGGCCGCCGCGGGGTCCTGTTCCAGCAGGGCCCGTTGCCGGGACGTGGCCTCGGCCGCCGCCGCGTAGTCGCCTTCGGCGAAGGCGACGTCAGCCAGCATCGACCAGGCCCTTGCCTGCCGGGCTGCATCCTGCGTTTGCTCCGCCAATTGAGCGGCCAGCACCTCGCGTGCCCGCGCCGTGTCCAGCCGCGACGCGGCGATTCTGGCCTGGGCCAGCGCCCGCCAGCGGGGATCGCGGATGCCGGGCAGGGCCTGCTCCAGGCTGAAGACATCTCCTTTGCCCGCGTCCTCGAGCAGGTGCGCGGGGCCGCGTCGCCCCGTCGGCGGCGCATGCGGCGTGGCGTGCGCCATCGGCTCCGCCAGCAACAGCCCCAGCGACAACAGCGGGCAAAGGAGCCGGCGGACGACGCCCGGCATGGGTGGGGATGGTTTCATGTTAGTATCCTTCGGGAAAAATAAATTTCTGTAAAACAGAAATTAATATGAATAAAACAGAAAATACAAGTGCATTATTGCGGCACGCGCGCTGGCTGCGCCGGGGGGTGCTGGCGAGCGCGGTGGCCTGCCTGCTGGTGACCGCCTTGGCGCTGCTGTGGCCGACGCCCTTTCCGGGCGTGGCGGCCACCCTCGATGAAGGCGGGCTTCCATGGGAATGGGCGGCGCTGACCGCCGCGCTGCTGGCCGTCCTGACCAGCTGGGCACTGCTGGAACTCGCGCGCATGCTGGGGCGATTGCAGTCGTCCGCGCTGTTCTCCAGCGCGGTGACCCGGCATTTCCGCCGGTTCGCATCGCGGCTGCTGGCGGTGGGCCTCCTCAATGCGCTGCTGCCGCCGCTGCTCCAGGCCGCGCTGGCATGGCACGCCGCGCGCCCGGGACCGCTGCGGCTGGACTTCGGCGGCGGCGACCTGCTCGTGCTGCTGATGGGGGCCACCTTCTTTCTGGTGGCGCGGCTGTTCGATGAAGCCGCGCGCCTGGAAGAAGACAGTCATTCCATTGTCTGAAGAACCCCGATGGCGATAGTCGTCCGCCTTGACGTGATGCTGGCCTTGCGCAAGGTGCGCTCCAAGGATCTGGCGGCCCATGTCGGCATCACCGAAGCCAATCTTTCCCTGCTCAAGTCGGGAAAGGTCCGCGGCATCCGTTTCGAAACCCTCGCGGCGATCTGCGACTACCTGCAATGCCAACCCGGCGATCTGCTGGCCTACCTGCCGGACGAGCCGGAAGGCTGAGCACGTCGCGGCGATTGTTCCGCATGCCCGCGTCCCACGCGTAAGCCCTGTTTTTCAGCACGATCGTTCGCTTCCGTCCGTGCTCGACGGGCGTCGCGCGTATCGACGCGTTGCAGAATGCTTCCGCGCCGAGAGGAGTGCTAGCTTCGCCTCCACAGGGGGGCGCGCAAGCGCCGCATGATTGTCCATACAAGGTGGATGCCGTATCGAAGTCGTCTGAACGTCAACGTCCGACATGACCCGGGGGAGGGGAACACATGATCGTCGCCAAACCGCAGCAACGCGCGCTCGCGCTCGCCGTTTTCGCCGCACTTTCCGCCAATCTGCAGGCACAGGAAGCCACGCCGTCCCAGACCCAGCCCGATGAGGAGGCGACCACGCTGGCGACCATGACGGTCACCGCGCAGAAGCGCGAAGAGGCCATGCAGGACGTGCCGATCATGCTGACCGCGCTGCCGGAGCAGTTGCTGCAGGACGCGGGTGTTTCCGACATCAAGGACGTGCAATTGCTGGTGCCTGGCCTGCATGTCAGTTCTACCACCAACGAATCGCAGACCACCGCGCGCATCCGCGGCGTCGGCACCAATGGCGACAACGCCGGCCTGGAATCGGCGGTGGGCGTGGTGATTGACGGCGTGTACCGCCCGCGCACCGGCGTGGGTTTCGGTGATCTGGGCGAACTGGAACGCATCGAGGTGCTGAAGGGTCCGCAGGGAACGGTCTTCGGCAAGAACACCTCCGCCGGCGTCATCAACGTCATCACCCGCCGTCCCAGCTACACCCAGAGCGCGGAAGGTGAACTGACCTTCGGCAATTACGGCGAGTTCGGCATTTCCGGTGCCTACAACGACGCCATCAGCGATCACGCCGCCTTCCGCATCTACGCGGCCAAACGTACCCGCGACGGCGTCACCGACGTCAATACGGGAACGGGCCCGCGCACCAGCCGCGAGGACAGCGATCGCGACTTCCGTACCCTGCGCGCGCAGTTGCTGTGGGAACCGAACGACGATCTGGACTTCACTTTCATCGCCGACTACACCCGTCGCGACGAGAACTGCTGCGTGGGCGTGACCACCGTGCGCGGACTCACCGCCAACATCCTCGATGCGCTGGCCGGGGGCGCCGGGCGCGCGATCATCCCGGTGGCGGACCCGGAGCGGCGCCTGGCCTACAGCAACCGCGGCACCGAACAGAGCGTGCTGGACAAGGGGTTCTCCACCCAGATTGACTGGAACACGCCCTGGTTCAACGGGGCGACGCTGACCTCGATCACCGCCGCGCGCGACTGGCAGTCGGTCAACGCGCTGGACTTCGACTTCAGCGGCGCGGATCTGCTGTACCGCCGCAATAACTTCGATGACTCCTCGACCAAGTTCAAGACCTTCAGCCAGGAACTGCGGCTGACCGGCAGCACCGACAAGCTGGACTGGATGCTGGGCTTCTTCTACTCGGACGAGGACCTGGAGCGCCACGACCAGTACATGATCGGCCGGCACTACGAGACCTACCTGTCCACCGCGTTGCTGAGCCTGTTCGCGCGCCAGCTGGCGCCGCTGGGCATCACCGTCAATACCACCAATCCGTTCCTGTTCGCGTCGCAGGCCACCGGGCGGCCGCTCGGCACCGTCTTCCCGGGTGACACCGAAGGCGCGCACGACACCTACAACCAGAACGCCAGGACCGCCGCGTTGTTCACCAACAACACCTGGCACGCCACCGACCAGCTGGCGATCACGCTCGGGCTGCGCTACACCCACGAAAAGAAGGAGCTGGATTCGGTCTACACCAATCCCAATGGCAGCTTGGGTTGCGCCACCGCGCTGGGCAACCCGGCACAGGTGGTGGGCGCGTTGATGGCGCGCGGCATCCCGCAGCCCGTGGCGCAGCAGCTTGCACCGACCGCGATCGGCTACATGTGCCTGCCGTGGGCCAACATCGCCCACAACGGCCGCCATACGAAGCAGGACCGCTCCGAGAGTGAATGGTCGGGCACGCTCAAGTTCGCCTACCGCTGGAACGATCACCTGATGACCTACCTGTCCGGCGCGCGTGGCTACAAGGGCGGCGGCTTCAACCTGGATCGCGTGCAGTCGAACACGGGCCTGTCCAGCGGCACCGCCGGCATCCTGCCGGTCAGGGATACCTCGTTCCCGGGCGAGTTCGTCGACAGCTACGAGCTGGGCGCCAAGTCCACCTGGCTGGACGGCAACCTGCTGCTCAACGGCACCCTGTTCTACCAGGAGTTCACCGACTTCCAGCTCAACAGCTTCCTCGGCACCAGCTACGTGGTGCGCTCGATTCCCGAGGTCACGTCCAAGGGCATCGACGCGGAAGTGCTGTGGCAGACCGGGCTGGACGGGCTGATGCTGCAGGCCGGACTGACCTACGCCGACACGCGCTATGGCGACGACAAGCCCACCTCGGAATTCGTCGCACCCGGCGGCACCCTGTACAAACTGCCGGGCAACCACATCAGCTTCGCGCCGCTGTGGTCGGGTTCGGCGTCGCTGACCTACCAGTGGGACTTCGGCAACAGCCTGATTGGCCGCTTCAACATCGGCGCCAAGTACATCTCCGAGCACAACACCGGTTCGGACATGGACATCGAGAAGATCCAGGAGGGCTACACCCTGGTCAACGCCCGGGTCGGATTCGGCGCGAAGAACAAGCGCTGGATGGTGGAGCTGTGGGGGCAGAACCTGACCGACGAGACCTACCAGCAGGTCGGCTTCGACGCCCCGCTGCAGAATTTCTCGCCGACGCCGGGGGATCCCACCAACTCGTTCAACGCGTTCCTGGGCGCGCCGCGCACCTAT
>NZ_JANJUE010000068.1 GCF_024710765.1 Pseudoxanthomonas sp.
GCCGTGGTCGATGATCGCCAGGTTGCGGCAGAGGCTTTCGGCCTCTTCCAGGTAGTGGGTCGTCAGGATGATGGTGGTGCCGGCGGCGTTGATGTCCTTCAGGGTCTTCCACATGCCGCGGCGGATCTCGATGTCCACGCCGGCGGTGGGTTCGTCGAGGATCAGCAGCCTGGGCCGGGTCATCATGGCGCGGGCGATCATCAGGCGCCGCTTCATGCCGCCGGAGAGGGTGCGGCTCATCATCTGCGCCTTTTCCCACAGCTGGGCACGCTTGAGCTCCTCTTCCGCCCGCACCAGCGCCTCGGCGCGCGGCACCCCGTAGAAGCCGGCGTAGTTGACCAGGATGTCGATCGGCTTCTCGAACATGTTGAAGTTGATTTCCTGCGGCACCAGGCCGATCAGGCGCAGGGCGTCGTCGCGGTGGCGCGACAGGTTGACGCCGAACACCTCGACTTCGCCGCCGCTCTTGTTCACCAGCGAGCTGACGATGCCGATCAGGGTCGACTTGCCGGCGCCGTTGGGGCCGAGCAGGGCGAAGAAGTCGCCGGGCGCGACCTGCAGCGAGACGCCCTTGAGCGCCTGTACGCCGTTGTCGTAAACCTTGCGGAGATCGGAAATGGCGAGCGCGGGCGCGTTCGCGGAAACCACGGGTTGGGACACGTAGGGACCTTGCGGCGCCGGCCTGGGCGCCCGGGGGGACACGAACGCTTATTATAGGCACCCCGCCGGGCCGGCCCCGGCACCACACCGTTCCATCGCCCAGCACCTTGGCCATCGTCCATTTTCCGTTGAAGCTCGTGGGGCGCCGCATGCTGGCCCCCAGCGTCGGCCACTATGTCTTCGTCCGCGACGACGGCCAGCCCCTGGATTTCATCCCGGGCCAGTTCATCCAGGTGCATTTCAGCTACGCCGACGGCACCCCGGCCAAGCGCAGCTACTCGCTGGCGACCATTCACGACCACCGGCTGGGGCCGGGCGAGGCGGTGGAGATCGCGGTCAGCTACGTGCCCGGCGGCGCGGCCACGGCCCTGTTCGAGGGCCTGCCCGAGGGTGGCCATGTCGATGCCAGCGGGCCCTACGGCCGCTTCTGCCTGATGCCCAACGACCGCAACCGCCGCTACCTGCTGATCGCCACCGGCACCGGGGTGACCCCCTACCGGGCGATGCTGCCGCAGTTGGCCGAGCAGATCGCCGGGCGCGACATCGAGGTGGTGCTGCTGTTCGGCGCACGTACCCCGGCCGAACTGCTGTACGGCGACGATTTCCGCGCCTTCGCCGACCAGCATCCGCAATTCCGCTTCGTGCCCTGCTTCTCCCGCGAGCTGCCGCAGCATCCGCACCCGGATGTGCGCCAGGGCTACGTGCAGCAGCACCTGGCCGAGTTCGCGCCCAGTGCCGATACCGACATCGCCTATCTGTGTGGCAATCCGGACATGGTGGATGCCTGCTTCGAGGCGCTGAAGGCCGCCGGCCTGTCCATCCCGCAGATCCGGCGGGAAAAATACGTCAGCAGCAAATAGCGCCCCCCGCCTCCGACGGATCCTCATCGCAGCCGTCCCGAAGCCCCCGGCGGACCCCGTTGACGACGGGGTGCCGGTCCCTGGCGCGCGTCGCCAGGGACCCGGCAAAAAAATCACCGCACTTTGGTCACATCCGGCGCGGGGCACCGTCATGGCATCCTGAAACGCATCGCAACCAGGACGAATGCCCATGCGACACCACCGCAAGACCCTGCTGGCCTGTGCCGGCCTGCTCGCGCTCACCGCCTGCAGCAACAACGCTCCCGCGCCCGACAAGGCCGCCACCGGCCGCCACTACGGCCGCATCGGCTTCCAGCCCTGCACGCTGGCCGAACCCGGCGCTGGCGGCAACGTCGAGGCGCAGTGCGCGACCTTCGAGGTGCCGGAGAACCGGCAGGCCCCGCAGGGCCGCAAGATCGCGCTCAACCTCGCCTGGCTGCCAGCCACCGACGAGGGCGCTGCCCTCGAGGATCCGGTGTTCTTCCTGGCCGGTGGTCCCGGCCAGGCCGCGACCCAGCACGCGGTGATGGTCGACGCGGCCCTGCGCGAGGTACGCAAGCAGCGCCACGTGGTGCTGGTGGACCAGCGCGGCACCGGCCGCTCCAATCCGCTGGAATGCAGCGATTCCGAGGAAGGCACATCGGTCGCCGACATGGACTCGCTGGACGAAGCGGCACTGCAGGCCGTTTCGCGCCAGTGCGTGGACGCGCTGTCCAGGCACGCCGATCTGCGCTTCTACACCACCACCGAGGCCATCCGTGATCTGGACGCCGTGCGCGCCGCCATCGGCGCCGCGCAGATCAACCTGATCGGCGTGTCCTACGGCACCCGCGTGGCCCAGCAGTACGCCGGCACCTATCCGCAACACACCCGCGCGATCGTGCTCGACGGCGTCGCACCGAACAGCCTGGTGGTCGGCGGCGAGTTCGCCCGCCGCTTCGATGACGCGCTGGCCCTGCAATCCAAGGCCTGCGCGGCCGACGCCGCCTGCCGCGCACGCTATCCGACCGATCTGCGCACCCGCCTGCTGGCGCTCAAGCAGCGCCTGGCCACCGCGCCGGTGGAGGTGACCTACCGGGATCCGTCCAGCGGCCAGGAAAAGCAGGACAAGCTGTCCGCGTCGACGGTGACCGGCCTGACCCATGCGTTCTCCTACATGCCGGCGACCACCTCGCTGCTGCCGCTGGTGCTGGACGAAGCCGATCAGGGCCGCTACGGACCGCTGATGTCGCTGGCCAAGTTCATGGACGGCCAGGTGTCCGGACAGATGGCGCGCGGCATGCAGCTGTCGGTGATCTGCGCCGAGGATGCCGATCGCTACCGGCCGGATCCGGCCGACGCCGACACGGTGATGGGCGATGACCTGGCGCGCCTGTTCTTCAGCCCCTGCCCGGTCTGGCCGAAGGGCGAACGTCCGGCCGGTTTCAACCAGCCGCTGGTATCGAAGGTACCCGCGCTGCTGATGTCCGGCGAGCAGGATCCGGTCACGCCGCCGAGCTACGGCGAGGCCGTGCTCAAGGGCCTGGCCAACGGCCGCCACCTGGTCCTGCGCGGCCAGGGACACAACGTGATCGGCCAGGGCTGCATGCCCAAGCTGGTGAGCCAGTTCATCGAATCGGCGGACGCGAAGGCGCTGGATGCCAAGTGCCTGGACGCGATCGACGGCACGCCCGCCTTCACCAGCTTCAATGGATGGGAGCCGTGATGGACGCCGTGATGGATTCCTGCATCCCCTTCCCATCCACCGGCGCGATTCCAGGAGAGATTCAATGATCGTGGCACAGGATCTGCACAAGAGCTTCAAGACCAAGACCGGCCTGGTCAACGCGGTGGACGCGGTCAGCTTCCAGGCCCGCGACGGCGAGATCACCGGCCTGCTCGGCCCCAATGGCGCCGGCAAGACCACCACCATGCGCATGCTGTACACGCTGATGTCCCCGGATCGCGGCAGCGTACTGGTCGACGGCGTCGATGCCGCGCGCGACCCGGTCATGGTGCGCCGTGCGCTGGGCGTGCTGCCGGACGCGCGCGGCGTGTACAAGCGCCTGACCGCACGCGAGAACATCGCCTACTTCGGCGAACTGCACGGCCTGTCGCGCGAGGTCATCGCCGAGCGCACCCGCAAGCTGTCGCAGGCGCTGGACATGGACGACATCCTGGATCGCCAGACCGAGGGGTTCTCGCAGGGCCAGCGCACCAAGACCGCCATTGCGCGCGCGTTGGTGCATGACCCGAAGAATGTCATCCTCGACGAGCCGACCAATGGCCTGGACGTGATGACCACGCGCGCGATGCGCGGCTTCCTGCGCCAGCTGCGCGAGGAAGGCCGCTGCGTGATCTTCTCCAGCCACATCATGCAGGAGGTCGCCGCGCTGTGTGATCGCATCGTGGTCATCGCCAAGGGCCGCGTGGTCGCCGCCGGCACCGCCGACGAGCTGCGCCAGCAGGTCGGCGAGGACAACCTGGAAGACGCCTTCGTCAAAGTGATCGGGTCCGAGGAGGGACTGCACGCATGAGCCTGTTCGGTACCGTCATCACCGTGATGCGCAAGGAACTCAAGGATCTGTCGCGCGATCGCCGCACCCTCGCCCTGGCGCTGTTCCTGGGCCCGCTGCTGTACCCGGCGCTGATGCTGGGCATGGGATCGCTGGCCGAGAAGCGCGCCCGCACCCAGATCGACAAGGACCTGGACATCCCCGTGGTCGGCAAGGAAAACGCGCCCAATCTGGTGGCGTTCCTGGCCAGCTACGGCCTCAAGGCGGTGGACCCGCCGAAGGATCTGTCCGCCGCGATCCGCAACCAGGACATCGACGTGGCCCTGCGCATCGGTCCGGACTACGCCAGGGACTGGCGCGCCGGCAAGCCGGCGCTGGTGGAGATCATCAAGGACAGCACCCGTCGCGACGCCGAGATTCCCAGCCGTCGGCTGGAAACCACCCTGGCGATCTACAGCCAGCAGGCCGGTGCGCTGCGGCTGATGGCGCGTGGACTGGATGCATCGGTGGCCAAGCCGGTGAACATCGGCGCGCAGGATCTGGCGACACCGGAAGCCAAGCGCGGCGTGCTGCTGTCGGTGCTGCTGCCGTATCTGCTGATCCTGACCTCGTTCATCGGTGGCGCCTACCTGATCCTCGACGCCACCGCCGGCGAACGCGAACGGCAATCGCTGGAACCGTTGCTGGCCACGCCGGCCTCGCGCGGCGCGGTGGTCAGCGGCAAGATCGCGGCGGCCTGCGTGATCGGCATGGGCACGCTGGTCCTGACCCTGCTGGCGTTCCGCATCAGCGCGCAGATTTCCTCCGGGGTCGGCCGCCAGTTGAACGTGTCGTTCCCGGCGATGGCGCAGATGCTGCTGGTGTTGCTGCCGATGCTGTTCATTGGCACCTCGCTGCTGACCTGGCTGGCGGCCAGCGCCAAGAGCATGAAGGAAGCACAGAGCCACATGACCTGGCTGCTGCTGCTGCCGATGGTGCCGACCTTCGCGCTGATGGCCAGTCCCGTGAAGAGCCAGCTGTGGCAGTTCGCGGTGCCGTTCCTGGCGCAGAACCAGCTGATCCTCAAGGTCATCCGCAACGAGGCCATCAGCCCGCAGATCTGGGGCATCTACCTGGCCTGCGCGTTCGGCCTGGCCGCACTGCTGTGGTTCGCCGCGGTGCGTCGCTACCACCAGGAGCGGCTGGCGATTTCCGGTTGATGCGCGGACACCGGCGCGAAAAAAGGGGGCGGAATTTCCGCCCCCTTTTCTTTTGCCAGGTGTTTCCTTCGCTTGCCGCGCCGGATCAACCGCCCGGATTGAAGCCGATGGTGCGGCGGGTGGTGACCGGTTCGCTGACCGGCTGGAACTTCCAGCGCTTGGCCGCGTTGACCGCTTCGCGATCGAACACCCGTGCCGGGGTGGCGCGCACCACCCGCGCGGAGGTGACCGAACCGTCGGTGCCGACGGTGAACTCGACCAGCACTTCGCCGGCCGTGCCCGCGCGCAGCGCTTCGGGCGGATAGCGCGGGGCCGGCGTGCTGATCGGGCGCAGCTGGTTGCTGGCGGCCGGAGTCGCGGCCGTGCTGGCCGGAGCCGAAGCGGGCGTGGACGGTGCCTGCGCCGCGGCGGCGCGCGCGGCCGCTTCGCGTTGCTCGGCCTCGCGGCGGGCGGCGGCCTGGCGCTCGGCTTCCTGTCGCGCCGCTTCCTGCTGCTGCACCAGCTGCTGCGCCGCGGCCGCTTCGGTCGCGCGCTGCTGTTCGGCCTGCTGCGCCAGGCGCTGCTGTTCCTTCAGCCGGTTTTCCTCGGCGGCCTTGGTCTTCGCCTCGGTGTCCTGGGCGCGCTGGGCCACCGCTTCCTGTGCGGCGGCGATGCTCTGCTTCAAGCGCGGCAGCGCCGGGGCCTTGGGATCGGCCTTCTCGATGATCGCCGACAGGCGCTGGGCCTCGGTGAACTCCTCGCGCGCGATGCTCTGCTCGGCGGCGATCAGCGTGTACGGCATTAGGTCGGTCAGGGCGCTGGTCACGCCGGGATCGCTGGGCAGCTTGTCGCGCAGCGCCAGGTAGTACTCCATGGCGTTGTTGCCGCCGGGCGCATAGATGCGGTTCTCGCGCAGCGCGTTGGTGGCCGCGTCGCGGAGCTGGTCCACGTTCATGGCCTGGACTTCCGCCGAGACCGCCGGTGGTGGTGGCGCAGCCTGGCCGGCGGCGGCGGCCTGGTCGGCGGCGGGCGCCGTGGCCGGTTCATCCTTGGAGCATGCGGCGATGGCCAGTACCAATAGCAGAGGTACCACCAAGCGCGGCTTGGCGTAGTGCAGGTTCGACAGCATCGGTTGTTTCCCCCAGAAACACGAAAAGTGAATCAACGGACCCCGCGTGCCCCAGCACACGGGATCACACCCCGTCTGTCAATCTTGTCACCTTATTTGCCGATGCAGAAGGTGGAAAAGATGTATCCGAGCATCTCGTCGGCGGAAATCCTGCCGGTAATCTCGCCCAACGCGTCATGCGCGAGCCGGAGCTCCTCGGCCGCCAACTCCAACATTTCGTGATTCAGTTCACTGTTTGCGCGTTCCACGTGGCCGTCTGCGCGGCGCAACGCGTCGACATGGCGGGCCCGGGCGCTGAACTCGCCTTCGCTGCCCTCCCCCGCGCCTTGGCCGGCGAGTTCGCGCAGGCGGGCGTGCAGCGCCGGCAGCCCATGGCCGGTGGCGGCCGATACGGCGACCACCTCGGGGTCCGTGTCCTGCGGCGGCGCCGGAAGCAAATCGATCTTGTTGTGGATCCATAGGCGCCGGGGCACATCGGCGATGACGTCGGCGACCGCCGCCGTCCCGGCCTGCACGTCGCGGGCGTCGACCACGATCAGGGCCAGATCGGCCCGCTGGAGTTCGGCGCGCGCCCGGCGCATGCCTTCGCGCTCGATCGCATCGCCCCCCTCGCGCAGGCCGGCGGTATCGACCAGGTGCAATTCGAGCCCGTCCAGGCGGATGGTCTCGTGCAGGGTGTCGCGGGTGGTACCGGCCACGTCGGTGACGATGGCGCGATCGCTGCCGGCCAGCGCGTTGAGCAGCGAACTCTTGCCGGCATTGGGCGGGCCGACGATCACCGTGTGCAGGCCATCGCGCAACTTGCGCCCACGTTCGGCGTCGGCGAGCAGCCGCCGCAACTCCACCTGCGCCGTCTGCAGGCCCGCGCGGACTTCGCCACCGCCGAGCGTTTCGATGGACTCGTCGGCGAAATCGATCGCCGCCTCGACATGCACGCGCAGGCGCAGCAGGGCGGCGGCGATCGCCTCCACGCGGCGCGAGAACACGCCATCCAGTGAACGCCGGGCGGCCCGCGCGGCGCGCGTATCCGATGCGGCGATCAGATCGGCGACCGCTTCGGCCTGGGCCAGATCCAGCTTGCCGTTGTGGAACGCGCGTTCACTGAATTCGCCCGGGCGGGCGCGCCGCGCGCCCAGCGCGCAGGCGCGGTCCACCAGCGCATGCAACACCACCGGACTGCCGTGGGCCTGCAGTTCGGCCACGTCCTCGCCGGTGAAGCTGGCCGGGGCGGGGAACGCCAGCGCGATGCCATCATCCAGGGTGCCGCCTTCGCCGTCATCGAAGCGGACGTAACGCGCGCACCGCGGTTGCAGCGTGCGATGGCACATCGCGGTGGCGATCGCCAGCGCGCGCGGCCCGGACAGGCGCACGATGCCGACTCCGCCCGCACCGGGCGCGGTGGCGATCGCGGCGATGGTGTCCTGCGGCGACGTCGGGTTCATTGCAGTTGCCTGATCTGTTCGCGCACGGCGTCGGCCGAAGCGCCGGTCGGCTGCAGTTCGAGATAGGTCCGGTAAGCCTGCTGCGCCTTGGCGCTGTCGCCGAGATGGCGGTAGGCGTCGCCGAGATTGAGATACGCGACCGCGCGCGAGGGATCGATGCGCACGGTGTTCTCCAGCCAGCGCGCGGCCTGCGCGAACTTGTCCTGGCGGTAGTAGACGAAACCCAGGTTGTTGGCGGCCAGGGCGAAATCCGGGCGCAGCTTCAACGCTTCGGCGAAGGCTTCCTCCGCCTCGGCGTAGCGCTTTTCCTTGTACAGCTGAAGGCCACGATCATTGGCCTGCTGCGCCTTCTGGCGCTCGGACACACGACCGGCGGCGACCGGCAGGACGACCTGGCGCAGGTCGCCCTGCAGATCCCGGATCGCCACGCCCGCCGCGCCCGCCTCGGGCGTGGACGCCTCGACCTTGCCGTTGAGCGCGATGGCCTCGGTCGACAGTTGCTGCGTGCCGGCGGTCAGGAACTCGTTGCCGACCGGCACCTCGAACACGAATTCGCCGCCCTGCGAGCCGGGCAGCGATCCGAACGCCGGCGTCTGCGGCGAGATGCCCGACACCGCGGGCGCGACATAGGCCGCCAGTTCGGTGCCGGTGATGAGGCCGTCGCCGTTGAGGTCACCCTTGCCCGACAGGGCCTGCAGCAGCACCCAGGTGAACACCGAATGGCCGTTGGGCCCGCTGTCGGCGACCTGCTGGTCGGCACCGCCGGCGGTCAGCATCTGCCGCGCGGTCCGGCGCGCGTTCTCGCGCAGGTAGGCGCTGGCGCCGTTGCCGCCGCGGGTCAAGCCCAGGCCGCTGTAGCAGGCGTCCATTACGAACATCACATGCTTGGCTTCCAGGCTCTCGGCGATGTTCTGGATATCGGTCATGGCGATGGCGTCGCTGGCGAACTGCGCCGGGTCCGAATCGACCGGGATGATGTAGCCCAGCTCGCGCCCCGAGGCCAGCTGCCGGGTGGCGCCGTGGCCGGCGAAGAACACGAACACGCGATCGTTCTTGCCCAATCCGCCATGGCCCAGGCGATCGTGGAACGCGGCCAGGATGTTGTTGCGGGTGGCTTCCTTGTCCTTGAGCACGATGACCTGCGAGGACGGAAATCCGAACTGGCCGGTCAGGGTGTCGGCGATCGCCTGGGCGTCGTTGCCGGCATAGCGCAGCTTCGGCCAGCGCGCATAGTCGTCGATGCCGATGACGATCGCCCAGGAGCGCGCGTAGCCGGTGGTGATCGCGGCCTCCTGCGGGCGTGCGGCACGGGCGACGCTGAAATCGCGACCATTCCAGGCGGCGAACTGGTAGCCCTCGGCCGACAGCCGATCCAGGATCTGCGGCAGCGCCTTGACCGTGCGTTCGTGGATGTCATGGAACAGGACGATGCCGCGCTGCTCTTTCTGCACCTGTTCGAGCACGCGCTGGACGATCGATTCGGGCACTGGATCAGCCCAGTCCAGCGAGTCGATGTTCCACATCACCGAACGCAGTTTCGCCTCGCCGAGGATGCGCATGCCCTCGGCGTTGCGTGCCCCGTACGGGAAGCGGAACAGCGGCGCGCGGCGCGCGTCGATGTCGCGCAGCAGGGTGTCGGTATCGAGGATCTGGCTGCGCAGCGCATCGCCGGTCTGCTTGGACAGCTGCGCATGGGTGAGGCTGTGGTTGCCGACCGTGTAGCCCAGGGCGATCAGTTCGCGGGTCACGCCGGCCAGTGGGCCGAGCGCCGCCTGCCCCTTGTCGTCGAGCCTGCCCAGGTTGCGGCCGACCTGGAAGAAGGTCGCCGGCACGTCGTAGCGCTTGAGGATCGCGATGACTTCCTCGGTATAGGCGCGGTGCGGGCCGTCGTCGAAACTCAGCACCACCGTCCTGGCCGGCAGGTCACGGCCGAACACCTCGCGGTCATCGTCGGCCATCGACATCGGATAAGGCGTGATCACCCCGTACTCGCGCAGCAGCACGTCGCGGTCGTAGCGCTTGCGCAGGCTGGCCACGTAGTCGTCCCACTTCTCGCGCTTGAGCGCGATCGCGCGGGTGGCGTCGAAGCGGCTGAAGATGCGGGTGATTTCGCGGTTGTAGTTGCGCTCGATTTCCTCCAGCGCGTCCAGGTCCTCGCCGATGCGCTGGTGCAGCTTGATCGCCGGCAGCGAGGAATCCTTGCCGACCAGCGTTTGAAGATCGCGCAGGATCTCGCGGAACGCCAGCCGGTCGGCGTCATGCAGGTCGGGGGCGGATTCGATGTAATCCAGCCGGCCTCCGATGGCGGCGAAGCGTTCCGGCTCGGGTCGCGCCAGCAGGGCCGCGAACAGGCCGCGCAGGCGATCGGCGCGTTCCAGGTTGTCGTGGAACAGGCCCTGGCCGATCACACTGGCGCTGGCTCGCGCGGCCGGCGGCAAGTTCGCTTCGTCGTCCAGCAGGACGATGATCCGGCGATGGTTCTCCAGTTGCGCCTTCAACTCGCTGTCAATCGCTCGGGTGTCCAGCCCGGGGACATCGCGCGCCTTTGCGGTCGCCTGCGATTCCCCGCCCCCCGTCGTGGCCTTGCCGCGATCACCGCAGGCGACCAGCGTGGCAGCGGCCACCAGCATCAGGGACAGGGAAAGCAAGCGACGGATTGGCATTGCGGTACGGGCCCGGACCTGCGGCGGGAGAGGCCGCGCATGTTACCGCGACCATGAAAAACCCGCCTTGCGGCGGGTTTTTCGAGGTGACTTGCCGAACTTGCCGGCTTACTTCTTGGCGGTGGCCGGGGTGGTGGCCGGTTCGCCGTGCCGCTTGGTCATCCACCACTGCTGCAGCAGGCCCAGCGCGCCATTGGTGACCCAGTACAGGACCAGACCGGACGGGAAGAAGGCCATCATCACGCCGAACACCAGCGGCATGAACTGCATCATCTTCTGCTGCATCGGATCCATGCCCGGCGCCGGCGTCAGCTTCTGGGTCAGCCACATCACCAGCATGTTGAGGATCGGCAGGATGAAGAAGGGATCCTGCGCGGTCAGATCCTGGATCCAGGCGAACCACGGCGCCTGGCGCAGTTCCACCGACTCCACCAGCACCCAGTACAGCGACAGGAAGATCGGCATCTGCACCAGGATCGGCAGGCAGCCGCCCATCGGATTGATCTTCTCCTTCTTGTACAGCTCCATCATGGCGACCTGGAACTTCTGCTTGTCGTCGCCGTAGCGTTCCTTCAGCTGCTGGATGCGCGGCTGGAACTTGCGCATCTTGGCGAAGCTCTTGTACTGCGCCGCCGACAACGGGTACAGCGCCAGCTTCACCAGCACGACCAGGCCGATGATCGACCAGCCCCAGTTGCCCAGCAGCGCGTGCAGGTGCGCCAGGATCCAGAACAGGCCCTGGCCGATCAGATCGAAAATCTGGAACTGGCTGTAGTCGACCGCACGATGCAGGCCCGGCACGTTCTCGGCCTTGATCTTGTTGACCAGCTTGGGACCGACCCACAGGCGCGCGGTGGTCGCGACGGTCTGGCCCGGCGCGACGTTCAGCGGATCGGCCATGTCGCGGATCAGCGGACGCGGACCGGTGGCGTACTTCGGCTCGTCCAGCGAGATGGTGGTGTGGTCGGCGGCCTGCGGGATCCAGGCGGTGAAGAAGTGGTGCTGGAGCATCGCGATCCAGCCACCGGTGCCGCGCCAGTCCACGCGGCCATCGGCCACGTAATCCTCGTCGAACTTGCGGCGCTGGTAGCCGCCGTCATACCAGGTCGCGCCGCTGAAACTGAAGGATTCCGGGTTGGTCATGCCGCGCTTGACCAGCGGCGGGTTGCGGGTCAACTGGCGATAGATCGCGCCCTGCCACGGCGTGCCGCCGGCATTGACCACCTCGTCGCGCACCTGCACGGCGTATTCGCCGCGCTTGAGCGTGTAGGTGCGACGAATGCTGACGCCATCCGGGCCACGCCAGATGAAGGGCGCGGAGATCTCGTTGCCACCGGCCGCAAGCGCGAACGCGGTGCCGGCTTCGGGCACGAAGCCCTTCTCGTGGTTCGGGGCGGCGCGGGTGGATCCGGCCGGCACCCAGCCGCTCTCGGCGACGTAGTAATGCGCGGGGTCCTGGTTGAACAGCTTGACCGCCGGGCTGCCGGGGCGCTTGTCCTGCGGGTAGTGCAGCAGTTCCGACTCCAGCACGCTGCCGCCGTCCAGCACCAGCTTCAGCACATCGCTGCTGATCGTCACCCGCTGGCCGGTCGAAGGCGTGGCCGGGGCGGTCACCGCCGGCGTGGCCGCGGGCGCCTGCGGCACCGTGCTGCCCGGTTGCGCGGTGGGCGCGGAGGTGGGGACGGTGCTGCCCTGGTTCGCGGCGGCGGTCGCCGCCAACGGCGCCGGGGCGGCGGCGGGCGCATTGAACTTGCCCCACTCCATCCACAACAGGATCGCCACCATCAGCCAGGCGAAAATCAGGAAAACACGGGTCTGGTTCATCGGACAGGCAATCTCAACCGGCGTCGGGTTCCGGTGTCGTGGAGGGAGAAGAGGGGGAATTCAAGGCCGCCGGCATTGTGCCTACCGCCGGAGTCGGCGGCAATGCGCCGGCGCGGACGAGCACGCGGACGAAGGTATCCCGCAACAGCGGATTGCTGGCCGTCCTGGCCGGCGGCCGCGCGACCACGACGTAGTCACCGCCAGGCAGGTGCGGACGCAGGCTGCGGAACTGCTCGCGCAACTGGCGCTTGATGCGGTTGCGACCGACCGCGCGGGTATCGACCTTGCGGGAAACGGCCATGCCCAGCCGGGCCGGATGATCACCGGCCAGCCAATGCAGGCTCAACAGCGGGTCCGCGCAGCGACGCGACTTCTCGAAGACGCGGGCATACTCGGCGCCCGTGCGGACCCGGGCATGACGTGGAAACGCTGCGCTCATGACAGCAAGAAGCCCGCACCGTTCAGTGCGGGCTCCTGGCAAGGGCATCGCATGATTGATGTCTTGGCCGCGAGCTGCGGCAAAGCCATCAGGCGGTGAGGCGCTTGCGGCCCTTCGCGCGGCGACGCGACAGGATCTTGCGACCGTCGGCGGTCTTCATGCGGGCACGGAAACCGTGGTCGCGCTTGCGCTTGAGATTGCTGGGTTGGTAAGTGCGCTTGGTGGCCATGGGGCCCTCGTGCGAGGTTGCGGATGGAAAGAACCGGAAATTCTATAGGTATCCGCCGGTTACGGTCAACACCGGTGAAGAAGATCGAAATGGGCCGCGCAAGGCCGCGCTCCGCCAGGGATCACCGACCGTCCATTCATCCACATCTTATGCACAGGAGCCATTGGCGCGGCCGGATGGCGGTGGTAGTCTGGCCGACCCCTTCTTTACAGCCTTCCGGCCGCGCTGGCGCGTGGCGCGACGGCGTGTTTTCCACACCTTATCAAGAACGAGTTGTTTCACGCGATGGATGCCTGGCCCCGCTGCCTCGAACGCCTGGAAGCCGAATTTCCGGCAGAGGATGTACACACCTGGTTGAAGCCGCTGCAGGCCGAACAGCGCAGCGATGCGGTGGTCCTGTATGCGCCCAACGCCTTCATCGTGGAACAGGTCCGCGAACGCTATCTGGACCGGATCCGGGAGCTGCTGGACTATTTCGCCGGCCATGCCGAGGTCTCGCTGGAAATCGGCTCGCGCGCCCGTGCGCCGGAACCGGCCCGACCCGCCATTCCGGGGGGCCCGGCGGCTCCTGCCGCCTCCGAGCCCTACGCCGGCAACCTGGACACCCACTACACCTTCGACAACTTCGTCGAGGGCCGCAGCAACCAGCTGGGTCGCGCGGCGGCCTGGCAGGCGGCGCAGAAGCCGGGTGATCGCGCCCACAACCCGCTGCTGCTGTACGGCGGCACCGGCCTGGGCAAGACCCACTTGATGTTCGCCGCCGGCAACGAGATGCGCCGGCAGAATCCGAACGCGCGGGTGCTCTACCTGCGTTCGGAACAGTTCTTCAGCGCGATGACCAAGGCGCTGATCGAAAAGTCGATGGATCAGTTCAAGCGCCGCTTCCAGCAGGTCGACGCGCTGCTGATCGACGACATCCAGTTCTTCGCCGGCAAGGACCGCACCCAGGAAGAGTTCTTCCACACCTTCAATGCGCTGTTCGACAGCCGCCAGCAGATCATCCTCACCTGCGATCGCTATCCGCGCGAAGTGGAAGGCCTGGAGCCGCGATTGAAATCGCGCTTGGCCTGGGGCCTGTCGGTGGCGATTGAACCGCCGGATTTCGAGACCCGCGCAGCCATCGTGCTGTCCAAGGCGCGCGATCGCGGCGCCGAGATTCCCGATGAGGTGGCGTTCCTGCTGGCCAAGAAGATGCGCAGCAACGTGCGCGATCTGGAAGGCGCGCTCAACACGCTGGCCGCCCGCGCCAACTTCACCGGTCGCGCCATCACCCCGGAGTTCGCCCAGGAAACCCTGCGCGATCTGCTGCGCGCACAGCAGCAGGCCATCAGCATCCCCAATATCCAGAAGACGGTGGCCGACTACTACGGCCTGCAGATCAAGGATCTGCTGTCCAAGCGCCGCACCCGCTCGCTGGCGCGCCCGCGCCAGGTGGCGATGGCGCTGGCCAAGGAACTGACCGAGCACAGCCTGCCGGAGATCGGCGACGCATTCGCCGGCCGCGATCACACCACCGTGCTGCACGCCTGCCGGCAGATCCGGAACCTGATGGAGACCGATGGCAAACTCCGCGAGGATTGGGATAAGTTGATCCGTAAACTCAGTGAGTAAGCGGCCTGTTCCCTTGTGGACAAACTGTGGCTGGATTTTCCGCGAGATTTTATCCACAGGTTTCAGGGCCCCTTCCGAGGGGCTTGTCCACGGGGTTGGATCTATCGGAAAATCGTTGAGATTCAAATGTTTGTGATGGTTCTTCACTGATTTCGGCGAAACCATCACCACCAGTTTTTAAGATCTTTCACTTCTTTTTAGAAGCACAAGGCACAAGGGGCACCCACCGACATGCGTTTCAGCCTTCAGCGCGAAGCATTCCTCAAGCCGTTGGCCCAGGTGGTCAACGTGGTCGAACGGCGGCAGACCCTGCCGGTCCTGGCGAACTTCCTGGTGCAGGTGCAGAACGGCCAGCTGTCGCTGACCGGCACCGATCTGGAAGTGGAAATGATCGCGCGCAGCGCGGTCGAAGACGCCCAGGACGGTGAAACCACGATCCCCGCGCGAAAGCTGTTCGAGATCGTCCGCGCCCTGCCCGACGGCAGCAAGGTCACGGTCAGCCAGTCGGCCGACAAGGTCACCGTGCAGGCCGGGCGCAGCCGTTTCACCCTGGCCACGCTGCCGGCCAACGATTTCCCGTCGGTGGATGAAGTCGAGGCGACCGAGCGGGTGGACGTGCCGGAAGCGACGCTGAAGGAGCTGATCGAACGCACGGCGTTCGCGATGGCGCAGCAGGACGTGCGCTATTACCTCAACGGCCTGCTGTTCGATCTGGCCGACCGCACTCTGCGCTGCGTGGCCACAGACGGTCACCGGCTGGCGCTGTGCGAGGCCACGTTGGAAGGCGCGCCGCTGTCCAAGCGCCAGATCATCGTGCCGCGCAAGGGCGTGACCGAACTGCAGCGACTGCTGGAAGGCGGCGACCGGGCGCTGGAACTGGAAGTCGGCCGCAGCCACATCCGGGTCAAGCGTGACGATGTGACGTTCACTTCCAAGCTGATCGATGGCCGCTTCCCGGACTACGCCGCGGTCATTCCGATTGGCGCGGATCGCGAAGTGCTGCTGGATCGCGAGGTACTGCGTGCCGCCCTGCAGCGCGCGGCGATCCTGTCCAACGAGAAATACCGCGGCGTGCGGGTGGAAGTGTCCCCCGGTCAGCTGCGCATCAGTGCACACAACCCGGAGCAGGAAGAAGCCCAGGAAGAAATCGAGGCCGACACCAAGGTTGACGGCCTGGCCATCGGTTTCAACGTCAATTACCTGTTGGACGCCCTCAGCGCCCTGCGCGACGAACAGGTCGTGATCCAGCTGCGGGATGCCAATTCCTCCGCACTGGTGCGCGAAGCGAGCAGTGAAAAGTCCCGCCACGTGGTCATGCCGCTGCGTCTCTGACATTCGGTTTCACGTGGAACACGAATTTCGCCCGGCTTGATGCCGGGCGTTTTCGTTTTGGGGACCGGAAAATCCGGAGGCATTCCGGGAATCACGCCATCGCCGCGAGGGCCTTCTTGCTGGAAGCGTTCGCTCCCCAGGCCACGCGCGGGCCTGAACACGCAAAGAACGCGATTGGGAAACCTCGTCATCGACTGCGGAATGGACGATCTCGTGGCGGAAGTGGCTTTCTGAAGCCCCGCGCTGGCTGTCCGCTCCCCGGGATGCTCCTCAGGGAAAGGACCGCTTCATCCCCAGTCGCAGACCACGTCAGGCGAGGTCCAGGCGATTCTCCAGCGGGCCCAGCATGCGCCACGGATGCATCTGGACCTGGAGAGGGACTCGATACCCGCCGAAATCGGGCGGCTCGAACGGGGCGGCGCCACCCTGGTCAGCCGTCAGGCGGGCTGGTGGTCATGCAGGCACCGGGCGGCCATTGTTCTGCCTGGGGCAAGCCCTGCCGTACCAGTTTCGAAGAGGAGGCCAACCGCTGGATCTGAGTGGAACCGCGCGCGACGTCGCCCCCACCTGTTCGGAGCCGTATCCGGGGCGCCGATCCCGGTAAGATCCCGGTAAGATCCCGGCATGCTCCCCCGCTCGCTTCCGCCGGTTCCGGTGGCTTTCCGACGTCCGCCCGCAGACCGCCCCCGTTCGACCGGAGCGTCTCAGCCATGCGTGTGACCCGCTTGACCGTGGCCGGCCTGCGCCGTTTCGACCAGGCCAGCCTGCAGCCCGCGGCCGGCTTGAACCTGATCACCGGAGACAATGGCGCCGGCAAGACCAGTCTGCTGGAGGCCTTGCACCTGATGGCCTATGGCCGCAGCTTCCGGGGCCGGGTGCGGGATGGACTGGTCCGCACCGGCGCGGAGGCGGTGGAGGTCTTCGTCGAATGGGAAGAAGCCGCATCGCCCCGCCCTCGTCGTGCAGGCCTGCGCCACAGCGGCCAGGCCTGGACCGGCCGGCTGGACGGCGAGACGGTGGCCCAGTTGGGAGAACTCTGTGCCGCCTTGGCGGTCGTCAGCTTCGAACCGGGCAGCCATGCGTTGGTGACCGGAGGCGGTGAACCTCGCCGCCGCTTCATCGACTGGGGTCTGTTTCACGTGGAACAGGAATTTCTCGGTCTGTGGCGGCGCTATGCCCGCGCGCTCAAGCAGCGCAATGCGCTGCTCAAGTCCGGAATCGGCGGAGCCCAGCTGGATGCATGGGATCACGAGCTGGCCGAATCCGGCGAGCCACTGACCCAGCGGCGGCTTCAGTACCTGGAGCAGTTGCAGCCACGCCTGGGCAGGATGGCGGGTGAGCTGGTGCCGGGACTCGGCCGTGCCAGCCTCGAATTCCAGCCGGGCTGGCGGCGGCATGAGCTGTCCCTGGCGGATGCGTTGCTGCTGGCCAGGGACCGCGATCGCGCCGCCGGCCATACCTCGGTGGGGCCCCATCGTGCCGACTGGCGGGTGGACTATGCCGCCTGCCCCGCCCGGGAAGCGCTGTCCCGTGGCCAGGCCAAGCTCACCGCGCTGGCCTGCCTGCTGACCCAGGCCGAGGATTACGCGGACCGCCGCGGCGAATGGCCAGTAATCGCCCTGGATGACCTGGCCTCGGAGCTGGATCGTGGCCACCAGCGACGGGTGCTCGAACGCCTGCTGGGCAGTGGCGCCCAGGTGTTCATCACCGGCACCGAATTCCCGCCCGCGTTGCAGGAAATGGGCGTGTCGCCAACCCGGTTCCACGTGGAACACGGTCAACTGTCTCCTGTCTGACAGCCGTGGCATGCCGGGGCCGGGTGCCCCGGGATGCTATAATTTCGCTTCGTATCCCTATAGCTGCGTGCCTGCCCGGCGTTCCCCGGTCCGGCACCAGCGGCTATGCAGCCGACCACGAAGCGAATGACCGACGAAACGATTCCTGCACCGAACGGCAATTACGACTCCAGCAAAATCACCGTCCTCCGTGGCCTGGAAGCGGTCCGCAAGCGCCCCGGCATGTACATCGGCGACGTGCACGACGGCACCGGCCTGCATCACATGGTGTTCGAAGTCGTCGACAACTCGATCGACGAAGCCCTGGCGGGCCATGCCGACGATGTGATCGTGAAGATCCACGAGGACGGCTCGGTTTCGGTGTCCGACAACGGCCGCGGCATTCCGGTCGACATCCACAAGGAAGAGGGCGTTTCGGCGGCCGAAGTCATCATGACCGTGCTGCACGCCGGCGGTAAGTTCGACGACAACAGCTACAAGGTTTCCGGCGGCCTGCACGGCGTCGGCGTGTCGGTGGTCAATGCACTGTCGAACAAGCTCACGCTCGATATCTGGCGCGACGGCTTCCACCACGAGCAGGAATACCACCTTGGCGAACCGGTGTATCCGCTGAAACAGCTGGAGGCCTCGACCAAGCGCGGCACGTTGACGCGTTTCTGGCCGTCGGCGGAAATCTTCACCGACGTGGAGTTCCACTACGACATCCTGGCCCGTCGCCTGCGCGAACTGTCGTTCCTCAACTCGGGCGTGAAGATCACCCTGATCGACGAGCGCGGCGAAGGCCGCCAGGACGTGTTCCAGTACGAAGGCGGCATCCGCAGCTTCGTCGAGCACCTGGCCCAGCTGAAGACGCCGCTGCACCCGAACGTCATCTCGGTGACCGGCGAAACCAATGGCATCACCGTGGACGTGGCCCTGCAATGGACCGACGCCTACCAGGAAACGATGTTCTGCTTCACCAACAACATCCCGCAGAAGGATGGCGGCACCCACCTCGCGGGCTTCCGCGCGGCGCTGACCCGCACCCTGAGCAACTACATCGAACAGAACGGCATCGCCAAGCAGGCGAAGGTCAACCTGTCCGGCGACGACATGCGCGAAGGCATGATCGCGGTGCTGTCGGTGAAGGTGCCGGATCCCAGCTTCTCCTCGCAGACCAAGGAGAAACTGGTCAGTTCCGACGTGAAGCCGGCTGTTGAGGCCGCGTTCGGTGCACGTTTGGAGGAGTTCCTCCAGGAACACCCCAACGAGGCCCGTGCCATCGCGGAAAAGGTGGTCGACGCCGCCCGTGCCCGCGAAGCCGCCCGCAAGGCCCGCGAGCTCACCCGCCGCAAGGGCGCGCTGGACATCGCCGGCCTGCCCGGCAAGCTCGCCGACTGCCAGGAGAAGGATCCGGCGCTGTCGGAACTGTTCATCGTCGAGGGTGACTCCGCCGGCGGCTCCGCCAAGCAGGGCCGCAACCGCAAGAACCAGGCGGTGCTGCCGCTGCGCGGCAAGATCCTCAACGTGGAACGCGCGCGTTTCGATCGCATGCTGTCCTCGGCCGAGGTCGGCACCCTGATCACCGCGCTCGGCACCGGCATCGGCAAGGACGAGTACAACCCGGACAAGCTGCGCTACCACCGCATCATCATCATGACCGACGCCGACGTGGACGGATCCCACATCCGCACGCTGCTGCTGACGTTCTTCTACCGGCAGATGCCGGAACTGATCGAGCGCGGCCACGTCTACATCGGCCTGCCGCCGCTGTACAAGCTCAAGCAGGGCAAGCAGGAGCTGTACCTGAAGGACGATGCGGCGTTGAACGTCTACCTCGCCAACAGCGCGGTCGAAGGCGCTTCCCTGATTCCGGCCAACGCCGAACCGCCGATTCCGAGCGAAGCGCTGGAAAAGCTGTTGCTGGCCTACGCCAACGCGCGCGAGGCGATCGCGCGCAACGCGCACCGTTTCGATCCGCAGTTGCTGGAAGCACTGATCGACGCGGCGCCGCTGGACGCGGCGTTCGTCGCGCGCAACCAGGAACAACGCGCCGAGCTGGATGCGCTGGAAGCCAAGCTCAACCGTGGCGGCCTCGGCAGCCCGCGTTACTCGCTGCAGTTGCAGGCCGCCAACGAACAGCGCCCGGCCGCGCTGTTGTCCACCCGCCGCCACATGGGCGAGGAACTGACCCAGGTGTTGCCGCTGTCGGTGTTCGAAAGCGGCGAGCTGCGTGCGTTGCGTGAATCGGCGGATCTGCTGCATGGCCTGGTCCGCGAAGGCGCCAGCGTCGTGCGTGGCAACAAGACCCAGGCCATCGAGAGCTTCGCGGAAGTGCAGGCGTGGTTGCTCGACGAGGCGAAGAAGGGCCGCAGCATCCAGCGCTTCAAGGGCCTGGGTGAAATGAATCCGGAACAGCTGTGGGACACCACGGTCAATCCGGATACGCGCCGGCTGCTGCAGGTCCGCATCGAGGATGCGGTCGCCGCGGATCAGATCTTCAGCACGCTGATGGGCGATGTGGTGGAACCGCGCCGCGATTTCATCGAAGCCAACGCGCTGAAGGTCGCCAACCTCGACGTCTGATCCATGCAGGTCGCGCCGGAGGCCGGACCCCCGCCAGTGCCGCCCATGCGATTGCGTTCGGCGCTGGCCGGTTTTGGCATCGATACCGCGCTCGCCTTCGCCATCACCTTCGCGCTGATGATGGGGGCGGGTATCGTCTGGGGCATCGGACATGCCATCCAGCTGGCGGCAAGCGGTGCGGAAGAGGCCGAGATACTGGCGGGACTGGCGCAACCGGGCGCGCTCGCGCAGATCCTGATCGCGCTGTTCTCGATGGGCAGCGCCGCGCTGCTGCTGTATTTCTGGCGACGACCGGCCAGTGCGCTGGAACGTCAACACTCGCAAGTGGCTGCGCGCAGGATGGGCACCTGGGTCGCGGTAGCGGGCGTGGCGCTGCTGACATTCCTGTCCAGCAGCGTCGCCACCTGGTTGGGCGAGCGCATGGGCACCCCGCCGAATCCCAGCAACCTTGCTCCCATCCAGGAACTGACCAGCACCACGCCGGTTTTCACGGTGGTGTTCGCGGTCCTGCTGGCGCCGCTGTACGAGGAACTTCTGTTCCGCCGGGTACTGTTCGGCGGCCTCTGGCAGGCAGGTTATCCGCTGCTGGGCATGCTGCTCAGTGGCCTGGTCTTTGCCCTCGCCCACGAGGCGCCCGGGCTCAACGGCAACACCGCGGGGGCCACCGCCCTGCTGCTGGCGGTGTACACCGGCATGGGCGTCGCTTTCGCCTGGCTGTACCGCCGCACCGGTACCCTGTGGGCGCCGATTGCGGCCCATGCGCTGAACAACGCCCTGGCGCTGGGCGTGCTGCAGCTGGCCGGGGGCTGACGGCGGCGTCCGGTTGACGGAATGTTAAGACGGTCTTGCCGACACTAAACGCGATTCCGTGCTGGAGAGCGCCGTCATGAAACCCTGGTTGCTTGCCGCCGCCGTCGCGGCGCTGCTGGTCGCCTGCGCCACCACCACCTCGCCCACCGGACGCACCCAGGTGGTCGGCGGCATTTCGCAGCAGCAACTGGACCAGTTGGGCGCGCAGGCCTTCGCCGAAACCAAGGCCAAGGAGCCCGCCAACCGCGATGCGAAGCAGAACGCCTACGTCACCTGCGTGGTCAACGCCCTGGTGCGCCAGCTGCCGCCCCAGCAGCGCGCCGTCGCCTGGGAAACCGCGGTGTTCGTGGACAAGGAACCCAACGCGTTCGCCCTGCCCGGCGGCAAGGTGGGCGTGAACACCGGCATTTTCACGGTGGCCAGGAATCAGGATCAGCTGGCCGCGGTGCTGGGCCATGAAATCGGCCATGTCATCAGCCGCCATCACGAGGAGCGTATCACCCGCCAGATGGGCACCCAGACCGGACTGAGCATCCTGGGCGCGCTGGCCGGCGCCAAGTACGGCCAGACCGGCATGGATGCGGTCAGCCAGTTCGGCAGCCTCGGGGCCCAGGGCCTGATCCTGCTGCCCAATTCTCGAACCCAGGAGAGCGAGGCGGACGTGGTCGGCCAGCGCCTGATGGCCCAGGCCGGTTTCGACCCGCGCCAGGCGGTCAACCTGTGGGAAAACATGATGGCCGCAGGCGGCGGCCGTCCGCCACAATGGCTGTCCACCCACCCCGACCCGACCAACCGGATCCGCGAACTCCAGCGCGATGCTCCTGCCCTGGTGCCCACCTACGAGGCCGCCCGCAAGGCGGGAAACACCCCTCGCTGCGGCTGAGATCGCCCCCGTATTGCTGCCATGCAGCAACAAAAACCTTACCTGTTTCACTGGAGTTTCTGATAGCTTTTCCGGCCCCGGAAGGATCCGACCGCCCCCCAACAGACTTCTGCCGTTCGCTTCGAGGTGACCCCCATGCTGCATCGCAAGTCCAAACACGCCCTGCTGTCCCTTGCCATCATCGGCCTGCTTGGCGCCGGGGTCGCCGCCGATGCCGTGGCCCAGATGAACCGCGATGACAGTTCGATGCGCCGGCAGAAGAAGGAAAAGGTCGAGATCAAGTATCCCGAGGCGACCCGCCAGGAGCCGAAGGAAAAAGCGTCGGCCAAGATGCAGAACCAGCTCAACAAGCTGTTCAAGGCCTACGACAAGGAAAACAACGAAGACGAGACGATGACACTCGCCAACGAGATCATCGCCAGCGACAAGGCCAACGCCTACGACAAGTCGGTCGCCGCGCAGATCGGTTCGCAGGCCGCCTATGGCAAGGACGATTCCAAGCTGGCCAAGGAGTATGCAAACAAGGTCCTGGAGTTCAACGGACTGGACAACAACAACCATTACCAGACGATGTTCTTCCTGGCCCAGCTGCAGATGCAGGATGACCAGTACACCGAAGCGCTGGCGACGATGGACAAGTTCTTCGCCGAGACCAAGTCGCAGAAGCCGGAGGAATTGATCGTCAAGGGCAACGTCCTGTACCGCGCCGAGCGCTACGCCGATGCGATTCCGTTCCTGAAGCAGGCCATCGAAGCCTCGCCGGAACCGAAGAACGAGTGGATGCAGTTGCTCATGGCCAGCTACGCCGAGGCCGGCCAGAATGATGCCGCCGTCAAGCTGGCCGAACAGATCGCCACCAAGAACCCGGCCGACAAGAAGGCGCAAATGAACCTTGCCTCGGTCTACCTGCAGGCTGACAAGACCGACCAGGCCGCCGGCGTGCTGGAGAAGCTGCGCGCTTCCGGCCAGCTCACCGATGATCGCGAGTACCGCCAGCTGTACAGCATGTACGCCAACATGGACGGCCGTGAGAAGGACGTCATCTCGGTGATCAACGAGGGCCTGCAGAAGGGCATCCTGAAGGACGACTACCAGGCCCAGCTGGCCTTGGCCCAGTCCTACTACTACTCCGAGCAGATCCCGCAGGCCATCGAGGCCTGGAAAAAGGCCGCGCCGCAGTCGCCCAATGGCGAAACCTACCTGAACCTGGCGCGCGTCCTGTGGCAGGAAGACCGGATTCCGGAGGCCAAGCAGGCCGCCAAGTCCGCGTTGGACAAGGGGCTGAAGAAGCCCGAGGACGCCAAGAAGATCTTGGCCCTGCCCTAACGGGAAACCAATATTCAGACGGCCAGAAACATCGAAAAAACGATGGTTTTGGCACCACGGAATGGTATAAGCTGGGAGTTCCCCCTGCCAAAAGTCAGGTGGGGGGAACCTAATACGACGCGGACGTTCCGACGTCCCGCACCAACCTTGAGTTCATTGGCGCATGGCTGAACAACTGGTCATCAATCGGTACCGGGAAGAAGAAGAGGACAAGGGCCTCAACTGGCCCCGTATCATCGGCATAGCCTTCGTGATCGCGTTGCACGCGGCCGCGCTGCTGCTGCTGCTCATTCCTGCGGTCGCCCCGCCGGCGGAGAAGGAAGAAACGCAACGAACCTCCGTGGTGATCGTTGACGCTCCGCCACCGCCGCCACCGCCGCCGCCGCCGCCGCCCAAGCAGGACACGCCGCCGCCGCCGGTCAAGAACCTGGCGCCGCCGAAGCAGACGCCGCTGCCGCCGCCGCCCGAAGCGCCGCCGGTCGAAGTGTCCGAACCGCGCCCGACCGACGTCTACCAGCCGCCGGCCCCGCCCGCGCCGCCGGCCCCGGTCGCCGACATCGGCGCCAGCGTGGACATCTCGTCCAAGAACATGAACCCGCCGCGTTACCCGCCGTCGGCCGCCCGCGCCGGCATCGAAGGCACGGTCATCCTGATCATCGACGTGGACGCCAGCGGTAACGTCACCAACGTCTCCGTCGAGAAGTCCAGCCGCAACCGCGATCTGGATCGCGCCGCGATGGAAGCCGCCCGCAAGTGGCGTTTCAATCCATCCGTGGTCAACGGCCAGAAGGCCGCCGGTCGCGTCCGCGTTCCGGTCGACTTCAAGATGGGTGGCTGACGCCACCCCTCCGAGTTACCCCATCCGTTTCGTCACCCGCAACACCCTCAATCAACACACTTAAATAAAGGTAAGCGTCATGCTGCAGGAAACCATCATCGCCGCCGCAGCCGGGGGCAACAACGCCGCGAGTGCCCTCACCAACATGGGCTTCGAGCACCTGATCACCGAAATGGTGCAAAAGCCCGGCGAGTACGCCGTCTCCTGGGCAGTGCTGCTCATCCTGGTCGCCATGTCGGCCATGTCCTGGTACTGGACCGTCATCAATTCGCTCAAGAGCGTGCGCCTGAAGGGCCAGGCCGACCGCGTCGTCAGCACCTTCTGGGAAACCCCGAACGCGCAGGACGCCATCCGCCTGATGGAAGAACAGCCGAAGAACGAGCCGTTCTCCAAGATCGCCCTGGACGCCGCCCAGGCCGCCGCGCACCACCAGCGTGCCGAAGGTTCCAGCACCGGTCTGGGTGAAGCCCTGAGCCGTTCCGAGTTCGTCGACCGCGCCCTGCGCCAGGCCGTCACCCGCGAGAGCGCCAAGCTCCAGAGCGGCATGACCCTGCTCGCCACCGTCGGCGCGACCGCCCCGTTCGTGGGTCTGCTGGGTACGGTGTGGGGCATCTACGGCGCCCTGATCCGCATCGGCGCCACCGGCCAGGCTTCGATCGACGCCGTTGCCGGCCCGGTGGGTGAAGCGCTGATCATGACCGCCATCGGTCTGTTCGTCGCGATCCCGGCCGTGTTCGCCTACAACTTCTTCAGCAAGACGAACAGCTCGACCATCTCCAAGTTCGATACGTTCGCCCACGATCTGCACGACTTCTTCGCCACCGGCTCGCGCGTCCGCTAAGCCCGGCAGCAGTAGTCCCCCGCATATCGACAAGCATTGACGGAGCCCGAAAATGGCTTTCAGTAGTGGCAATAGCAGTGGCCCGATGGCCGAAATCAACGTCACGCCCCTCGTGGACGTGATGTTGGTGCTGCTGATCATCTTCATCATCACCGCGCCGCTGATGTCGCATAAGGTGAAGATCGAACTGCCCGAGGCAAACCTCGTGCAGAGTGAAGACGACAAGAAGGCTCCGCCGGTTCCGCCCATCACCGTTTCGGTGAAGGAGGATGGCTCGCTGTATTGGAACGACGAACCGATCAGCAAGGAAATCCTGGAATCGCGCCTGTCCAGTACCGCCCAGCTGCAGCCGCAGCCCAAGCTCAATCTGCGTGGTGATCGCACCACCAAGATGCGCACGATCAACGAGGTGACGAAGATCGCGCAGGGCCAGGGCATGCTGGACATCGGCTACGTCGCCACCAAAGAAAAGGGGCAATGAGCCATGGCATTCAGTAGTGGTGGAAGCAAGGGCCCCATGGCCGACATCAACGTCACGCCCCTCGTGGACGTGATGCTGGTGCTCCTGATCATCTTCATCGTGACCGCACCGATCATGACGTACCCGATCGACGTGGCCCTGCCGCAGCGCGTGATCAACCCGCCGCCGCAGTTGAAGGAACCGCCGCCGCCGATCGATCTGCGCATCGATGCGGGTGGCTCGGTTTACTGGAACAACTCGCCTGTCAACGTGCGCGATCTGCAGCAGCGCATGGAGCAGGAGATCCAGCGTGATCCGACCAACCAGCCGGAACTGCGCATCGACGCGAACCCGGACGCCCAGTACGACGTGATGGCGAAAGTACTGGCCGCGGCCAAGAACGCACAGATGCTGAAAATCGGTTTCGTGCAGTAACACGCATAGACGCAAACCTGTTGAACGCCGCCTTCGGGCGGCGTTTTTTTTGCGCGCGGCTCCGTGCAGGAGCGGCGTCCGTCGCGACCGCAAGATCTGGCCGTGCGACCTGACCACGCGCGGCCGTGGTGGCATATGCAGGCAAACAGCCACCAGGGCGGTGAACTCCCGGTCGCGACGGACGTCGCTCCTACAGGCGGACCCACCCCTCTTGCCACGCCCTGCGGCCAGGCGTAGCGTGGATTGCGACCCGACGCGAAAGGAGCAACCCATGGCTTTCTCCGCAACCGCACGTCCCTCCGCCCTGGCGGAGATGAATGTCACCCCGCTGGTCGACGTCATGCTGGTCCTGCTGATCATCTTCATGGTGACGGCGCCGTTGCTCTCGCGGCCGCTGGACCTCGCCCTGCCGCAAGCCACCCCGCCCATCGAGCAGGCCAAGCCCCTGATCCTCAGCCTGGACGTCGCCGCGGATGGCAGCCTGAGCCTGGATGATCGCCCGCTGTCGGCGGCGGATCTTCGGGTCCGCCTGGACGACGCCCTGCGCAGTGACCCCAAGGCCGTGTTGACCCTGCAAGCGTCGCCGGACGCCGATTACCAGCAAGTCGTCACCGCGCTGGCGCAGGTACGGGCCAGCGGCATCCAGCAGGTCAGCTGGCGCGAGCACTGACTCGGCACCGATGCGGATCGCCCGTCATCGATGACGGGCATCCGTCCGAACAGGGCCGCCGGGATGGCCGTGTTCGAGGCTTGCCGATGTATCCGCATCCAGATGCGCGTTGGCATATCTCGGAGCTTTCCTAGGGGCATTTCCTGCTTCGCTGTCTATGCTCGGCCGCTTTCCTCCCCGGAAGCCGACCGACATGCGCTCACGCCAACGATACGCATTCGCGCAATCGCCATCGCGGACCATCAGCAGTTTGCTGGTCGCCAGCCTTTTCGCCTGGGCGCTGCACGCCCAGGCCGGTCCCCGGGCGCCAGGCACTGTCGCGGAGCGTCCGATGACGCTGGAAGAAGCACTGGAAAAGGAAAACGAGATCCTCACGGGGCCCTTCGCCAATCTGGCGCCGGCGTGGGGCATGCGCTTTGACGACGATCTCTATCTCCAAGTCATCGACCAGGCCGAGCGTGACGGCAAGACGCGGGACCTGCCCGCCGAAGTCGCGGCGCGCCTGGAAGAATGGCGGCGGGAAAAGGCCGTCGAGGAAGCCTTCCGGAACGCGCCGTGGAAACGTGGGCAGGATGAGATTGTGGTGGAAGGGCCGATCCGGCTGCGTCTGCCGCGGGGCTGGCAATTCCTCGCCGCCGCGGATGTGGAGACGCTGGGGAAGGTTCTGGGTGAAAAGGTGCCGGTTGGCCCGATACTGGCATCTGAAGAGGATCACTGGATCGTGGCCCTCCAGGTGACGGAGACAGGCCATTACGACAGCGACGCACTCAAGGTGGAGCCGGCCAGTGCGCTTGCCGCAATCACCGAGCATTACCGCAATCCGTTCGACATCCACACACTACAGGGCCAGGGCACCGGCTTTGTCGCCCGCTGGCTTGCCGAACCGCGCTACGACGCGGGCCGTCATCTGCTGAGCTGGGCGAGCACGGTTCCGCATCCACCGTACGAGATCCACAAAGTGGTCCGCTTTGGTCGGACGTGGGCATTGACCCTGATCCCGATCACGAGCAGTTTCGAACAGGATGCGGAGACGATCCTGGAAACCGGCCGGACCCTGGCGGACAGCTTCTCTTTCGTGCCGGGAGAGGACTATGCCGATGCCGGACTCGGGGTTCAGGCAGCCCAGACCAGCGTCATCGACCTCATCAGCGGCGGCCCCAGCCCCGCCATGCAACAAGCCGCCTACGCGATGAACACGGTCCATGCCTCGTCATCGGGATTTCCCTGGGGAAAATTCCTGTTGCGGGTCGGGCCTATCCTGTTGCTGGTGGCCACCGTGCTGCTGGCCAAGCGGCAAACGCCCGCGGCCAGTTCCGGACCTGCGACGGGCGGGATTCCGGAAGAAACATCGAACGATGCGTCCGCCATCGATGCTGCTTCGAGCGGGACTCCAGCCAGCGAACGCGAACGCGGGAACTAGCCTGTCGCTTGTCCCGCCCGAACCGACTCCAGGATGGCCAGATAGTTCTGCACCGTCCGATGCAGGCCGGCGTACAGGGCTTCGCCGATCAGGGCGTGGCCGATGGAGACCTCAAGCACGTCAGGCACCGCTTCCAGGAATTCCTGCAGGTTGGCCTGGCTCAGATCATGGCCGGCGTTGACGCCCATGCCCAGGGACTGCGCATGGCGGGCGGTCTGGACGCAGCGACCAAGCTCCCTGTCCGCATCGCCGGCCGCCATCGCTTCGGCGAAGGGACCGGTATAGATCTCGACGCGATCAGCGCCGATGGCGGCGGCCTTTTCCAGTGACGGACAACCGGCGTCGACGAATACGCTGACCCGGCAGCCGTAGGATTTGAGCGCGGCGATCAGCGGCGCCAGGCGCTCGGCGTCGCGATCGAAATCAAAGCCGTGATCCGAGGTGATCTGGCCATCGCTGTCCGGTACCAGGGTGGCCTGGGCCGGTCGGGCCTGCTCGCACAACGCGAGGAAACCCGGGTAGCCCTCGCGCGGCGGCGCGAACGGATTGCCTTCCAGGTTCAGTTCCACGTGGCTGCCGCGGGTGAGTTCGGCCAGGCCGTGGACATCGTCGGCGCGGATGTGGCGCTGGTCCGGACGCGGGTGCACGGTGATGCCATGTGCGCCGGCATACAGGCAGGCGCGCGCTGCGCGTACCACGTCGGGCTCGCTGCCGCCGCGGGAATTGCGCAGCACGGCAATCTTGTTGACGTTGACGCTCAGGACGGTCATGCCGGCATCCCTGCGAAGCGGAAAGCATCCATCACAGCGATGGTGGCCCCGACGGGGGCGCCGTGCCCTGCTTGCGCGCTTCGGCAAGCTCGCGCAGGCGGCGCAGTTCGGCCGGATCGATCATCTGTGATTCGTCGCGCTGACTGTCGCCCATGCGCGCGGTGTACCAGCCGACGACCCATGCGACGAACAGCCCCAGCGACGCCAACAGGCCGACCACCATCAACGCGGTCGACGTCGTGCGCATGGAAAGCACCAGCGCGCCCACGGCGAACAACAGATAGAGCCAGTGCATGAGCGTCCCTCCCTTGGATGGCGGGAGTGTACAACGGGGAACGGCGGCCGGAAGCGGTGCGGATCACAACAGCGGCGAGGTCAAGCGGGCCAATGCTTCGGGCAGGCGATGGCGCCACAGTGAGCGCCGGCGCTGCAATTGCACGGGTTCGGAGGCGGCGAACTCGCCTTCCAGCAGCTGGGCCAGCCGGCCGGCCAGTCCGCGGTCGCGGAACAGCATGGAGATCTCGAAATTCAGGCGGAAGCTGCGGTGATCGAAATTGGCGCTGCCGATCAGGGCCAGGTTGTCGTCGCACAGCAATGCCTTGCTGTGCATCATCCGCGGCCCGTATTCGTAGACCTTCACCCCGGCGGCCAGCAGTTCGTCGAAATAGGAACGGGCCGCGTAGGTGACCAGGCGCGAGTCGCTCATCTTCGGTACCAGCAGGCGTACGTCCAGGCCGCCCAGGGCCGCCGAGGTCAGCGCCATCCGCGCGGCTTCGCCGGGTACGAAATAGGGGGTGACCAGCCAGACCCGGGAACGGGCTTCGTGGATGGCCGCCACGTGCATGCGATGGATCGGTTCCCAGGACGAATCCGGGCCGGACACCAGGGTCTGCGCGGAGATGCCGCCTTCCACGCCGGGCTCGGTCGCGCACCACAGCCGCGTACCGTGGAAATCCTTGCGCTGCTGGCCGGTGGCGTAGACCCAGTCCTCCACGAACACCTGCTGGATGCTGCGCACCACGTCGCCTTCCATGCGCAGGTGCAGGTCGCGATACGCGTCGGGCCGCAGTGATTCGTCTTCCTCTTCGGTGATGTTGATGCCGCCGGTGAAGGCGACGCGGCCGTCGATGACCACGATCTTGCGGTGGGTGCGCAGGTTGACCCAGGGCCGGGTGAACGGCTTGAACCGGGTGGGATGGAACCAGGCGCTCTCGCCACCGGCGTCGTGCAATGGCTGCAGGAAGCGCCGGCCTACCTTCGAGGAACCGACCGCATCGAGCAACAGGCGCACCTTCACGCCTTCCCGCGCCTTGGCGATCAGCGCCTCCAGCAAGCGCGTGCCGCAGCGGTCGGGGCTGTAGATGTAGTACTCCAGGTGGATGTGGTTGCGCGCCTGCCGGACCGCATCGACGATGGCTTCGTAGGTGGCCGAGCCGTCCACCAGCAATTGCACCGAGGTCGCCGTGGCCGGTGGCAGGCCGGTGGTGCTCTGGGCCAGCATCGCCAGTTCCGTGCAGCCCTCGTCGGCCGGGCAGAAGGTTTCGTAGGTGTCCAAGCCGGTGCGGGACTGGTGCCGGCGCAGTTGCTGGCGCTTGATCTTCTGCGGGCCCAGCAGGAAATAGATCAGGTAGCCGATGTAGGGCAGCAGTGACAGCGAAAGCACCCAGCTGAGGGTGGCGACCGGCTCGCGCTTCTGCAACACGATCCAGCCGCACAGCGGGATCAGGTAGAGCAGCCAGGCCGCGGTGAGCCAGCGGTTCAGGTGCGGGATGGACAGGAAGGCATCCCACCAGGTGTGCAGGGTTTCCAGCATGGCGGGATTCTATGCGGTGTCGCCGCCGTTGAGACGGCCCCGGCGTAATCTGCGCCGATGGGCGATGCGATCAAAGGCCGAGGTTCCACCGGCTACCTGCCGGGCCGGTTCGCCGTGACCACCGCGCAGGCGGAGGACGATGGCTGGCACGAGCGCGACCGCGCCGATGAAATCGAATCCGCGCCGGCCACCCAGGTCACCGAGGAGCGCGCGCGCAGCATCATCAGCCGCAACCAGTCGCCGGACATCCCGTTCCAGCAATCGCTCAACCCCTATCGCGGCTGCGAGCACGGGTGCTCATACTGCTTCGCCCGCCCGAGCCACGCCTACCTGGACCTGTCGCCGGGCCTGGATTTCGAGACCCGCATCTTCGCCAAGACCAATGCGCCGGAGGTGCTGCGCAGGGAACTGGCGAAACCGGGCTACCGCTGCAGCCCGATCGCGTTGGGCATCAATACCGACGCCTACCAGCCGACCGAGCGCAGGCTGGGGCTGACCCGGCGCATCATCGAGGTGCTGGCCGAGACCCGGCATCCATTTTCCCTGATCACCAAGAACGCGCTGGTGGAACGGGATCTGGACCTGCTGGCGCCGATGGCCCGCGACCAGCTGGTGCAGGTGTATTTCTCCATCACCACCCTGGACAACCTGCTGTCCGCGCGGCTGGAACCGCGCGCCTCGGCGCCGCATTCGCGACTGCGCGCGGTGCGCCGGCTGAGCGAGGCGGGCATCCCGGTCGGGGTGATGTTCGCGCCGGTGATTCCGTGGGTGAACGACAGCGAGTTGGAGGCGGTGCTGGAGGCCGCGCGCGATGCCGGCGCCGATTCGGCCGGCTACGTGCTGTTGCGCCTGCCGCACGAGGTCTCGCCGTTGTTCCGCGACTGGCTGCAGACCCATCTGCCGCAGCGCGCCGAACACGTGATGAGCACGATCCAGCAGCTGCGTGGTGGCAAGGATTACGACGCGCGTTTCGGCAAGCGCTTCAGCGGCGAGGGCGTTTACGCCGAACTGCTCGCGCGCCGTTTCGATCTGGCTTACCGGCGGCTGGGCTTCGATCGGCGCAAGCACCAGGGGCTGGACACGGGCAAGTTCGTGCCGCCGCGGCCACCCTCGCCTCAGGGTGAATTGTTCTGACCTGTCGACACGGCGGGAGCGACATGAGTCGCGACCGGATGAATCCAGGCCCGGCGTCGAATCGCGACTCGCGTCGCTGCCCCGAGAGGCAGAATCAATCGCCGTCGCGGTGATACCGCGCTGCCGCTTCCACTTCGTTGCGCGAGCCCAGAAACACCGGCACGCGCTGGTGCAGATGGGTCGGCTGCAGATCCAGGATCGGCTCGCGGCCGGTGCTGGCGGCGCCGCCGGCCTGTTCGACCAGCAGGCCCATCGGGTTGGCCTCGTACATCAGGCGGAGCTTGCCCGGCTTGCCGGGATCCTTGCGATCCCACGGGTAGATGAAGATGCCGCCACGGGTCAGGATGCGGTGCACGTCGGCGACCATGCTGGCGATCCAGCGCATGTTGAAGTCCTTGCCGCGCGGACCTTCCCTGCCGGCCAGCAGATCGGCCACGTAGGCCTGCATCGCCGGCTCCCAGTGGCGCTGGTTGGACACGTTGATGGCGAACTCGCGGGTGTCCTCGGGGATGCGCATGTCGCGCTGGGTCAGCACGAACGCGCCCTGCTCGCGATCCAGGGTGAAGGCGTGGGTGCCGTGCCCGGTGGTCAGCACCAGCATCGTGCTGGGACCGTAGATGCAGTAGCCGGCGGCGACCTGGTGGCGGCCCGGCTGCAGGAAGTGCTCGTCGCCCGGCCGGCTCACGCCCTCGGGGCTGCGCAGCACCGAGAAGATGGTGCCGACCGAGACGTTGACGTCGATGTTGGAACTGCCGTCCAGCGGATCGAACAGCAGCAGGAAACCGCCGCGCGGATAGGCGTCGGGGATCGGTTGGCTGTGCTCCATTTCCTCCGACGCGCAGGCCGCCAGGTGGCCTCCCCAGGCATTGGCCTCCAGCAGGATGTCGTTGCTCAGCACGTCCAGTTTCTTCTGCGCCTCGCCTTGGACGTTGCCGGTGCCGGCGTCGCCCAGCACCCCGCCGAGCGCCCCCTTGCTGACCGCGATGGAAATGCTGGTGCAGGCCCGCGCGACCACCGCGATCAGCTGGCGCAGCTCGGCGTCGATGCGACCGGCGCGCTGCTCCTCGATGAGGTAGCGGCTGAGGGATACGGTATGGGCGGTTGGCGTGGGCATGGCAGGATGGCGGGCGGAAGAACCGCGCATTGTCCTGACATGGCGGACCAATGCAAGACCAATTTTCGAATCCAGAGGACGTTCCGTGATTCCGACGCCCCCGGCGGTGTGGCTTTCCCTGTCTTCGGCGCTGGGCCTGGGCCTGCTGATCGGCCTGGTCCGCGAGCGCGCCGGCGGCGAGGCGCGCGCCATCGCCGGGCTGCGCACCCACGCCCTTACCGCCCTGGGTGCGGCGGTCGCGGCCCACCTCGGCCTGCCGGTGCTCTTGGTGACGCTGGCCGGCGTGGGGGTGCTGGCCGCGCTGGCCTATCTGGGCACGCGTGAGCAAGACGTCGGCCTGACCAGCGAAATTGCCCTGTTGCTGACCGCCCTGCTGGGCGCGCTGGCGGTGCAGTCGCCGCCGCTGGCGACCGGCCTGGCCGTGGTCGTGGCCCTGCTGCTGTACGCCAAGGAGCCGCTGCACCGGCTGACCCGCCAGGTGCTGAGCGAGCGCGAAGTGTTCGATGGCCTGCTGCTGCTGGCCTCCGCGCTGGTGATCCTGCCAATCCTGCCGGATGAGGCGATCGGGCCGTTCCAGGCGATCAACCCGGCCACCCTGTGGAAGCTGGTGGTGCTGGTGATGGCGGTCAGCGCGCTGGGCCACGTCGCGCTGCGCCTGATTGGCAACCGCTGGGGCCTGGCCGTCGCCGGTTTCTTCGCCGGTTACGTCTCCTCCACCGCGGCGGTGATCGGCTTCGGCCAGCGCGCCCGCGAAACGCCCGCCCTGCGATCCTCGGCGGTCGCGGCGGCGTTGTTGTCCAACCTGGCTTCGCTCAGCCTGTGCGTGCCGATCCTGTGGGCGGTGTCGCCGCCGCTGGTCGTCGACCTGTGGCCGGAACTGGCGGCGATCGGTGCGGTGCTGCTGGCTGGCGGTCTGCTGGGCCTGCGTGCGGGACGCGATGATCCGGTCGCGCCGCCGACCGCCGAGAGCCGGATGTTCCGGTTCGGGCAGGCCCTGGGCTTCGCGCTGGTAGTCGCCGTGCTGACCTTCGTGTCGGCCGCGCTGGCGGCGTGGATCGGTCCGCGCGGGGCGATGGCGGCGGCGGTGATCTCGGCGACTGCGGAACTGCACGCGGCGGTGGCCACGCTGGCCAACCAGTTCGCGCGCGGCGGTCTGGACGATCTGGAGGCGCGCTGGCTGATGCTGGCCCTGCTGGCGGCAAGCCTGGCGACCAAATCGGTGATCGCCTGGATCAGCGGCGGCGCCGCGTACGGGGTGCGTGTCGCGGCCGGACTGCTGGCCGCGCTGGCGGCGGGCCTGGCGGTGCTGCTGCTGACCTGAGCGGGCGGAGATCCCTTGCAGGAGCGACGTCAGTCGCGACCCATTCCGTGCGTGGGGAGCGATACCGGTCGCGACGTCGCTCCTGCCCGGAAGCGATCAGATGATCCGCAGGGTTATCGCCTTGAGGACCGCGCGGGTGCGATCGCGGGTGCCGAGCTTGTCGAGGATGTTGGAGACGTAGTTCTTCACCGTGCCTTCGGCCAGGAACAGCGTGCGGGCGATTTCCTTGTTGGAATAGCCGCCGGCCAGCAGCCGCAGGATCGCCACCTCGCGTTCGCTGAAGCGCTCGCTGGGTGGCGTCTCATCGTGGAACCGATAGCGTGCGCGCACCGGTTCGGTGGAGACCGGTTGCAACAGGGTGTCGCCGTCGGCGACACGGCGGATGGCGGCGCGCAGATCCTCGGGCGCCGCGTCCTTGAGCAGGAATCCCTGCGCGCCGGCATCGGCCGCGCGCAGCAGCAGGTCCCCGTCATCGAACGTGGTCAGCAGCAGCACGGGAGTGCGGTCGCCGCGCGCGCGCAGTTGCTGCAAGGCTTCGATGCCGTCCATGCCGGGCATGCGGATATCGCTGAGGATGACGTCCACCGGCGTGGCGGCGACGCGGTCCAGCAGTTCGGCTCCGCCCTCGGCCTCGAATGCCACCCGGATGCCGTCCGGACCGTCCAGCAAGGCGCGCAGGCCGGCGCGGACCAGGGCCTGATCGTCGGCCAGCGCGATCCGCACGATCGCGGATCCGGATGCGTCGTTCATGAGGGAAACTCCACGGTCAATTCCAGGTTGCCGGCCACGCCGCGGCCGATGCGCAGGTCGCCACCGGCGGCGGCGACCCGCTCGCGGATGCCGGCCAGTCCGTTGCCTTCGCGCAGCAGGGCGGGCGCTTGCCCATCGTCGGCGATCCGCAGGCACAGCCGCGGTCCTTCGCGCCGCAGTTCGACCCACAACGTCGCCGCGCCGGCATGGCGCGCGGCATTGGTCATCGCTTCCTGCACGATCCGCAACACGGTCTCGGCCAGTTGCGGGTCGCGGATCACGGCGTCCTCGTCGATGCGCAGCTGCATGCGCAGCTGCGGTAGCGGCGCGGCCAGCGCACGCAGCGCGGTCTCCAGATCCAGGCCGCGCGAATCGCGCAGCGCCTGCACCACGTTGCGGATGTCCTCGAGCAGCTCGCTGGCCAGCTGTTCGCCCAGGCGGACCTGCGGGCGCTCGGCCAGGGCGGGATCGGTGGCGAGCGCGCGCAGGTTGAGCTTCATCGCGGTCAATTTGTGCCCGGCGACGTCGTGCAGCTCGCGTGCCACCCGCAGGCGTTCGGCGTCGCGCGCGCTGTCGGCCAGCAGGGCGCGGGTGGCGAGCAGGTCGGCATTGACCAGGGCCAGCCGATCCCGCGCGTTCTCGGCGCTGCGCGCGTAGTGGCCGATCAGCGCGGCGAAGGCCTGGAAGCCGGAGTAGATCGCCACCATGAACCAGGCAGCGTCATGCCCGGCGCGGACCATCAGCAGGCCGAACACCGCGTTGGCCGCGAGCATCACCAGCAGCGCGTGCAGCGGGCGCCAGGTCATCGCCAGCTGGGCGGCCACCACCACCAGCAGGACCGGCGCAGTGCCGGTGCGCGGCGCCAGATGGATCATGGCCAGCGCGAGCAGCAGCTGCAGCCACAGCAGCGCGTCGCGCAGGCGCCGACCGACGCCGGGCTGATCCAGCAACAGGAACGCGGCCAGGAACGCCAGCAGCGCGCCCAGGCGCGCGCCGTCCAGGCCCCCCGTTTCGCCGCGCATCGCCAGCATCACCGCCGCCCAGGTCAGGACACCGGACAGGTTGAGCGGTTGCAGCAGCAGCTTCAGGCGTTCGCGCATGCGGACATGCTGCCTGCCGCGAACGCCGCGCGCCATGGCCGTGGTGAAAGTCGTGACTTCCGGCAGGTCGTTGGCTGCTGACACCACGCTGTCAGCAGCGCCCCCGCAGGATGGCTGCCTGCCATTTCAGGAGGAAAGCGCATGACTCCCCGCAGTTTGACGGCGCGCGCACAGGAACTGCTGCCGCGCGCATTCCAGGCGTATGTCGCCGGACTGGGCCGCAACCTGGTCAGCGGCGAGCAGATCACCTATCCGGCTTCGCCCGGGCACGAGCTGCCCACCGAGGGCCGGCACGATTTCGATTTCCTGCACGGCCATTGGCATGTGCGCAACGTGCGGCTGAAGGAACGGCTGGTCGGCTGCGAGGAATGGGAAAGCTTCGAGGCGCGTCAGCATTGCGGCCCCGTGCTGGGCGGCATCGGCAACCTGGACGAGTTCATCACCGACTGGGCCGGCGGCTATCGCGGCATGACCCTGCGCCTGTACGACCCCCGGCAGCGCCAATGGAGCCTGTACTGGGCCAATAACCAGCAGGGTCTGCTCGAACCGCCGGTGATCGGCCGCTTCCAGGATGGCGTGGGTACTTTTCATGGACGCGACCGCCACAAGGGCCGCGAGGTCTGGGTCCGGTTCCGCTGGCACGACATCCAGGCCGACAGTGCGCACTGGGAGCAGGCGTTCTCGCCGGATCGCGGCAGCCACTGGGAAACCAACTGGCACATGTACCTGACCCGGGAGGCCGCGTGAGCGCCCCGCCCGTCCTGCCCACCCCGCTGACCGTCGAAATCCGCAGCTACCGCCTGCGTCCCGGCACCCGCGACGCCTTCCATCGGCTGATCACCACCACGGTCGCGCCGATGCTGCGGCGATGGCGGACGGACCTGGTCCGGCACGGCCCATCGCCGCATGACGGCAGTTCCTACCTGCTGATCCGCGCCTATGCGGATCTGGAAGCGAGGCAGCGCGAGCAGGACGCGTTCTACGGCAGTGCGGAATGGCGCGAAGGACCACGCCAGGCCGTGCTGGACCCGATCGAGGAATACCTGTCGGTGGTGCTGGAAATGGATGCCGCCACCGTCGATGCCCTGCGCCAGGAGTGATGACCATGCTCGATACCCTCTCCCCCACGCGGGATCGTGGCGTGCCGCGCCATCGGATGCCCGTCGCGCCGCCGCTTCCGGAAGCCCGCGTGCCCGGCGTGATCGAACTGCGCCAGTACACCCTGCATCCGGGCCGGCGCGATGAACTGATCACCTTGTTCGAACGCGAATTCATCGAGACCCAGGAAGACGCGGGCATGCTGCTGCTCGGCCAGTTCCGCGATCTGGACGACCCCGACCGTTTTGTCTGGCTGCGCGGTTTCACTGACATGGCGGCGCGGCGGGACGCACTGGCGGGGTTCTACCAGGGGCCCGCCTGGCGCGCACATCGCGATGCCGCCAACGCCACGATGATCGATTCGGACAACGTGTTGTTGCTGCGGCCGACCGCGCCGGCTCCCGCGCCGAAGGTATCCACGCCCCCGCCGCCGAACAGCGCGCAGGCGCCGGAACAGGCGCGCATCGTCATCTGCCTGCACTACTTCGATGCACCGATGAACGCGGAGTGGCTGGCCCACTTCGAACAGATCCAGCAGCCGTGGCTGGAAGGCATGCATGCGCGGGTACTCGCGACGCTGGCGACCAGCAATGCGCCCAACGACTATCCGGCCCTGCCCGTGCGCGAAGGCGAGCACGTGTTCGCGTGCGTCCTGCAGTTCGCCGACGAGGCCACCCACGAACGTTGCGATCGGCAACTGCAGGCGGCATGGCGGATTGGCGCGCAGCCGCACCGCACCGAGCTGCTGCGGCTGGCGCCGACCGCGCGTTCGCGGATGGGCCGCGACCTGCCCGCCGCCATGGAGGATTGAGATGCGCGCGCCCCTTTGCGTCCGCCACCGCCGGCAAGGGATGATGCCGGCATGCGCCGCGCCGACCGCCTGTTCCTGATCATCCATGCCTTGCGTGGACGCCGCACCGCCCTGCCCGCCCGTACGCTTGCCGAGACCCTGGCGGTCTCGCTGCGCACCGTCTATCGCGACGTGGCCGACCTGCAATTGTCGGGCGTTCCGATCGAAGGCGAAGCCGGCGTCGGTTACCTGCTGCGCAAGGGCGCGGACATTCCGCCGCTGATGTTCAACGCCGACGAACTCGAAGCCCTGGTGGTTGGCACGCGCTTCGTGCGGGCCTTCGGTGGCCAGCGGCTTTCGGTGGGCGCGCGTTCGGCGCTGCTGAAGATCCAGGCGGTACTGCCGCCGGATCTGCAGGCGCGCGCGCAGCGCACCCGCATCTACGCGCCGGAGCTCAAGGATCGCTTCGAGTCCACCGGGCTGCTGGATCGCCTGCACGAGGCCATCGAGCAGCGACGCGTGCTGCGGTTCCGCTATGCCGATCATTCCGGCGAGGAAACCCGGCGCGACGTGGAACCGCTGTGCCTGGCGTTCTGGGGCGGCAGCTGGACCCTCGGCGCCTGGTGCCGGTATCGCGGCGACTTCCGCAACTTCCGGCCCGATCGCATCCTCCAGCTGGATGAAACCGGCGAGATCTTCGACGACGATCCGGAGCGCGGCCTGGACGCCTATTTCCGCCGGGTCGGACCGCCGCCGTCCGACGCCTGATCCGCGTCAGGGCGCCCTGCGCCACTCCAGGCCGAGCAGGAAGCCCCGGTCGGGTCCCGGTTCGTAGTAGCGGCCGTTTCCTTCGTTGACGATCACCGAGCCGACATACCGTTGGTCCAGCACATTGTCCACGCGCAGGAACGCGCGCAGCGTGTCGTCGCCAAAACGCCAGCGATGCGCGGCTTCCAGGTGCAGCAGCGCATAGCCGGGTGCCCGCTCGCTGCCGATGTCGTTCACACTCACCCGATCCTGCGCGACCGCCTCGGCCGCGGCGCTCCAGCCGGCGGATCGCCATTCAAGCCGGCCGAAGAACTGTTGCCGCGCGGTGCCGGGAATCGCGGCGCCGGCCTTCACCGGCGTGTCCGGCACCGCGCAACCGCTACGCGCGCAGGTCAGGAAGCTGTCGCGGAATTCCGCATCCAGCCAGGTCCAGGCCGCCTGCCATTGCCAGTGATCACCGAACGATGCGCGCAGGCTTGCTTCCGCACCCTGCCGCCGCGCGCGTCCCACGTTGCGGTAGGTGCTGCGTCCGCCCAGGTTGCTGGCCACCGACAACTCGTCGTCGGTGTCGGCGCGGAACAGCGCGATGGCCAGTTCTCCGCCGGTCCAGCGCCATTTGCTGCCGAGCTCCCAATGCCGGCTGATCGCCGGTCGCAGATCCAGCGCCAGCCCGGCGCCGCCGTCGGCGCGATAGCCGAGTTCGTTGAAGGTCGGCGTCTCGAAGCCGCGTCCGCTCGACAGATAGACCCGCCAGTCGTCGCCGGCGTCGAACATCACCCCGGCTACCGGCGTGGTCTCGGTGTAGCGCACGCGACCGCTGTCGTCGGGATTGGACGCGGTCACGTAGTGATCGCGGGAATCGAAGCGGACCGCGCTGTGGCGCGCACCGGCCAGCAGCGACCAGCGATCGGCGAAGCGCCACCACGCCTGTGCGTACTGGTCCACGTTCTCCACCTGGTTGCGCTCGTCGCGGCGAGGCCGGCCACGCACGCCCCATGCCGTACCGACGAAGTTCTCGTAGCCGCGCCGGTGCTGTCGCTGGCGATCCGCGTTCACGCCCACGGTGGCCTCGAACGGGCGCGCCGCCAGTTCGCCCTGCCATGACCAGCGCGCATCGACGCCCGCCTGGTCGTTGTCCAGATCGATGACGCCGCCGCTGTTGAGCGGATTGCCCTGCGCACCGACGGGTAGCGGCAGGAACTGCTCGACGTCGCGGGTGCCGGCATAGGCGGTGGCGCGCAGGCGATGGCCTTCGGCCAGCGGCTGGTCCAGCACCAGCCCGAACTGATCCTGGCGCACCGACTTGCGGGTGTTGAACTGGTGCGCGGCGGCGACCGCCTGCGCCGGATCCGCGCGCCACTGCGCCCGGGTCAGGCCGAGCGGATCCTGCGCGCGTGGCGAGTCGAAATGGTTGAACACCAGATCCAGCGTGCCGTCACCGGGCAAATCCAGGCCGAGCTTGCCATTGAACGACTCGCGCCGCGCCGCGCTGTGATCGCGATAGCCGTCGGTCTCGAACACGCTGGCCGCGAGGTTGTAGTGCATCCCGCCCTGCGCGCCCGACCAGCGCGCGCCCAGCGTGCGCGTCGCATGGCTGCCAACCGAGCCCTGCACGCGCAGTTCGCCGGGCGCCTCGCCGCGCGCGCTGGACAGCTGCACCACGCCGCCGGAGGAGTTTCCATACAGCGCCGAGAACGGACCGCGCAGCACTTCCACCCGCTCGGCGCCCATCAGGTTGAAATGCGACAGCTGGCCCTGCCCGTCCGGCAGCGTGGCCGGAATGCCGTCGGCATACAGGCGCACGCCACGCACGCCGAAGGTCGCCCGCGCGCCGAAACCACGAATCGACAGCTGGGTATCCTGGGCGTAGTTCTGGCGGTCACGCGCCAGCAGTCCCGGCACGCCGCCGAGGCGTTCGGACAGATTGACCCCGGGGGTCGCCACGTCTTCGCGCAGATCGATCACATCCAGCGAGGCCGGGGTGTCGAACGCGGATACCGCTTCCAGCCGCGTGGCCTGCACGGTGACGCGGTCCAGCGTGCGCGCGGTGTCCTGCGCGGCCGCCGGCAAGGCGATGAGTAGGGCCAGCGCCAGCGCGGCGCGCGGTAGATGCGTCATGTGCGCATTCTATGGGCTGGCTGCACCCTACGGGAAACCGGGTGCATTCGTTCTGTCGCAAGTAGACCACGCGTCATCGCATTTTCAGACGTTTCCCATGTCCTGCTCCGGGGCGTCGCGGCTACGCTCCGCCGTCTTTTACCTCCGAACGGGAATCATGCTGATAGAGCTGTGGATACGCCTGCTCACGCGAAAGGGAACGCAGGTCCCTGTCGTGGAGGGGATATTGGAAGCGGTGGAGAAGAATTCGCTGGACCTGCATTGGACAGCCCTGGCTAGCCGTTTCTCACCCGGATATCGCCTCCGGATCGGCGGCGAGCATTACTTCATCCTTTCCAGTGAACTTGATTTGCTGCCGGGCAGCGATAAGTCCACCTTCTCGCTACTGCGAATCGAGGAACGCATCGTCCTGGCCTATCGCAACCAATCGCCTGGACGTCGTACGATCGCGTGGGCCTTTCAGCCGCGGGTGTCATTGAATCCTTGGGGAGGCAATCCGCGCGAAACGCTGCGTGCGGTTCTTTGGTGGCTGGTGGCTGGAGTGACGCTGCTGGGTTTCGGGTGCGGCGCATTGTATCTGGATGTGAGCGGGCGGTCGGACTCCGCCTGGATCGTATTGCCGGGTATCGCGTCAATATTCGCTTCGGCGCTTCTGCTCGGCCTCGCCCTGTTCGGCCTTTGGGATCTGCGCTCGAAAGACCGTTTCGTCTATTTCCGTGCACGTCGGGAAGCGATGGTTTCATCCCCCGGCGTCGCGAAGGATTCTTCCGATGCGCTGTAGCGAAGTTCTGGAAGGAGTCGTCAGCAACGTCGTTCGCAGGGAAAGAATCACCAGCGAACTGATTGTCGGCGTGAACCACTCATTCTTTGCTCGCCGTGAATTCCATGATGTTGAATGCCGCGTCGATGGTCATCCGGCCTATCTCAACTTGCAGGCCGATACCGCGCTCTATCTACACAGTGGTGACCGCGTACAGGTCGCCGGGCGCTTGGAGAATGGGGTTCTGGTGGTCGTCGCCATGCGCAACCTGACGGATGGATCCCTCTATTGCTGGAAAACCGAAGGCGGGCGCTACCGACAGCAAATGAAGCGTCTTGACCGGCTGATGGGATGGGGAATCGCGTGCCTCGCAACGCCCCTGATCGCATTGTTCGCGCTGGAAACCTGGCCCTCCTCGCCGATGAAAGCCATCGCGGTCGTGGTCGGCGGCGCCGCCGCCGCCTGGCTGACGCACAAGCTGGGGACGCTGTTTCCTTACATCTACAAGAGCGGTTGCCTGCCCGGCAATGCAGAAACCGAGTCGTCCGCCCAAGCGCTGATCAACGTGGATGCCGAAGAGGCTGACCGCATCATCTGGGTGTAGACGTCGGTGGCGGCGGCCTACACGTCGCCGTCGGCCAGCCAGCCTTCGCCGGTGCCGCGGGTGAACACCCGGTCGCCCTCGCGCACGTCGCCGGCCGGGATCGCCTCCTGGTGGGCCAGGCGCGCGTAGATCGGGGTGAAATCGGGGGCGGTGGCGTCCATCAGCTGCTCGAAGCTGTCGATGACGAAGTAGGTCTTCTGGTAGGTGTCGATGCGGTAGCGGGTGCGCATCAGCCGCTCCAGATCGAAGCCGATCCGGTTGGGCGCCGGCGACTCCAGCGAGTACAGCGATTCGCCCTTGGACGAGACGATGCCGGCGCCATAGATGCGCAGGCCGTCCGGCGTGTTGATCAGACCGAATTCCACCGTGTACCAGTACAGCCGGGTCAGGTGGACCAGCGCCTCCGGGTCGATGCCGTGCGCCTTCACCCCGCCCTTGCCGTAGGCCTCCATGTAGTCGGCGAACACCGGGTTCATCAGCAGCGGCACGTGGCCGAACAGGTCATGGAACAGATCCGGCTCGGCGATGTAGTCGATCTGGTCCGGGCGACGGATCCACCAGGTGACCGGGAAGCGCCGGTTGGCTAGGTGATCGAAGAAATCCAGTTCCGGCAGCAGGCCCTCGACCCCGATCAGGGTCCAGCCGGTGGCCGCCTTCAGCACCCGGTTGAGCTCGCTGAAGCGCGGGATGCGATCCGGGCTCATGCCCATCGCGTCCTGCGCCTGCAGGAATTCGTCGCAGGCGCGACCGACCAGCAGCTCGCGCTGGCGTTCGTACAGCTTGCCCCAGGTGTCGTGGTCGGCGGCCGGATAGTCGGCCGGCTGCTCCACCACGGCGGTCGTATAGACCGGCACGTAGCCCTTGTCGGTCTGCTGGTGCTCGACGCGGCGGGGTTCGTTCATGGCGGGCTCCGGGCGGAAATCGGTCGACTGCATGCTAGCGCCGGGGGCGCGCAATGGGGTTGCAAAGTTGCGTGTTGTAGGGGTTGTGGCGCAATCTTATTGCGTCAAATGATGTTGCGAGGCAACAAATGGCCGAATCCGTCGCCCTGGACCGGACCGACCTGCGGCTGCTGGCCCTGCTGCAGAAACAGGGCCGCGCGCCCAATTCGGAGATCGCCGCCCAGGTGAACCTGTCCCCGTCGGCCTGCCTGCGCCGGATCCAGCGGCTGGAGGCGGCGGGGGTCATCGGTGGTTATGCCGCGCTGGTGGACCCCAAGAGCGTCGGCCTGGGCCTGCAGGCGTTCGTGCGCGTGCAACTGGAAAAACACGAGCAGAGCGGGGTGGCGCTGTTCGCCGACAAGGTCCGGCACTGGGACGAGGTGGTCACCTGCCATGCGCTCACCGGCGACATGGACTACCTGCTGCACGTGGTGGTGCAGGATCTGGAACACTTCTCGCGCTTCCTGCTGGACAAGCTGCTGGATGCCAGCGGGGTGGCCGACGTCAATTCCAGCTTCGTGCTGCGCACGGTGAAGGCGTTCGGCGGCTGGCCGCTGCCGAAGGAGCGGGCGCCGCTGTAAGCTGCGCGCTTCGCAGACGGCCGCGTGCTTCGTTGCCGCGATCATTCATCCGCCACTTCCCGCGTCTTGCATGCTTCACGATCCCGAGCGCCACCAACCGTTGCGCGCACCCGCTTGGGACGAAACCCGGGTCCGCGAAGCGATCGCGGTGATCGTGAGCGGAATTGAAGCGGCACATGTGCCTGGTCTGGGTTGGCCGCTCCATCCACTGGATCGTGAAACCGACGGCGAGCCCGATGGCGCGACCGCGTTCTACTACGGCGCGGCCGGCGTGATCTGGGCGCTGCGGCATTTGCAGGCACGGGGGTTCGTCCGGTTGCGGTACGACGATGCGCTGGAACCGGAACAACTGCTGGCGCGGCATCGCGCCTGGCTCGAGACCAATGGCTTGCGCGAACCGGCGTCCCTGCTGATGGGAGAAACGCCGATCCTGATGATGTTGCATGCGGCGACGCAGGCGCCGTGGACGCAAACGATGCTCGCGCGCCTGATCGAAGGCAATGCGCGGCATCCTTCGCACGAGCTCATGTGGGGAGCGCCCGGCACGCTGCTGGCCGCGTGGCTGATGCATGAAAGGACCGGACAGGCCCTTTGGCGGGACCTGTTCCGACAGACCACCGATGCGCTTTGGCAGGCATGGCGGTACACGGATGCGCCGGGCTGCCACTACATCCCGCAGCAACTGTATGGACGAGAGTCCAGCTACCTCGGCCTCGCGCATGGCCTGGCCGGCGTTGCGCTGGCGCTGGCGCGGGGCCGCGAATTGCTCGAGGTCGGCACTTGGGAGGCCTGGCGGGAGCGCCTGCTCGACACCCTGCATCGAACCGCCGTCCACGAGGACGGCGGGGTGAACTGGCGGCCGCAACTGTTCGAACGGGAGGGCGGCGGAAAATGGCTGATGCAGGTGTGCCACGGCGCGCCCGGTATCGTGATCGGCGCCGCTGACATCGCCGACGCGGCATTGGATCATCTGCTGGAGCGGGCAGGCGAGGCGATCTGGCGCGCCGGACCGCTCGCCAAGGGAGGCAATCTCTGCCACGGCACCGCCGGCAACGGCTATGCGCTGCTCAAGCTGTTTGAACGCAGCGGCGATGTCCTGTGGCTGGAGCGTTCGCGCGCGTTCGCGATGCATGCGTTGGTCCAGCAGCAGCGGGATCTGCGCTTGCATGGCCAGCCACGCAACTCGCTGTGGACCGGCGATGCCGGAATCGCCGTCTATCTGGCCGACTGCGTGCAGGCGCAGGCCAGGTTCCCGGGTCTGGAAGTGTTCTGAGGGTTCGACATGCAGGAGCGGAATCATGGGAGAACTTGACGTGCGACCGGCGACCACTGCCGACCTGGACGCCATGTGGACGATCTTCCAGGCAGTGATCGCCCCGGGCGACGCCTTGCCGTTCGACGAACACTTCGACCGCGACACCTTCCGCGATCACTGGTTCGGTGCGCACGCGGCGTGGGTGGCGGAGCGGGGCGGGGAGGTCGTCGGCATGTACAAGATGGGCGCCAACCATGCCGGGCGTGGCGCGCACATCGCCAGCGCCACCTACGCGGTCGCGCCCGCCGCGCAGGGCAGGGGCATTGGCCGGCGCCTGGTCGAACACAGCCTGCAGCGCGCGCGCGAGGCGGGCTTTCGCGGCATCCAGTTCAACTACGTGGTCAGCACCAACGCGGCGGCGGTGGAACTCTACCGGCGGTTGGGCTTTGACATCGTCGGCACGCTGCCCGGCGCCTTCCGCCACGCACGCGCGGGGTGGGTGGATGCCCATGTGATGTTCAAGACGCTGGATCGGCCGGCAACGGAGCCGGAACAGTGACGCCGCCGGAACGGAAAGCACCGGGACGGACGACGAGTCGCCCCGACCTCCGTCACGGGCCGCGTACTACACTGGCGGCCTGCCGGCGCGGCACGCCGGCATCCCGGGCAGGCACGGCATGATCCGCGAAGTCGGTGGCGTTCCCATCCAGGCCACCCATCGCGCCCGCTGTCATTGCGGCGCGGTGGTGCTGGAACTGGATCTGCCCGATGGCATCGTCAAGCCGCGTCGCTGCGACTGCTCGCTGTGCCGGCGCAAGGGCGCCATCGTCGCCTCGGTGCCGCTGGCGGGCCTGCGGGTGGTGCAGGGCGAAGACGTGTTGAGCCTGTACCAGTTCAACACCCGGGTCGCGCGGCACTACTTCTGCTCGCGCTGCGGCATCTATACGCACCACCAGCGCCGATCCGACCCCAACGAATACGGCTACAACGTTGGCTGCCTGGAGGGGGTCAATCCGTTCGCGCTGGGCGAGGTGCCGGTCGAGGACGGGGTGAACCACCCCTCGGATTGCGAGCCTGCAAAGACATGAAACGCCGCGACCTGTTGGCCGGCGCGGGCGCGGCGCTGGTGATGATGTCCACGCGCCTGCCGGCGGGCACCCTGGGAGGACAAGCGATGTACGGATTGATCGGAAAGATGAAGGCGGTGGCCGGCCAGCGCGATGCGCTGATCGCCCTGATGCTGGAAGACGTGGGCGCCATGCCCGGTTGCCTGAGCTATATCGTCGCGCGGGATCCGGGCGATGCCGACGGCATCTGGATCACCGAGGTCTGGGACAGCGCCGCCAGCCACAAGGCCTCGCTGTCGCTGCCGGCGGTGCAGCAGGTCATCGCGCGTGCCAAGCCGCTGATCGCGGGCTTCGGCGAGCATTTCGAAACCGAACCCGTCGGCGGTCATGGACTGGCGGGCGCACCGGCATGAAGCCGCAGCCACTGATCGCGGTCAACGACATCGCCGCCAGCCGGCATTGGTACCAGGCCACGCTGGGACTGGCGAGCGGGCATGGCGGCGATGACTACGAACAGTTGATGGCCGGCGACGAGATGGTCCTGCAGTTGCACCGATGGGAAGCGCATGCGCACCCGCATCTGGGCCGGGCCGATCTCGCCCGGGGCAACGGCGTGCTGCTGTGGTTCCTGGCCGACGACTTCGACGCCGCGCTCCGCCGTGTGCGCGAGGCCGACGCGGAAGTGCTGGAAGGCCCGAAGGTCAATCCGAACGCGCGGCACCGCGAAATCTGGCTGCGCGATCCGGACAGCTATGTCGTGGTCGTGGCCGGACCTTACGGGGACCTCGGCGCATGAGCCGCATCCTCTACAGCGGTACCCGCAACGCGTCCAGCTGGGCCTTCCGGGCGTGGCTGGCGCTGCGCGAACAGGGCATCGCGTTCGAGGAACACATCGTCGACATCCGCAAGCCGCAGCGCTTCGAGAACCTCGCCCGCATCGCCGCGTTCTCGCCGCCGGCGGCCGTGCCGGTGCTGGTGGACGGGGATGCCGTCATCCACGACTCGCTCGCGATCATGGAATACGCCAGTGAACTGGGTGAATCGCCCTTGCTGCCCGCCGACATCCGCGACCGCGCACGGGCACGCGCGCTGCTGGCCTGGGTGCACTCGGGCCTGTCCGGCCTGTGCGGCCGGCTGTCATTCGAAAGCGCTTTCTATCCGCAGCGGCGGCGCATGACGACCCAGGAACAGGCCGAGGCCGGGCGCATCCTGGCGGCCTGCCAGCAGGCGCTCGGGCACAGCGGTGGGCCCTATCTGTGCGGGGCGCTGTCGCTGGCGGACCTGGCGTTCGTGCCCGTGCTGTGGCGCTTGTTCGCGCATGATGTCGACGCCAGCGCCTGGCCGCAGGTCGTTGACTGGGCCCAGCGCCTGCTGTCCCGGCCGGCAGTGCGCGAATGGCTGCGCGAGGCCGAAGCGCTGCCACCGGTCTATCTGGACGACTACGGGGCCTAGGCGCGTCTCTTACGCCTCCAGCCAGCGCAGGCCGACGATGCCGAGCAGGATCAGCGCCATGCAGCCCAGCCGGGCGGGCGAGGGGCTGTCGCCGTAGGCGAAGATGCCCAGCGCCGCGACGCCGATCGCGCCGATGCCGGTCCAGACCGCATACGCGGTGCCGGTGGGCAGATCGCGGATCGCAAGGGTCAGCAGGTAGATGCTGACCAGCGCGGCGACGATGCCGAGCACGCCGGGCACGGGACGCGTCCACCCTTGTGCGGATTTGAGGGCGCCGGCCATGACGATTTCCATCAGGCCGGCGAGGATCAACAGCCACCACGCCATGGCGGACTCCGGTTCACTTGAAGGGCGCCCAGCCTGACCACACACTGGGTGCCGTACAAGTACGCACTTCGAGGTGCCCATGGACAGTGGCCAGCCCATTGCGACGATGCCAACGCTGGAAACCGATGCCGCCGCGTGCCCGTCGCAGGCCGTGATGGCGTTGCTGGCGGGCAAATGGGCGCTGCCGGTCCTCACCGAGCTGGCACGCGGTCCCGTACGCAACAACGCCTTGCTCCGGCGCATCGACGGCGTGTCGCAGAAAGTGCTGACCCAGAACCTGCGCGAGCTGGAGCGCAACGGCCTGATCGCGCGCATCGACCACGGCACGGTGCCGCCGAGCGTGGAGTACCGGCTCACCGCGCTGGGCCATTCGCTGGATCGCACCCTGGTCGGGCTGGATCGCTGGGCGGAACAGCACAAGGCGGCGTTGATCCAAGCGCGGGCGCAGCATGACCGGGGACCGGCACAACCGGAATAATCGGCGGACCCGATCCCGGGTGACAGGAGCGTCGAAGCATGCACCGCAAAGCCACCGATACCACCGCGGCCGTCGATGTCTTCATGGCCGCGCTTGTCCATCCCTGCAAGGCGGAAGTGGAGGTGCTGCGCGGCATCGTGACCGGCGTGGATCCGCGCATCGCCGAAGGCATCAAATGGAACGCGCCGAGCTGGCGCCTGGACGAGTACTTCGCCACCACCCATCTGCGGGCCAGGCAGGGCATCGGGGTGATCCTGCACCTGGGCGCGAAGACGCGAGCGCCCGAACAGCGGCCGGCGATCGACGACCCGGACGGACTGCTCGAATGGCTGGGGCCGGACCGCGCACGCGTCGCCTTTGCCGGCATGGACGAGCTGCGCCGCCGTCAATCGGCGTTCGAGGCCGTGCTGCGGCAGTGGATCCGCCTGCTCTAGGCGCTGTGGGCGCCGCGCGTGATCACGCGTGGTCGGTCTGGTGCGCCCGCGCGAGTTCGCCGACGAGACGCCGGCCGGGATTGTCGCCGGCCATCCATTCCGCTGGCGGGAACAAATCGAACAGGCCGACCTTGAACAAGGTCGGTATCGCCGCCGCCAGTTCGCGTTCGACCGTGCCGCGTTCGCCGGCGTTGTAGCGGGTGATGTTGTGCAGCAGCGTGGCGACCGTGCCGGTCTGCACGCGACTGCCGTCCTTGAGGACGACCGCGGGCAGCACTTCGCCCTCGGCGACGATCTTGCGGTTGATGGCGGCCAGATCGTCAGGCGGGGAGGACAGGGACATGCGATGTTCCGGTGACGGGGATGCCTGCAAGGATGCGGGCGGATCGCGCGCGGACAAGGGCGTAGACTCGCGCCCATGAGAGAACACCTGCAACCGTCCTGGCAGCGCGCCTGGCGAGGCATCGGCGCCCTCGGCGATGGCCTGGCCTGGTTCGAACAATTGCTGGCCTGCTACCGCGAGCCGCAGCGCCACTACCACACGCTGCAGCACCTCGGTGAATGCCTGGCCGCCTTCGACGAGGCGCGCGCGCTGGCCCATCGGCCGCACGAGGTCGAGCTGGCGTTGTGGTTCCACGACGCCATCTACGAGTTGAAGCGATCCGACAACGAGGTGCGCAGCGCCGACTGGGCGCGCGAGGCGCTGGTGGACGCGGAAGTCGACATCACCGCCGCGGATCGCGTCCACGCGCTGGTCATGGCGACCCGCCACGACGCGGTGCCGCGGGACGCCGACGCGCAGCTGCTGGTGGACGTGGATCTGGCGATCCTCGGCGCGGCGCCGGATCGGTTCGCCGAATACGAGGCGCAGATCCGGAGCGAGTATGCCTTCGTGCCCGGTTGGCTGTTCCGGCACAAGCGGCGCGAGATCCTGCGCGGCTTCCTGGATCGTCCGCGGCTGTACTCGACCCCGCATTTCCATGATCGGCTGGAAGCGCGCGCGCGGGAGAATCTGGCACGCGCGGTGTCATAGCGCCGGTCCCGGCTGGCGCCCGGGGTGACGATCAGCGGAGCAGGCGCCGCGCTACTCGCATTTCTTCTTGCCGCCCCACAGCTTGCCCAGGCGGAAGCCTTCGTCGTCGCATTCGGCGGGCTTGGGCGGCGCGACCGGCGCCAGTTTCGCCGCATGCGCGGCCAGGCGCTGCTTGCGCAGCTGTTCCAGCTTCTCGCGGATCTGCGGCATCATCGCCATCGCCGCGCGTTCGCCTTCCAGGATCGCGTTGTTCTTCTGCTCGAAGTCCGCCGGACCGATCTCGTTGACGCGGGGACGGATGACGATGTCCGCACGCGCCAGCTCCTGTTCGCCCAACTTCTGGCCCATGATCGTGATCGACTGGTTGACGATACCCAGCATGCTGCCCGGGCGGGTGCCCGGTGCCTTGGTCGAGATATCCACCGCGATCACGAAGTCCGCGCCAAGCTGGCGCGCGGCGTCCACCGGCACCGGGCTGACCACGCCGCCATCGACATAGGTGGCCTTGCCGATCACCACCGGTTCGAACACCCCGGGAATGCTGCTGGACGCCCGCACCGCCTGGCCGACGTTGCCGCGCACGAACACGGTGCGCTCGCCGGTTTCCAGTTGGGTGGCGACCGCGGCGAAGGGCTTCTTCAGCTTCTCGATCGGGCGCTTGCCGAGCAGGCCGTTGACGTAGTCCTGCAACGCCTGGCCCTGCACCAGACCGCCGGAGAACAGGCGCACGTCGCGGATTTTGGTTTCATCCAGCGCGAACGCCTGCTTCTGCATCTGGAACGGATCCATGCCGCTGGCGTACAGCGCGCCGACCACGCTGCCGGCGCTGGTGCCGGAGACCACTTCCGGCTGGATGCCGTTGGCTTCCAGCATCTTGATCACGCCGATGTGGGCGAACCCCTTTGCCGCGCCGCCGCCCAGGGCCACGCCGACGCGAATCGGCGATGGTGGCGGCACCGGCGCGACGGGCGTGACCGCGGCGGGCGGCGGCGAGGGCCTGGTGTTGCCGCCGCAAGCAGCGAGCAGGACCAGCGGCAGCAACCAGGACAGGCGCGGGCGAAGCGGATTCATGAACGTGCAGGCGAAGTGGACTGGCCGCGCAGGATACCGCGTACCGGCCCAATGGCTTCCTACCGGGACGGCGGGAAGCCGGGGACGCGCAGATCAGTTGACGGAGAGGGGGCGTATCCCCGCCACCGCCGTTTCAGAAGCTGTTGTCGCCATCCAGGATCCGGCCCAGCCCGCCCAGCACCGAACCTTCGCCGCGCGCCTGCCCGCCGCCCTGCGGCGCGGCCTGCAGCATGCGGCCGGCCAGGCGCGAGAACGGCAGCGACTGCATCCACACCTTGCCCGGACCGGTCAGGGTGGCCAGGAACACGCCTTCGCCACCGAAGAACATGCTCTTGATGCCGCTGACCGGGCGTACGTCCATGTTCACGCTGGCGTGGTAGGCGACCACGCAGCCGGTGTCGACATCGATGCGTTCGCCAGCCCGGAGTTCGCGTTCGACCACGGTGCCGCCGGCGTGCACGAACACCCAGCCGTCGCCTTCCAGCTTCTGCATGATGAAACCCTCGCCGCCGAACAGGCCGGTGAGGATCTTGCGCTGGAAGTGGATGCCCACGCTGACCCCGCGCGCGCCGGCCAGGAAGCTGTCCTTCTGGCAGATCAGGGTGCCACCGTGCTCGTCCAGCTTCATCGCCAGCACCGTGCCGGGGTAGGGCGCGGCGAACGCGACCTTGGCCTTGCCGGTGCCGGTATGGGTGAACACCGTGGTGAACAGGCTCTCGCCGGTCAGCACGCGCTTGCCGGCGGACAGCAGCTTGTCCATGAAGCCGCCGCCCTGGCCACTGTGCGAGCCATTGCCGAACACGGTGTCCATCTGCACCGTGCCGTCCTTGAACATCAGCGCGCCGGCCTCGGCGATCGCGCTCTCGCCCGGATCCAGTTCAACCTCGACGAACTGCATGTCGTGGCCGACGATGCGGAAATCGATCTCGTCGGCGCCGCGGCGGCCGCCGGAACCCGGCAGCGGCGGCACATGCGGCGGGGCGCTGGCCGCGCCGCCCAGTTCCGGCACCTCGCGCACCGCCTTCCACTCGCGCATGCCCTCGCGCCAGGCCAGCGCGCCGGGGTTGAGCTGGGCATGGCGGCGGGCGGCTTCGTCGTCCAGCGGACCGACCCGCTGCTGATCATTGGGACTATGGAAATACCACTGGCTCATGAGGGTGTCCGGGGGATGGGAAGAGCCGCGAGTCTAGCCGCGCCGCGGCCCGCCGCGACATACCCGGAAGTCCTGCCCGGTACGGTCGGATCGCGACCGCGGTCGCGGGTGGGCGGGATCCCCGTTACCTTCGGCATGAACAGGACTTCCGGCCATTGCCCCGGCTGTTGCTGTAATGCAACATTCGCGTGCTATGCGGCGCCCGCCGCCCCGACCACCCACCGGAAAGCCATCGCCATGTCCCGACTCCGCTCCGCCGCCGTGCGGCCGCACCGCCTTGCCTTCGCCATCGCCGCGCTGCTGCCGTTCGGCAGCGTCCTTGCACAGGAAGCGGCCACGCCCGCTCCCAAGACCGAAGCCTCGACGCTGGACACCGTGCAGGTGACCGCGCAACGCAAGGTCGAGAACATCCAGGACGTCCCGGTCTCCATCTCCAGCGTCAGCAGCGAAAAGCTCGACGTGCTGGGATCGGGCGGCAACGACATCCGCTTCCTGTCCGCGCGCGTGCCCAGCCTCAACATCGAATCCTCCTACGGCCGCGCGTTCCCGCGCTTCTACATCCGTGGCCTGGGCAACACCGACTTCGATCTCAACGCGTCGCAGCCGGTCTCGCTGGTGTACGACGAAGTAGTCCAGGAAAGCCCGCTGCTGAAGGGCTTCCCGATTTTCGATCTGGAACGCATCGAGGTGCTGCGCGGTCCGCAGGGCACCCTGTTCGGCCGCAACACCCCGGCCGGCGTGGTCAAGTTCGAATCGGCCAAGCCGACCCGGGAACTGGACGGCTATGCCCAGCTGTCCTACGGCACCGACAACATGTGGAATTTCGAGGGCGCCATCGGTGGTCCGCTCAGCGAGCGCTGGTCGGCCCGCGTCTCCGCGCTGTACCAGCGCAAGGAAGACTGGGTGAAGAACCAGAACCCGGCCGGCGTGGATCGCGGCGCCGAAGGCTATGACGAGTCCGCCGCACGCGTGCAGTTCCTGTACGAGGGCGACGCGTTCGAGGGCCTGTTCAACCTGCACAAGCGCCACCTCAACGGCACCGCCCGCCTGTTCCGCGCCAACATCATCAAGCCGGGCACGAATGACTTCGTGCCGGGTTTCGACAAGGACAAGATGTACACCGACGGCGTGAACTTCTCCGAGCTCGACACCTGGGGCGGCAGCGCCCGCCTGCGCTGGGATCTGGGCGACTACAACCTGTATTCGATCAGCGGCTACGAGACCGCCGAATCGCTCAACCGCGGCGACATCGACGGCGGCTACGTCTACACCTTCGACTTCAATCCGGCCGACGGCACCGACGCCGGCCAGCCGCTGATCGGCGCGCGCTTCCCGTCCGAATCGGCCGACGGCCTGCCGCACCACAAGCAGCTCACCCAGGAGTTCCGCCTGGAATCGGACTACAGCGGCAGGTTCAACTGGCAGGCCGGCCTGTTCTGGTTCAAGGAAGACATCCGCATCGACAGCTTCAACTACGACTCGCTGGCGTCGGGCAACCCGCAGAGCGGGCACGCCATCCAGGAGCAGGAGAACAAGGCCTGGGCGGTGTTCGCCTCCGGTGAATACCAGGCCACCGACAAACTGAAGCTGCGCGGCGGCGTGCGCTACACCCAGGACGAGAAGGATTTCAGCGCCAGCGTGCTGCAGGCCGTGCCGGGCGGTTCCCCGGTGGGCGGCCCGTTCCGCGAGCGCACCGACGTGGACGATGTCAGCTGGGATGCCAGCGCGGTTTACGCGTTCAATGACAGCGTGAACTTCTACGCGCGCGTCGCCAAGGGTTTCCGCGCGCCATCGATCCAGGGCCGCGTGGCCTTCGGCACCGTGACCAAGGCCGACTCGGAGGAAGTGATTTCCTACGAGGCCGGCGTCAAGGCGGACCTGTGGGACAAGCGCGCGCGCCTGGGCTTCAACGTGTTCCGCTACGACGTGGATGGCCAGCAGCTGATCGCGGTCGGCGGCGGCACCAACCAGGCCAACCTGCTCAACGCCGACAAGACCATCGGCCAGGGCTTCGAGCTGGATCTGGAGGCCTACGTCCTGGACAACCTGCTGGTGACCTTCGGCAGCAGCTACAACGACACCGAGATCAAGGACGCCGATCTGGGCGTGGCGCCGTGCGGTGGCGGTTGCACGGTCACCGATCCGATCGTCAACGGCTTCGCCCGCATCAACGGCAACCCGCTGCCGCAGGCGCCGAAGTGGGTGCACAACCTGACCGCGCGCTACAGCGTGCCGATGGGCGATGGCGCCGAGCTGTACTTCTACACCGACTGGGCCTACCGCAGCGAAGTGAACTTCTTCCTGTACGAGTCGGTGGAATTCACCGGCAAGTCCTCGCTGGAAGGCGGCCTGCGCATCGGCTACGGCTGGAACTACGGTGACTACGAAGTGGCGCTGTTCGGCCGCAACATCACCGACCAGACCCGCATCGTCGGCGCCATCGACTTCAACAACCTGACCGGCTTCATCAACGAGCCGCGCACCGTCGGCGCCGAGTTCACGATGAAGTTCTGAGGCATCGCCCGCTCCGCCGGATGGCCGGCGGAGCGGGATGCGGCAGTCCCATGCGGGCTGCCATGCGAGTTCCGCGGCAGGAGCGACGCCAGTCGCGATACCTTCCCGCGCACTGATTCCGGTGACTGCCTTCGCGACTCACGTCGTCCTGGCAGGATAAATCCCACGCGAAAAAGAAGCGGGACGCGTCCCGGCCGTTACTGCGTGGCGGACGAACCGGAGAACAGCGCTTCGCGCGCCACATCGAGCAACTGCTCGTCCGGGTCATTGCTCTGTTCCCAATACATCACGCCACCCAGGCCCTTCTCGCGCACGTAGGCGACCTTGGCGCGCAGGGCCTGCGGGTCCTCGTAGCTGATCATCTTGCGCAATTGCGGATTCCACAGCCATGCGGCCTGGGCGTCCTCGTCCCAATGCCGGACGTAGCCTTCCTTGTTCAGACGTGAGCGGGCGATCTCCCGCCAGGAAATGAAACCGCCGCCGCTGGCGAAGGGTCGGTCCAGGCCGTTGTTGCCGTCGGTCACCTCGTCGAAGGTGCGGCCGTAGAACGCCAGGCCGACATGCAGCTTGCGCGGCGGCGTGCCACCGGCGAGGAATTCCTCGACCGCCTGCACCGTGTTGCGGCTGCCGGGCTCGGCCGTGCGCGAGGGACGTAGGCCGGCGTGGTGGCCGGTGGTGCGCTTGAGGCTGCCGTAGAAGTCGTAGGTCATCAGGTTGATCCAGTCCAGGATCGCCGAGATGCGCGGAATGTCGAGGCCACGCGCCGCGTCGCCATCGGCGGCGGCGATGGTCAACAGGTAATGGCGGTCGCCCTGGGTCTTGCCGAGCGCGTCCAGCTTTGCACGCGCCGCTTCCAGCATCAGCGGGAAGTTGGCCTTGTCGTCGGCGTTGTAGCTGATGCCCGGGCCCGGATGGCCGGGATACTCCCAGTCGATGTCCAGGCCGTCCAGATCATGCCGGCGCACCAGCTCCACCGCGGTATCGGCGAAGCGCGCGCGTGCGGCTTCGGTGGCCGCCGCTTCGGAAAAATTCCCGGCGCCCCAGCCGCCTATCGACAGCACGATCTTCAGATCCGGATTGTCCTTGCGCAGCGCGGTCAGCCCCGCCAGCGATCGCGTTGCGGTCTCGCGGGGAAGGAATACTTCGTGCTGCGGATTGACGTGGGCGAAGGCGAAGTTGATGACGTCCAGCTTGCGCGCGCTGATCGGCGGCAGCTTTTCGCCATCGGATACGTAGCCAATCACCCGGTATTCCGGATCGCCGTCCACCTGCGCGGCGTGCGCTTCAACGGCACCGATTGCAAAAACGAATCCCAGTGCCAACCACCCTGATCGAATCAATCTGCTCATGTATCACGACTCCAAGCGGGGTCGCCAATATACGATTACTTTCACAGGGTGGAAGCGATGCGGTCGCGATAGCGCTGAATGTCCACGATGACGTCATGCTGATGCGATGAAAGGTCATGCGATGGCTGCCGGGCGCCTTCGGATGTCCGTTCGGATGACGGCAGGACATGGCGCGGACAGCAAAGTCGAATGCGGATGATGTTTCGTCATTCCGTCGAAACGCGGTCGCGACTGACGTCGCTCCTACAGGACACAGCGCCACGGATCCCGGCCGTGTCCTACCAACGTCCGCCCCGACTTTCCATCCGTTCGAAGCAGCAACAGGGGCGTGCTTGGACCGCTTAGACGGACCAGCGACTTACTGCCCAGGCGGATCGCGGGGCGGAAAGCGCAGCACCACCCCGCGCACGCCATCGTCCTGCGGACGTACCCACAGCACCGGTACTTCGCGCGGCGCGGGCGGCTCCAGTTCGTCGTCAATCGGGGTCATCGATTCTTCTTCGTCCTCCCAGCTGTAGCGCTTGCGCGGCAGCGGCGGGTCCAGCCGGCGGAACAGGATCGCGGCGATGAAGCCGCCGACGGCGCCGCCCATGTGCGCCTGCCAGGACACGCCGGGCTCCTGCGGCAGGATGCTCAGCACCATGCCGCCGTAGAACAGGAACGCGATCATGCAGGCCGCGATCGCGGCGCGATCCCGGCGCAGCACGCCGAGCATGAAGATCATGAACATCAGGCCATGAGTCAGGCCGCTCGCGCCCAGATGATGCGAGCCCGGTTCGCCCAGCAACCACGGTCCCAGCCCCGCGCCCAGCCAGACCAGCGGCACCGCGCAGGCGGTGGCGCGCGGATACACCGCGCCGGCCAGGGTGCCGAGCATCAGCAGGGCGGTCGCGTTGGCGGCGATGTGCTCGACCGATCCGTGCAGCAGCGGCGCGGTCAGGATGCCGATCAGCCCCTGCGCCTGCAGCGGCGCGATGGCGAACGGCGCCCAGTCGAAACTGGATTGTGCCGAGAACACGATCGCCAGCAGCAGCACGAAGGCCAGGCTGAGGTTCAGCGCCCACAGCAGGCGCCGGCGGTCATGCCGGCGCTGGGTGTCCGGATCGAAGGCCGGATGATCGGGATGATGCGCGTCCATGGATTCCTGCATGGCGCCCCGCCCCGGGGTTTGCAAGGGCCGGCGGCCGGGGACAGACCATCCCGTGGGCGGGATGGCCGTCCCGGAGCTCGGTCAGGCGTGGGTGCCCGGCTTGGCCGGACGCGCCAGGCTCAGGGCGATGGTCACGCCCAGGATCGCGGCCACGCCGGCCAGCGACCACAGCACCGGAATCTTGAACACGTCGACCAGCAGCATCTTGGTGCCGATGAAGGCCAGCACCACCGCCAGCCCGTAGGGCAGCAGGTGGAAGCGATCGGCCATGCCGGCGAGCAGGAAGAACATCGCGCGCAGGCCCAGCACCGCGAACACGTTGGAGGTCAGCACGATGAACGGGTCGGCGGTGATCGCGAAAATCGCCGGGATGCTGTCCACCGCGAAGATCACGTCGGTGACGCCGATCAGCACCAGCACCACGAACAGCGGGGTATACCAGCGCTTGCCGTCGCGGACGACGCTCAGCGCCTCGCCATGGTAGTCGGGCGAAAGCGGCAGGTGGCCGCGCATCCAGCGCAGCACCGGGTTGCGCTCCAGATCCGGTTCCTTGCCGGCGGCGAACCACATCTTCACGCCGGTCA
>NZ_JANJUE010000081.1 GCF_024710765.1 Pseudoxanthomonas sp.
CGGCCAGATCGAGGTCGCGGCCGAATACCTGCGCCTGCTCCAGGGCAGCGCCATCCGCGAATCGCACCGCCACAACGACACCCGCGTGCAGGATCCCTACAGCCTGCGCTGCCAGCCGCAGGTCATGGGCGCCTGCCGCGACCAGTTGCAGCAGGCCGCGCGCACGCTGTGGATCGAGGCCAACGCGGTGTCCGACAACCCGCTGGTGTTCACCGACACCGGTGACGTGATCTCCGGTGGCAACTTCCATGCCGAACCGGTGGCCTTCGCCGCCGACCAGATCACCATCGCCGTCTCCGAAGTCGGCGCGCTGTCCGAACGCCGCATCGCCCTGCTGATCGATGCCAGCATCTCCGGCCTGCCGGCGTTCCTGGTGGCCGAGCCGGGCATCAACTCCGGCTTCATGATCGCCCACGTCACCGCCGCCGCGCTGGCCAGCGAGAACAAGACCCTCGCCCACCCGGCCAGCGTCGATTCGCTGCCGACCTCCGCCAATCAGGAGGATCACGTCAGCATGGCGACCTTTGCCGCGCGCAAGGCCGGTGACGTGGCGACCAACGTGCGCCGGATCGTCGCGATCGAACTGCTCGCCGCCGCCCAGGGCATCGATTTCCGTCGTCCGCTGAAATCCTCCGGGCTGCTGGAAGCCGCCCACGCCCGCGTGCGCGCGGAAGTCCCGCACTACGGCGAGGACCGCTACCTGGCGCCGGAAATGCAGGCATTGGAAGCGCTGGTCGCCAGCGGTACATTGACCGCCTTCGTCGACATGCCGCTCGGAGTATCCGCGTGATTCCAGGCTGGAAAGGCCGCATCGATCCGCCCGGCGACGGCGACACCCGCCGCTGGCACCAGATCGTCGCCACGCCCCAGGCGGGCGCGCCCGCCGGCGTGGCACTGGTGGGATTCGCCTGTGACGAAGGCATCCGCCGCAACAATGGCCGCACCGGCGCGGCGCAGGGCCCGATGGTGCTGCGCGCGGCGCTGTCCAACCTGCCGGTCCGCGACGACGCCCCCCTGTACGACGCCGGCGACGTGGTCTGCGAGGGCGAGGATCTGGAAGGCGCGCAGGCCGCGTTCGGCGCCCGCGTCGCCTCCCTGCTCGATGCCGGCCACCTGCCGATCGGCCTGGGTGGCGGGCATGAAATCGCCTTCGCCAGCTACCAGGGCCTGATCGGGCACCTGGGCGAACGCCGGCCGCGCGTGGGCATCGTCAACTTCGATGCCCACTTCGATCTGCGCCAGCAGGCCGTTGGCAGCTCCGGCACGCCTTTCCTGCAGGCGCTGGATCATGCCGCCGGCATCGGTCTGGATCTGCAGTACCTGTGCCTGGGCATCAGCGCATCGGCCAATACCCGCCAATTGTTCGAGACCGCGCGCCAGCGCGGCGTGCGCTACCTGCTGGACGACGAGATGGACATGCGCCGGCTGGACCTGTGCCAGCAGCGCGTGGCCGACTGGCTGCGCGACATCGATCTGATCTACCTGACCGTCTGCCTGGACGTGCTGCCGCATGCGATGGCGCCCGGCGTCAGCGCGCCCAGCGCCCGCGGCGTGCCGCTGGAAGTGCTGGAACCGCTGCTGGAGACCATCGCCGCCACCGGCAAGGTCGCGCTGATGGACGTGGCGGAACTGTCGCCGCCGTTCGACCGTGACAACGGCACCGCCCGGGTCGCCGCCCGCCTGGTCCACCGCGCGGCGCACGCCATCCGCGGCTGAGCCCGCTACCGTGACAAAACCCTTGACTCTTGACCAAGGTCAAGGGTGCAGAATGGCGCCATCCCGCACCGGAGAACGCCATGAACATCGGCCAATTGGCACGCCTGGCGGGCGTGCCCATCGATACCGTCCGCTATTACGAGCGCCAGCAGCTGCTGCCGCCGCCCAGCCGCAGCCCGGCCGGTTACCGCCGCTACGAGGGCGCGGACGTCATCCGCCTGACCTTCATCCGTCGCGCCAAGGCGCTGGGTTTCACCCTGGATGAAATCCGCGACCTGCTGGAAATCAGCGCCGGGCGCGAGGACATGGCGCAGATGAAGGCCGCCGCCGCCGCCAAGCTGGCGGTGGTGGAAGAGCGCCTGGCCGAAATGACCCGCATGCGCGACGCGCTGCGTGGCCTGGTCGAGGCCTGCCCCGGCCACGGCGATCTGAGCGAATGCCCGATCGTGGCCGCACTCGCCGAGGAACCGAAATGAGCGGCTCCCGCCACACGCACGGCAAAGCCGGCGCGGAGAAAGCCGGCGGCGCGTCCTGTTGCAGCAGCAATGGCGATGGCGATGGTCGGCAAGACAAGGGCTCCACCCAGGATCCGGTCTGCGGCATGAACGTGGATCCCGCCACCACCGCGCACCATGCCGAACACGACGGACAGGCCTATCACTTCTGCTCCGCGGGTTGCCGCGAAAAGTTCATCGCCGATCCCGCGCGCTTCGCCCGTTCGAAAGACGACAACGAGCCTTCGTCCGGCTGCGACCCGGCGAAGAACGACGCTGCGGATGCGAAGGCGACCGGCGCCTGCTGCTCCGGCAACAAGACCCGCCATGCGCAGGAACATGACCACGCGCATGCCGGCCACGATCATGCCCATCACGGCCATGGTCAACACCACGCGCACACTGCCGACACCGTAATCGACCCGGTCTGCGGCATGCGCGTGGATCCGGCCACCACCGCGCACCACGCCGAGCACGCCGGCCACGCCTACCACTTCTGCTCGGCCGCCTGCCGCAACAAGTTCGTTGCCGACCCGCCGCGCTGGCTGGCGCCGAAACGCGAGCCCGAAGCCGCCGTGCCCGGCGCGCAATACACCTGCCCGATGCATCCGGAGATCGTCCGCGATGGCCCCGGCACCTGCCCCATCTGCGGCATGGCGCTGGAACCGATGATGCCCTCGCTGGACGACGGCGAGAATCCGGAGCTCACCGATTTCCGCCGCCGCTTCTGGTGGACCCTGCCGCTGAGCGTGGCGACGCTGGTGCTGGCGATGTTCGGCCAATACTTCCACGCGATGCCGCCGGCCACGCGCACCTGGACTGAACTGGTGCTCAGCACGCCGGTGGTGTTGTGGGCGGCGTGGCCGTTCTTCCAGCGCTGGGCGCAGTCCATCCGCAACCGCAGCCCCAACATGTGGACGCTGATCGGCACCGGCGTGGGCGCGGCCTACGGCTACAGTGTGGTGGCGACCGTCGCGCCTGACCTGTTCCCGGCTTCCTTCCACGAACACGGCCGGGTCGGCGTCTACTTCGAGGCCGCCGCGGTCATCGTCTCGCTGACCCTGCTGGGCCAGTTGCTGGAACTGAAGGCGCGCTCGCAGACCTCGGCCGCGATCAAGGCGCTGCTCGGTCTCGCTCCCAAGACCGCCCGCCGCCTGCGCGAGGATGGCCAGGAAGAGGACATCGAGCTGTCCCATGTGCACGTAGGCGATCGCCTGCGCGTGCGCCCCGGCGAAAAGGTGCCGGTGGACGGCGTGGTGCTGGAAGGCCGCTCGCACATCGACGAATCCATGCTGACCGGCGAACCGGTGCCGGTGTCCAAGGCCGACGGCGACAGCGTCATCGGCGCCACCATCAACGGGTCCGGCAGCCTGATCATCCGCGCCGAGCGCGTCGGCAGCGACAGCGTGCTCGCCCAGATCGTGCAACTGGTCGCGCAGGCGCAACGCTCGCGCGCGCCGATGCAGCGGCTGGCCGACAAGGTCTCGTTCTGGTTCGTGCTGGCGGTGCTGGCCTCGGCGGTACTGACCTTCCTGGGCTGGGGCCTGTTCGGTCCGGAGCCGTCGTGGACCTACGCGGTGCTCAACGCGGTCTCGGTGCTGATCATCGCCTGTCCCTGTGCGCTGGGCCTGGCCACGCCGATGTCGATCATGGTCTCCACCGGCCGCGCCGCGCAGCTGGGCGTGCTGTTCCGCGATGCCGAGGCGATCGAGACCCTGCGCAAAGTCGATACGCTCATCGTCGACAAGACCGGCACCCTCACCGAGGGCCGTCCCGCGTTCCGCACGCTGATCCCGGCCGGCGGCGTCGAGGAAACCGAAGCGCTGCGGCTGGCCGCCAGCCTGGACGCCGGCAGCGAGCATCCGCTGGCGCACGCCATCGTCGCCGAGGCACGCGAACGCGGGATCGTCCTCGCTCCCGCGCAGGATTTCGAATCCTCCAGCGGCATCGGCGTGCGCGGCCAGGTGGATGGCAAGGCGCTGGCGCTGGGCAACACCGCGCTGATGCAGGAAACCGGCGTCGACGTGTCGCCGCTGGACGCCGACGCCCGCCGCCTGCGTGCCGAAGGTGCCAGCGTGATGTTCCTGGCCGTGGACGGCCGCGCCGCCGGCCTGATCGCGGTGGCCGATCCGATCAAGGTCACCACGCCTTCGGCGCTGCGTGCGTTGCAGGCGATCGGCGTGCGCATCGTGATGGCCACCGGCGACGGCGAACGCACCGCGCAAGCGGTGGCCTCGCAGGTCGGCATCGACGAAGTGCATGGCGAAGTCCGCCCGGCCGACAAGGCCGCGCTGGTCGCCCGCCTGAAGGCCGAGGGCCGCGTCGTGGCGATGGCCGGCGACGGCATCAACGATGCGCCGGCGCTGGCCTCGGCCGATGTCGGCATCGCCATGGGCACCGGCACCGACGTGGCGATGTCCAGCGCGCAGGTCACCCTGGTCAAGGGCGATCTGGGCGGCATCGTCCGCGCCAAGGCATTGTCGGAAGCCACCGTGCGCAACATGCGCCAGAACCTGGGCTTCGCGTTCTTCTACAACGCGCTGGGCGTGCCGGTCGCCGCCGGTCTGCTGTACCTGTTCGGCGGTCCGCTGCTGTCGCCGATGCTGGCCGCGCTGGCGATGAGCCTGAGCTCGGCCTCGGTGGTCGCCAACGCGCTGCGCCTGCGCCGCCAGTCGCTGCCGATGGCCGCCTGATCCCGTCGCTCCCGTGGAACGGGTGCGCCGCTAGAATGCGGCGCACCCCACTCATCCACGGGACCCGGCGGCATGGAAGATTCGCAACACCGGCTCGGCACCGCGTCTCCTTGGCGCTATCTGCTGCTGGTGGCCGTGCCGTTGCTGGTGGCGCTGTTGCTCTCCCGCTGGCCACTGCCGGTCTCCGCGCCGACGCCGACGGCCGGCAACAGCGCCGCGCATGCCGGCGCGGCCACCCCGCTCGCCCTGTTCCTGTTGCAACTGCTGGTGGTGCTGTCCGCCGCCAAGGGCGCCGGTTGGCTGCTGCGCCGCTTCGGCCAACCGGCGGTCATCGGCGAGATGGCAGCCGGCCTGCTGCTGGGTCCGCTGCTGTTCGGCGCGGTGATGCCGGCAACCCAGGCCTGGCTGTTCGCACCGGCATCGCTCGGCGCGCTCGGCCTGATCAGCCAGTTGGGCGTGCTGATGTTCCTGTTCGTGGCCGGTGCCGAACTGGAACTGTCCAGCCTGCACGGTCGCCGCGCCTTCGCCCTGCTGGTCAGCCACAGCGGCATCGCGCTGCCGTTCCTGTGCGGCGTGCTGCTGGCCTTCGCGCTGTTCAACGCGCACGCGCCCGCCGGCGTCGGCTTCGCCAACTTCGCCCTGTTCATGGGCATTTCGCTCAGCGTCACCGCCTTCCCGGTATTGCTGCGCATCCTGTCCGACCGCGGCATCACCCACACGCCGCTCGGCCACATCGCGGTGGCCTGCGCCGCGTTGGGAGACGCCACCGCCTGGTGCCTGCTCGCCGCCATCGTCGCTTCGGCGCAGGCGACCGGCTGGGCTTCCGCGCTCACCAGCCTGCTGGGCACGCTGGTGTTCGCGGGGGTGATGATCGTGCTGGTGCGGCCGTGGCTGTCGCGACACGAAGTCGCGCCCGAACGCAAGGGCCGCCATCTGATTGGCCTGCTGCTGATGGCGTTGGCCGCCGCGCTGGTGACCGAACTGCTGGGCATCCACGCCCTGTTCGGCGCGTTCCTGGCCGGCATCGCCGTCTCCGGCAATGCACGCCTGCGCGAACTGCTGATCCAGAAGGTCGAACCCTTCGCCATCTCGCTGCTGCTGCCATTGTTCTTCGCCATGACCGGCCTGCGCCTGCGCGTGGAAGGCTGGCGGCCCGGCGACCTGCTGCTGTGCGGGGTGGTGATTCTCATCGCCAGCCTCGGCAAGGGCCTGGGCACCTGGCTGGCCGCGCGCAGCGCCGGCATGCCCCAGACGGACGCGCTGCGGCTGGGCGCTCTGATGAACACGCGCGGGTTGATGGAACTGATCGTGCTCAACCTGGGCTACGAGATGGGCCTGATCGGCGATCGCCTGTTCGCGGTGCTGGTGATCATGGCGCTGGTGACCACGGCGATGACCGGCCCGTTGCTCAACTTCATCGAGCGCCGCGCGCGATCGGCCTCGCCAGCCTGACGCCGGCGCTTTGCCTGGGTCTTAACGCTCTCCACCCGATCATCCGGATTCCCCAAGGGCTTCACGACGATGGCCTATGTGGATGGTTTTCTGCTGGCGGTGCCGAAGACCCGGCTGGCCGTATCGCCGGCTCGCCCGCCAGGCCGGACAGGTCTGGATGGATCATGGCGCGGTCGAATACTGGGAATGCGTGGGCGACGACGTGCCCGATGGCAAGACTACCTCGTTCGCCCGCAGCGTGAAACTCAGGCCCGGCGAAGTCGTGATCTTCTCCTGGATCCGCTACCGCTCCCGCGCCCATCGCGATCGGGTCAACGCCAGGGCCATGGCCGATCCACGCATCGCCGACATCGGACCGGATCAGATGCCCTTCGATTCCAAACGGATGATGTATGGCGGATTCGCGCCGCTGGTGTCGCAGGTACGTTCGTAGTCGATACAGGGCAGGACGTGAACGGATTCCTTCCAGTACTCGACAAGACCTCGGTGAAGTCGCACTCTCGCGAAGAGCCCTTCGCCCCCGCCTGGGGGAGATGGTTGGGGTGGTGGCAAGCGGAAAAATCCCGCGCCATGACCAGCAACGTCAGGCGCGGTCCTGGATCGCTGCGGTCGACGGGATCCACTGCGGAAAGCACCCCCATCCCCGCCTTCCCCCGCAAGCGGGGGAAGGAGCGGAGCATAGCGACGCGGGGGCAACATCCTCATCATCGTCGAACACGATCGGCGACGTCATGTATGCCCCCCTATCGCACCGTTCATGGAAACAGTCCCCTCCCCCACTCGCGGGGGAGGGTTGGCGTGGGGGCGAGCGGAAAAATCCAGGA
>NZ_JANJUE010000106.1 GCF_024710765.1 Pseudoxanthomonas sp.
GCTCGAGCGCAAGCACGGCCTCGCCTGCGACAACCTGATCGCCGTCGAGCTGGTGACCGCCGCGAGCGATCGGGTGCGCGCGAGCGAGAGCGAGCACCCCGAGCTCTGCTGGGCGCTTCACGGCGGCGGCGGCAACTTCGGCGTGGCGACGGCGTTCGAGCTTCGGCTGCACCCGCTGGGTCCGACGGTGCTCGGCGGTCTGATGCTCTGGCCGGGGGAGCGCGGCCGCGAGGTGGCCGAGGCGGTGCGCGAGGAGATCGAAGGCGGCCCCGACGAGCTGGCGCTGGCCGTCGTGTACCTCACCGGGCCGCCCGAGGACTTCGTGCCGCCCGAGCTGCAGGGCCGGCTCTGCTGCGGGATCGCCCTGCTCTGGGCCGGGTCCGATCCCGGCGACGGTGAGCCGCACGCGCGGCGACTGCGTGAGCTGGAGCCCGCCGTCGACCTCGTCGGCCCGATGCCGTACGCCGAGCTGCAGCGCATGATCGACGATCCGCCGGGGCTGCGGAACTACTGGACCGCCGACTACCTCGACGAGCTGAGCGACGGTGCGATCGACGTGTTCGCCTCGCACTCGGAGAGGATGCCCATCCCCTCGGCGTGCCAGTCGATCATGTTCCCGTGGGGTGGTCAGGTGGCTCGCGTCTCGCCGGACGAGACGCCGATGGCCCGACGCGACGCCGAATGGGTCTCCCACCCGTTCGTGCTGTGGGAGAGCGCCGCCGACGACGAGCGGCACCTCGCCTGGGGCCGCGGGATCTCGGCCGCCCTCAAGCCCTTCACCAGCGGCGGCGTCTACCTCAACTTCATCGGCGACGAGGGCCAGGACCGCGTCCGCGCCGCCTTCGGCGACGGCTACGACCGCCTCTCGCGCATCAAGTCGCTCTACGATCCGGACAACTTCTTCCACCTCAACCAGAACATCAGGCCGGCGGTCGTCGGTTAGTACGGGCTCCCGGAAATACGAGCGTTGGGGCGTGAAGGAGCTGCTGACCGCGGCGAGTCTCGGGCGAGGTAACGCTCACCCACGAGCGATGCGGAGGAGTGTGAGATGTGCCGGCCCGCGCGCGCCCGCGCCTCGTCGACGCCCGAGCTGCGCGAGGGCAGCAGCCCCGGCTCGCATCGCTCGTCATGCCTGTGCGCGGCGGAGGTCGATCCTCACCCTGCTCACCTACACGGTCACGGGCGCCGGCAACAACGGTCCGACGCCGACGGCCCGACTACCGCCCGGCGGAGCGCCCGATGCACACGACTTCCACAGCAACACGACACGCCGCTGATCCAAGGACGACTCACCAAGCCGTATAGCCCCCGTCAACCGCGTAATGGGCGCCCGTGATGAACGCCGCGCGCTCACCGGCCAAGAAGCAGACCAGGCCGGCAACCTCGTCTGCCGTCCCCAGGCGTCCCATCGGGTGCAGTGCGCCAACCGCCTCGCGGAAGGGATCGCCCATCGCTTCGACCATCGGCGTGGCGATGTATCCCGGCCCTACGCTGTTGACGCGAATGCCCTGCTGAGCGTATTCGACGGCCGCGGCACGCGTCAGACCAATCACGCCGTGCTTGGCCGCCGTGTAACCGGCACACGCCTCAGCGCTCGGAGCGACGCACCCCAGCACCGAAGCGACGTTGATGATCACACCGCCGCCCGCCTTGGTCATATGCCGCAGCTGAGCCCGCACGGACAGGAACACACCTGTCAGGTTCACCGCCAGCACGTGGGCCCAGTCCTCCACGGCCAGTTCGGCGAGCGCCGAGTCCGACCCGGCGATCCCAGCGGCGTTCACCGCGATATCGCATCCACCGTAGCGACGCACCGCCTCGTTCACGAGCGCCTCGCAGTCCTCGGCTCGTGAGACGTCGATAGCGATGAGTGCGGCCCGCCCCCCGTCGACTGCCACGCCCGCGACAACGTCCATCGCACGACGGGGTGCCGAGTCGCCGATGACGACCGCTGCTCCGGCGTTGGCGAGCGCGCGCACGCACGCCGCACCGATGCCAGACGCACCACCCGTCACGACCGCCACTCGGCCCTCCAGCTCGCCCATGCCCCGCTCGCCCCCTACGCCGTCATGCCAGATCAGCCGTGTAGCCACGGCCGACGAATCGCTTCCGCGGCCCGCGACCAGAGGGCGGCAGCTCGCGGATCTCGGTCACCACTGCCATCAGGGGCTACCGCAATACGGGGCCTCGGCGGTCGCATCGTAGTAGTACCCCGCGGTCGCTCCGCCGTCGACGGACAGCACCGCGCCGTTGATGTACGCGGCGTCCTCCGACAGCAGGAACGCTACGGCGGCCGCCACGTCTGACGGCATCCCGAGCCTCCCCATCGGTACGAACCGCAGGTAGCGATCACGCTCCTCCGGTGCTGCGGCCGCGAGGATCCTCTCCGCCATTGGCGTCTGCGTCAGGCCCGGGCAGACGACGTTGAAGCGCACGCCCCGCGACCCCCAGCTCACCCCGAGGCAGCGCGTAAGGCCGACCACGGCGTGCTTGGAGGCCACATAGGCGTCCAGGCCTACATCGCCCGTGAGGCCGGCATCGGAGCCGAGATTGACGACCGCACCGCCTCCCTCGACGAGCGCGGGCAAGCAGGCCCGCGTCACCAGATAGGTCCCGCGCACATTGACGGCGAACTGCCTGTCCCAGTCCGCTACATCGAGGTCCGCGACTCCGCCCAGCACCTCGATGCCCGCGCAGTTCACGAGAAGATCGAGACCGGACAGTTCCTTCACGACACCGTCGACGGCTTCCCGAACGACCAGCGGATCGCTGACGTCCGCCGTTGCGTAGGCCGCGAACGCGATTCCGGCGGGGGCTCCGGGTGTCACATCCAGTCCGGCGACGATGGCGCCCTCTGCCACAAGACGCCGGCAGATCGCCGCACCGAGCCCGGACGCCGCGCCGGTGACTAGTGCGCGGCGTCCTTTCAACCGTGGCTCGGACACCTTGCTCACCGGACGTCCGTACTCGTGGGCCGTAGACCGGCGAGCATCCCGGCCGCCGAGTGGCCGTCAGATGTTGTCAAGGACATCCGTCTCGAGGGTTCCGATCGCGGCGACCGCGTGCGGCCTGTTGCGCTTCAGGTGTGCGTACCAGAGAAGCGCTCCGGCCACGACGGCGAGGAAGATGTACGGAATCACGTTGAGCGGGAACTCCGGGACCGGATACACGTTCTTGTAGAAGACGTACGCCATCGCGAGCACGGCCACGGTCGCGGCCAACGTCACCAGCGAGCTCCTCGCTCCGATGCCCTTCAGGAAGACGGGCGTCGCGATCGCAAGCACCGCGTAGGCGATCATGTAGCCGTACGTACCGAACGTATCGACCCAGACAAGCACCTCGTCCATGCTGGCACCGGCGACGTACAGGACGATATCGACGAGCAGCACCAGCGGAGCGATCACGAGGATGGCCCTGTGCGGAGTCAGGTGCTCTCCGTGTGTGCGCCCGAGCGCGTCCGGCGCGACGCCCTCCTTGCCCATGACATAGACGATGCGGCCAATCACGTTGATAGGCGCGACGACGACGGCGAAGAACGATGCGGTGATACCGAACGTGAGAATCGGCTTGAACCACGACGGCATGCCGGCATTTACGGCAATCTGGTCCATCGGCGCGAAGTTGCCGTCGAGCTTTTCGCCCAGCAGGGTAACCTGCGCGTACGAGGCGAAGACATAGAGCAGGCCGACGCCGAGGGCGCTGAACATGATGGCCCGCGGAATTGCCTTGAACGGATCGCGTGCCTCACGGCCGAGGGCATCCGCGCTCGAGAAGCCGACGAATCCAAGGATCGCCAAGACCATGCCGGTGGCGATGCCTCCGCCCGCAACGCCGTCGAACGTGATCTGCTGCTTGTCGAAGACCCCGCCGGGGTGCTTGAGGAGCGCGAAGATCAGCACGAACGTGATGATCGTGATCGACACGAGCTCGAGGACCAGCGCGGTCCGCGCCGAGATACGAATCCCACGGATCGTGAGGAGCGTGGCCAGCGAGCCGATGAGGATCACGAGGACTATCTGGGCACCGAGCCCCGACAGCGAGATGCCGATCTGGTCGAGCAGCAGGATGAAGTAGGACACACAGCCGCTGAGCGAGCCGGCCGCGATGCCGAAACAGCCGATCACGAGCGTGACGCCGGTGATGTAGGCGCCCAAGGGCCCCAGACCGTACGACGCGTAGCTGTAGAGGGACCCAGCCGTAGCGCGCCGCTTCGCGAACTGCGCGACGCAGTACCCAACGGCAAGGATGACGATCGTCGCAAAGAGGAACGAGAGCCAAGTGCCGTTCGTGGCGGTCGTGTAGATAGCCGCCGGGATGAACGCGACGACCGCGCTCGGCGCGATGTTCGCGATCGCCTGAGCCATCAGCTCGGCCGTGGGCAGGACGCCTCGCCGTAGGCCCGCATCGACGAGGTGCGAACCGGCAGGCGCGCCCGCCGCGCTCGGCGGCTCAGTGAGCAGGGGCTCGATATCCGGCTTCATCTTGCGTAGTCCTTTCGGCTGTGTAACCCGCTGCTGATCGACGACGTTGTCGCGGCTTGCAGGCGGACCGGGTGACGGGTGATCTCGATCGAAGGCTGGGTCACGGAACGAGCAGCGTCCTCAGCACGTGACCCCCCTCCAAATCGTCGAGCGCTTCCTCGGCCTCCTCGAGCGGACGACGGCCGGAGATCAGTTCGTCGAGCTTCAACCGGCCGTTCACGTACTCGTCGACGAGTCTCGGGATGTCGTGCTGCGGCCGAACGCCGCCGTAGTTGCAGCCGAGGATCCGCTGGTCCGCCTCGGCGAGCACGAGCGGCTCGAACGCGGCTCGTGCCCCGGTCGGCGGAAGACCCACGATGACGGCCGCGCCACCGAGGCCGAGCATCGCGATGCTCTCCTCGATCGTGCTGATGGTGCCGATCGCATCGAACGCGTAGTCGACGCCCCCAGGCTCCAGCCGGCGCAGCGCGTCGTTCGCGCTGCCCCCGGAGAGGGCGATCCCGTCCGTCGCGCCGAGACGCTGCGCGAGCTCAACCTTCTCGGCGTGCAGGTCGATCGCGATAATCCGAGCGGCTCGCGCGATCTGGGCGCCTTGGACGACCGACAGCCCGACCCCGCCGCACCCGATGACGGCGACCGTGGTACCGGCCTCCACGGCGGCCGTGTTCCGAACGGCGCCGACACCGGTCGCAACGGCGCAGCCGATCAGCGCAACCGCCTCGAGCGGGGCGTCTGGACGGATTCTGATCGCTCCGCTGGCCGGAACGACCGCGTATTCCGCAAACGACGACACCCCGAGGTAATGGTGGAGTTGGCGTCCATCCTCATGGAGTCGCAGCCGTGACGTCCCGTCCTGGAGCACGCCGCCGGGACCGACGACCGTCGCCGCGACCTCGCAGCGCGCCTCGTGGCCTGCCCGACAATGGCGGCAAGCGTGACATGGCGCAACCCACGAGAGAACGACGTGATCTCCGACGGAGAGGTCCGTCACTCCGGCGCCCACCTCGGCTACCACGCCCGAGCCCTCGTGGCCCATGACCAGCGGCACGGGAACATCCCATTCGCCTCGTCGCACATGCAGATCGGAATGGCAGACACCGGCCGCCGCGATCTTGATTGTCACCTCGCCGGGCCCAGGTGAAGCCAAGTCGACGTTCTTCACCGCGACACGTCGGTCGCGACCTTCGAAGACAATTGCTCGCATAGCTCCTGAGAACCTCAGTCACCGTACGTCGAACAGGACACGCACCTCTCGCCCACCAGGCTTCACCACCATATCCACTGGCGACGCTGTATGCAAGTCTGTCTTACAGGGTGTGGGTTGCTCATCTCTAACCTAGGCAAGACGAGCAGAACGCCTACTAGCGTCAAGCTGGTAGGGGGCGTGCCGGCCTCAGCCGTCCAGCGGCTCTCCCAGCCAGTCCCGATAGAACGTCTCGAGGTCCGGCAGGAAGTCATGGACGACCGGGTAGCCGGGTGGCACCGACTCGATGTCGAGCAGCGCCAGCGAGATGGGGTCGTAGTACTCGCGAAGCTCGTTCCACTCCGGGTCCGGGTACATCTTGTCGGGGAAGACCTCGAGCATCGCCTCGACGCTGCGGCGCACGCGGATCCGCGCACCCAGCTTCCAGTTCTCGCGGTAGTCGCCGAAGACGTGGCCGGAGTCGGACTTCACCACTCGCTCGCCGGACGGCAGCTCGACGATGCACAGGTGCAGACCGAACGGCAGCAGCACTCGGTCCTCGGGGAAGGGCCACCGGCG